>JANSWY010000087.1 GCA_024743255.1 bacterium | reverse complement strand
GTTATTATATACCAGAAGTGCCGAGATGGTAAGGTCGAAGAACATACCGCAATAGGTAAAGGTGAAGGCAGCATATTGATAGACTTCCGCAGACATCCATTTGAATGGGATCTTATATTTTAGGAATATCACCAAAGGCTCAGCATGAAATAGCCAGTCGGGGTTTAACTTTGAAATTCCAGAATAGGTATAAATGAGCACAAACAAGAATTGGAATATAAAAACCTGCCAATAAGGAACCCATTTTGATTTATTTTCTTCTTTTGCGAATGATAAAGCTTTGTCAGCCCCTGTGAACAATAAAATGAAAGCAAACCATAAAAACAGATAGAATTTGTTCAGCGTGTAGACAATGTCACACATGAAAACATAAGTGAACCCAATTAGGAAAATCATGAGACACAGCCTCATTCTATAACCCAAAGTGATTCCAATTGTGATAATTGAAAGGAAGATGTATAAAACATACATCCAGATTCCAGGTAAGGGCTTGATCCATTCAAATCCATAAAAAGGAAAGTGCACAGTAGAAGTTACATATGCTTCTGTTACATAGCCTGAAACCAACATTGAGACCAGGTCAATAAAAAACCAGGACCCCAGAACGATTCTGATTATGGCTAAATACCTACTATTGGTCTTTTTGAATAAAAAATCCATTTAAATTGCGGGCATATTTTCAGGTAACTAAAATAGATGAATCCTAAGCGAATGCAAATTACTGAACACGCGAATCTAAAACAGTTTAATTCTTTCGGAATGAATGTTACTTCCAGATATATGGTAGAAGTAAATTCAGAGGAGGATGTTAAAGAATTAATTGCGTCAGATTTGTTTAAACAAAATGACCATTTGATTTTAGGCGGAGGTTCTAATGTGTTGCTGACTGACAATTTTGAGGGAGTTGTTGTTAGAAACGTTATAGCAGGCAGGGAAGTAGTTGAAGAGAATAAGGACTTTGTCAAAGTAAAATTTGGATCGGGTGAGAATTGGCATGATTGCGTTTTATGGACCATAGAAAATGATTGGGGAGGAATTGAAAACTTAAGTCTGATACCTGGAACAATTGGAGCGGCACCAATGCAAAATATTGGAGCTTATGGGGTAGAGATTAAGGATGTTTTTGAGGAGTTGTCTGCAATTCACTTAGAAACAGGAATGACCAGGATTTTTCGAAACAATGAATGTGAGTTTGGCTATCGGGAATCTGTGTTCAAAAAGGAATTAAAAGGAAAATACCTAATTACATCAGTCACTCTAAGGTTGAGTAAGAAACCAGATATAAATATTTCATATGGAGCAATAGCTGAAACTTTGAATTCATTGAATATAGCTGATCCTACTATTTCTGATGTAAGTAGAGCCGTAATTCAAATCAGACAGTCGAAACTTCCTGACCCTGCAGAAATTGGTAATGCAGGAAGTTTCTTTAAGAACCCAACTATTCCTTCTCAGAAGTTTGAGGATTTGAAAGCCTCTTACCCAAATATTCCTGGATACCCACAGCCTAACGACCAAGTTAAAGTCCCTGCTGGTTGGTTAATTGAAAATTGTGGCTGGAAGGGTAAGACTATAGGGGAAATTGGTGTGCATAAGAATCAGGCTCTTGTCCTTGTGAATTATGGTAATGGCAGGGGTAAGGATATTGAAAACCTGTCGAAAGAAATAAGAGCTTCTGTGAGAGAGAAATTCGGAATAGAATTAACTCCGGAGGTAAATATTATATGAGGTCTGTAGCGTGAGGAAAGCTTCCCGCATATTTCTCAACTCCAACTCCGAATTTTTTCAGGAAATCAGCTCCTTCATCAGTGCCTATTCCCTTATATTCTGCGTAGCTATTTAAATAAATCACTTTCTTAATTCCTGAAGTGTAGATTATTCGTGCACAAGCCAGGCAAGGGGAGAGTGTAACGTACAGAGTAGAGTCTTCAACTGAGGTTTTATTTTTCACAGCATAAAGAATAGCGTTCTGTTCTGCGTGTATTGCCAGCGAACAACCTCCTTTTGAGTCTCTAGGACATCCGTGTTCAGGCCATTCCTCATCACAGTTGTGAGTTCCTGCAGGAGGTCCATTATAACCAATACTGATGATTCTTGTGTCTTTAGCTAAGACTGCACCAACCTGTCGTTTAATACAATGTGATCGTTTGGCAAGGTTTACAGCCAACTCCATATAGATGTCATCAAATTGAGGTGCTCTCACTACCAAAGTGCGGTTATGTATCCTTCTCTCATTAACAGATAGGTCATGTAAGCCACGAAACCTATTAAGTATAATGCTCCTTCTGATCTATCCAGCTTGTATTTGTTGAAAGTAAACATGAATATGAAAAGCATGAAGGTACCAATCATGACGATGTATAAATCGATGTTCATAATCGGCGAATACTCTAATGGACCATGAATTACAGCAGTGGAGCCAAGAACAAGAAGTATATTAAATATGTTTGACCCAACTATATTGCCAACTGCTAGATCAGATTTCTTGTGAAATGCGGCTACAGCAGTTGTGGCTAGTTCTGGTAAAGACGTACCAGCAGCCAAAATTGTAAGTCCAATTAATTTTTTATCCACACCGTAATCCTCTGCGATGCTTACAGCATTCTCAACAATCAGGTTTCCTCCAAATGCCAAGCCAGCCATACCACCTGCGATCATCAAGGTGGTTTTCAATGTGCCATAAATTTGGATGTCTTCTAATTCCTCTATTTCTCCACCTCTTCTCATATTCATGAATATGTAAAGGAGGAATAGGCAGAACATTCCTAATAATATCAAACCATCCCAGAAAGTAGCGGCGTTAGTTTCAGAGCCCTGGAATGTTGAGTCGTTTAGAAGTACAAAAAAGATGAATGTTGCTATAAGTGAGTATGGAACTTCTTTCCAGAGTGAATTTTTCTGGACGGTTATTGGATATATCACACCTGCAACACCTAGTATCAGGAATAGGTTAAAGATATTGGAACCAATGATGTTACCAAATACAATATCATGGTTTGAAGCCGCAGAACCTGAGATTAGATTTACCACTAACTCAGGAGCCGAGGTTCCCATAGCAACAATTGTAAGTCCAATGGCGATATCAGAAACATTGAATCTTTTGGCAAGGGAAGAAGCTCCATTTACCAAAAAATCTGCCCCTTTTATCAGTAGCACAAACCCCACAATTAGGAGGGTGATGTATAATAGAATTTGCATTAAAATCCTACACTTTTAAATTTTCACTGAGGAAATATAAATATTTTTAGATTATAAAAACCAAACTTCCATTATTAAAATAACGCATTCTGGCTTCAGCCCCAAATTTATACAATTCTGCTATTTAACTAATAATTGAGATAAAACAATTTATTTTCCTATAAATCAGCACTTAACAATTATAAATTTAGCTCTTTTTTGATCGTATCTACCTTGGCTTTCAGGGTGTTAAGCTGGTTGTCATACTCTGATGCAGAATTGAGCTCCGTTTTAACACTGAAATAAAATTTGATTTTAGGTTCTGTTCCAGAAGGGCGCGCAGAAATTTTTGTTCCATCTTCTGTTAAATACTGAAGTACATTTGATTTCGGAAAATCAATAGTCTCTTCACTTCCACTCTTCATATTTTTCATTGAGCCGGATTGATAATCAATTACTGACTCCACAGCGGAACCTGCTAGTTGCGTAGGAGGTGTGGCTCTCATATTCGCCATCATAGTTTGAATCTCCTCTGCACCAGTTTTGCCTTTTTTGGTAATTGATACCAGGAATTCCTGATACATTCCATACTGTTGATAGATTTCCATCAAGACTTCATATAAGGACTTTCCTTGATTTTTGAAGTAAGCGGTCATTTCAGCTATGAAAGCACAAGAAGCAATGGCATCTTTATCTCTAACAAAATCAGAAATTAAATATCCATAGCTTTCTTCTCCACCACCAATGAATTCTTCCTTACCCTCAAGTTCTTTTATAACAGCAGCAATATATTTGAATCCAGTCAGCGTATCATAGCTCTTGATTTCAAAACTATCAGCAATATCTTTAATCAGTTCTGTTGTTACAATAGTTTTAACCACATACTGATTGCCTGTGATCTTGCCATTCTCTTTCCATTTTGTGAGTAAGTAATATACAAGGAGTGAACCGGTTTGATTCCCATTAAGCAATTGGAATTCACCTTTGTCATTTTTAGCAGCAATCCCAACTCTGTCAGAATCCGGGTCTGTAGCCATGACCAGATCAGCATCTATGTCGGCAGCTTGTCTGAGAGCAATGCTTAATGCTTCGCTCTCCTCAGGGTTTGGGTAAACAACTGTTGGGAAATTTCCATCGGGAGTAGCTTGTTCTTCTACAACATGTACATTTTCAAAACCCATTTGTTCCAGAATTTTCGGAACCAAAGTAATTCCAGTACCATGAATTGATGAAAAGACAATTTTTAAATCTTTCTGATTCTTAACTGCTTCAGGAGCAAGAGTGATTCCTAATATTCTGTCCAGATAGATTTTGTCAATATCTTCTCCAATACTCTCTATCAAGGAATCATTTTGCGCGAAATTGATATCATCGATTCCTTTAATGTTTTGAACTTCTGTAATTACGTTGGCATCATGTGGAGGTACCAGTTGAGCACCATCATTCCAATATGCTTTGTAACCGTTATATTCTTTTGGGTTGTGGGAGGCAGTTAGAACCACACCGCTTTGGCAAGCTAATTCCCTAATAGCAAATGATAGTTCAGGAGTTGGTCTTAGTTCATCAAATAGGAAGACTTTTATGCCGTTTGCTGAAAACACGTTGGCTGTAGTTTCAGCGAAGAACCTGCTATTATTTCTACTATCATGAGCAATTGCGACTTTGATATCTTGATTTGGAAAAGCCTTTATCAAGTAATTAGCCAGTCCCTGGGTAGCCATTCCTACTGTGTACTTATTCATCCGATTCGAACCCACACCCATGATGCCTCTTAAGCCACCGGTTCCAAATTCTAGATCCTTATAAAAACACTCTACTAACTCCGAGTCGTCATTATTATTAAGCATTTGCTCAATAGTTTGTCTTGTATCGTCATCTATAGAGCTTGATAGCCATGATTTTGCTTTATTAATAATTTCTGCGCTCATATCACTTAATTATTTTCAATATTTTTAATTAAAATCTTCTATTTTAAAATTTTATTATCTGTGGGTAATTATCTTATTTTGTAATCGTTATCAGATAATAGTCGTTTACCGAAACAAATGCTTGATTAAGCTTAAATATAATGGACATCAGAAAACTCAACCAAGATTTTGAGAAAATCGCTGAGAAAAAAACCAAACTTAGCGCATTAACGGGTGCGTCACAGGATTTTGTAACCGCAGAAAATGAGCTCAATGAACTCTTAGACTCTTTCATTGAAAATTACGGTACGTTTCTAGAGGAAATCATATATGAGGTACATGATGAATTCTGCCCGGATAATGACGTGCTTTCTCCGATTGCATACATCGCGAAGAAATATATTAAAAGAGCTTCTAATAAATTTGAAGTTGAGCCTTCTGAGGGTGTTCAGGTTGATGTGGATGATTTTCCTGAGGGGAATAACAAATTAGTAATGGTTCCCTCTCCATGTCGATTGATCATTCAAAATGAAGAGGGTTTTAAAGAAACTGTATGGCAAGCTGGGAATTAATATCCCAGCTTTTCTTTTGTTCTGTCCAATACTTTATTAGCAATGACTCTTGCTTTCTCTTCTCCTTTTGATAATTGATTTTCTAATTCTCCCAAATCATTCATCAAAGAGTCAAACGTTTGTCTTTCCTTTTGATACTTGTCAAGAATTAATTCCAAAAGTTCCTTTTTGGCATGGCCATACCCGAAGTTTCCTCCCAAATACTTTTGTCTCAATGTTTCTGTCTGATCAATTGTTCCTAATAGCTGATAGATCGCAAAAACATTACAAGTGTCAGGGTCTTTCGGTTCTTCCAAAGGTGTACTGTCGGTAACAATTGCCATAACCTGCTTTTTGAGTTGTTTCTCAGGCTGAAATATGTCAATTATGTTTCCATAAGACTTACTCATTTTTTGACCGTCGGTACCGGGAATAGTCATAAGGTTCTCATCAATTCTTTCCTCAGGAATAACAAAAGTATCTCCATATTCATGATTGAAAGCTTTGGCGATTACTCTTGTCATTTCAAGGTGTTGCTTTTGATCTTTACCAACAGGTACAATCTCTGCGTCATACATCAGAATATCTGCGGCCATCAGAACAGGGTAGGTGAATAAACCACCATTGACATCAGCCAAACGGTCTGCTTTGTCTTTAAATGAGTGGGCATTTGCCAACATTGGGTAAGGAGCAAAGCAATTTAGGTACCATGTCAATTCGCAAACTTCTGGAATTTTGGATTGTCTGTAAAAAATTCCTTCATCGGTATCAAAACCACAAGCCAGCCATGCTGCAGCAACCGCATTGGTATTTTCTCTTCTAAGTTCAGCGTCCTTAATAGAGGTTAATGAATGCAAATCTGCAATGAAGAATAAAGAATCATTCTTCTCATCTTTTGATAATTCAATAGCTGGTAATATCGCTCCCATTAGATTGCCTAAATGTGGGCGTCCAGAACTTTGAATACCAGTTAAAATCCTAGCCATTGTTTATGATTTTGATAATTAATAAAATTGAAGCGCAAAATAAGAAGAATTATTTTCGTTTCTGTATCGAATGGGGAGTAGATTACTTAATGCTCACACGGAAATGTTAAATTTGTGATGTAATTGAAAATTGTAATAATGAGAAACTTAATTTTTATAGGGTTAATTCTATCAAGTGTCAGTCTTTTTGGTCAGCAAGGTGAAATCAAATTTTTAGAGGAAACTCATGACTTTGGTGAGGTGCCTCAAACTGAGGGAAAGGTAAGAAATGAGTTTAAATTTGTAAACACAGGTGATGCTCCGGTTAAAGTGAGATACGTGAAAGCATCTTGCGGATGTACTACACCACACTGGACGAAGGAGCCGGTAATACCTGGTGATACAGGAGTGATCGTAGCTGAGTACAACCCATTCAATCGCCCTGGGACATTCAATAAGAGACTTACAATCAACTCTGATGCAAAAAACGCCAGAGAGTATGTTTATATAAAAGGTAAAGTTTTACCTAAACCTCGTTCTGTGGAAACAGATTATCCAACTGTAGTTGGTAACGTTAGATTGAAGAATCACACCTTTAATATTGGAAAAATCACTACGGAAAAGCCGGTTGACTACAAATTTGAGGTTTACAATGATGGTGACTCTGTGATTATTATTGATTCAGCTCTTACTGTAATTCCGGAATTCATTTCTTTAAGTTTCAGCTCTAAATCCATTAAGCCAAAGAGCAAGGAAACAGTAACGGTTAAATTTGATCCAGAGAAAAGAGATAACCTTGGTTTTAATTCTGACAAGATAGATTTAATGACAAATGATGCTGTAGAGCCAATCAAGGGCATCACATTAATGACAACAATAGAAGAGTACTTCCCTCCAATGACTCCTGAGGAACTGGCGAAAGCACCTAAATTGAATGTTCCGAACAGGTTATTTGATCAGGGTAAAATCAAGCAAGGCGAGACATTTACTCAAAGCTTTGAATTGATTAATACTGGACTGGAAAAGTTAAGTATCAGGAAAATAACTGGAAACTGTAGCTGTTTGACAATCAAGAAGTATAAAAGGAAGATTGCCCCTGGTAAGACGATTAATCTGGAAGTGACATTTGATACTACTGATACAAGAGGTAGACAGTATAAGACGATTTCTATTTTCACAAATGATCCCTCTGCTCCGACACAAACAATAGGTATCAGAGCAGAGGTTACACAATAGTTTATTTCAAAATATTATTTTTTCTGTTGATGTCGGCCATTCTTTCTGAAGGGTCGATTTCAACAGATTTAATTTCTTCACTCGAAACATCAAGGTCAAAGCTATAAGTAGGGTGAGTCCATGGCCAATCGCTTAGTTGAACTCTTTCAATATCACTTTCATTTGCTTTTTCTCCTCTCATTATCCTTAGTGGGATATAATAAAGTTTTTGGCTGCCATCTTTTAAAGTAACCACAATATCTAGAGGCATTGGCATTTTACCTACTCTTTCAAGATTTACTGTAGATCCTCCTGTTGAATTTTCTGAAATTGCAGTAATACCATAATCAATGGTATGAGTTGTATTTACCCAGTACTCGTAGTACCAATCCAATTCCAATCCAGATTCCTTTTCCATCACTCGTACAAAGTCATTTAGGTTTGGATGCTTAAATCTCCAAGTGTCATAGTATCTCAATAGTCCTTTTCTCATTACATCCTCACCAATGATATATCCTAATTGATGAATAGAAACAGCACCCTTAATATATGAACCCAGTCCATAAGCTCTGTTGCTGTTGAAATGATCGGAATGAGTTGATAATGGTTCTTCCTGCCCACCAGTTGCCAGGGCAATGTATGTTTTGTAGTAACCAGAAACTTCTTCTTTGCCCGTAACAAATTCGGTTGTTAATGCTTCGGTGTATGAAGTGAAACCTTCATCCATCCAAGCATAGTAGCTTTCATTTGTTGCTAATAGCATTTGGTACCACGTATGCATCATTTCATGTAATGTTACACCAAGTAAACTTCCATAAGCTCTACCACCTGTAATAAGTGTAGCCATCGGATACTCCATTCCTCCATCACCACCCTGAATTACAGAGTAAACTTCATAAGGATAGTCCCCAAAGTTTTTCTCCATAAAAGGGTAGGCCTTAGCAATATCTGTTTGCAGTTTTTTCCAGTTCTCTGTGATCTCGTCTGTTTTGCCATGATAAAGAAAATGTATTTCCGGGCCGTCACCATCAATTTTGATGACATCATGACTGTAGTCTGGATCTGCGGCCCAAACAAAATCGTGGATATTATTACCTACAAAATGCCACGTTAAAGTTTTGCCTTTTGTCTTTACAGTTTTCTCTCCATATCCAAAACCGATTTCTTCTGGGTTTTGCAAAACACCTGTTGCTCCGATAATGTAGTTTTTATCCAATGTTATCTTCACATCAAAGTCACCCCATGGAGCATAAAATTCTCTTGCAATGTACGGGTGGGCGTGCCATCCTTTGTAGTCGTACTCGGCCAATTTTGGATACCATTGAGCCATGGAGTATTCGATTCCTTCGGCATTCATATAACCACTTCTTCTAATCTGCTTAGGCACTTGAGCTGTAAACTCCATGTCAAAGACAACACTTGAGTTAGGTAAAATTGGTTCTGCTAAAGTAACTTCAAGGATGGTACCTTCCACATGGTATTGAGTAGCCTTTCCATTCTGTAATAGTTTTGAGACTTTTTGATATCCAATTTCCGAATCAGACAATTTGCTAATTCTGTCCATTACCCGTCTATCTGGGTCTGGAAGGTTTTGACTTCTTACATCCATCATGCTACCGGGTTGAAATGCGTTGAAGTATAGATGATAGAAGACTTTATTTAAGGTGTCAGGCGAATTGTTATAGTATGTAAGATTCTGAGTGCCTTCAAATTGATGAGTTTTAACATCAAGGGTAATTTCCATCTTGTATTCCACTCTTTGTTGCCATCTGTCAGGCTGTGCCATTACAGGGAAAGCTAAAAGAATAGCCAAAGTAAGTTGTATTACAAATCGCATAGTTTTTGGGTAAAAATTCAAAGTATCAAAACAATTCAATTAATTTCCATGTTCTATAAATAACATCAAATCCCGAAATATTTCAATAAAAAATTGTTGTATGTTTCAAAAATTATGATTATTATTAGATAAGTTCAATTCGTAAACTTAAACAAATGGTTATAGAACAAGCAATTAAGTTATTAGCATCCACCGTATTAGCTGTATTTTCAGGCGTCATATTCATGGCGGTTATAATTTATAAAATGGCAGAGGCTTTTTTTAGTCTGCTGTTCACCAGAAAAAAGCCTCAGGCGCATTAAATTTTCTCTTTGACTAGAATCAGATATCCAGATTAGCGTATCTGGCATTCTTTTCAATAAACTCTCTTCTAGGCGCTACTTCATCTCCCATCAGCATAGAAAACAGGTGATCTGCCTCAGCGGCTGATTCTATGGTTACTTGTTTCAAACTTCTAAACTCTGGATTCATTGTAGTAGTCCACAGTTGTTCTGGGTTCATTTCTCCAAGACCTTTGTAACGTTGAACGTTAACAGAGTCTTCTTTCCCTTCACCTCCAATTTCAGTAACCAGCCTTGCACGATCATCTTCTGACCAGGCATACTTTTCGTTTTTACCTTTCTTTACTAAATAAAGTGGTGGTAATGCGATATATAAATAGCCGTTTTCGATTAGTTGTCGCATGTACCTGAAGAAGAATGTAAGTATCAATGTTCTAATGTGGCTACCATCAACATCGGCATCCGTCATGATAACTATTTTATGATATCTCAGCTTTTCCATATTCAAAGCCTTGTCATCATCTTCGGTCCCAAATTTCACACCAAGTGCAGTAATGATATTTTTGATTTCATCATTATCGTAAATTTTGTGTTCCTGAGCCTTTTCAACATTTAGAATCTTACCTCTTAGTGGTAGAATCGCCTGGAATTTTCTATCTCTACCCTGTTTAGCTGATCCACCTGCTGAATCTCCCTCCACAAGGTATAATTCACAAACAGTTGGGTCTTTATCTGAGCAATCTGCAAGTTTACCTGGTAAGCCGGTTCCTGAAAGAACATTCTTTCTTTGAACCATCTCTCTGGCTTTCCTTGCAGCATGACGCGCCTGAGCTGCTAGTATTACTTTTTGAACAATTTGTTTAGCCTCTTTCGGGTTTTCTTCCAGATAATCCTGAAGCATTTCACTCACGCTGGTATCAACAGCTCCCATAGCTTCAGAGTTACCAAGTTTAGTCTTGGTTTGTCCCTCAAACTGAGGTTCAGCAACTTTTACTGAGATAACTGCTGTTAGACCTTCTCTAAAGTCATCTCCGTTTATATCAACTTTTACCTTATCAAGTAATCCCGACTTATCTGCATAAGATTTCAAAGTTCGGGTCAATGCTCTTCTGAAACCTGCAACGTGAGTTCCACCTTCAATTGTATTAATGTTATTTACATACGAAACAACATTTTCAGCATATGAAGTATTGTAGCTCATTGCTACCTGAACTGGGATACTACCTTTTTCACCCTCAATAAATATTGGCGTTGAGATCAACTTTTCTCTGGTTGAATCCAGGTACTCCACAAATTCAGTTAAACCTCCCTCAGAAAAGAAATCCTCTGTAATTGAGTTTCCAGACTCATCTACTTCTCTGTGGTCGGTAAGTTTTATTTTGATTCCAGCATTCAGGTAAGATAGCTCTCTTAGTCTGCTGGCTACTGTTTCGTATTTGTACTCTGATACTGTGAATATTTCAGAGTCTGGGTGGAAGTGAACCGTAGTTCCTGTTATATCTGTCTTTCCAACTTCCTTCACAGCATAGGATGGAATACCTCTTGAGTACTCCTGCTGAAATATTTTATTGTTTCTGTGAACCGTGACTTTTAAGTGATCGGACAATGCATTCACACAAGAAACCCCAACACCATGAAGACCTCCAGATACTTTATACGTGTCTTTATCAAATTTACCTCCAGCGTGTAGAACAGTCATAACTACTTCAAGTGCTGACCTCTTTTCCTTAGGGTGCATATCTGTTGGGATACCCCTTCCGTTATCAGATACCTGGATCGAGTTGTCCTCGTTAATTTCAACATGAATTGTATCACAATGTCCCGCGAGGGCTTCATCAAAAGAGTTATCAACAACTTCCCAAACCATGTGATGAAGTCCTTTGATACCTACATCACCGATGTACATGGCAGGTCTTTTTCTTACAGCTTCAAGTCCTTCAAGAACCTGAATATTACTGGCTGAATAATTCCCTTTGTTTTCTTCCTTCTTGTCGCTCATACTTCTTTTTTCAAACAGCCAAAATTAACAAATTTAGGTCTATATGAAACCTTTGTTACCATGTTTTTATCCTATTATTTCACCATCTGTAAAATATATCATATCATAATTAAACTTAGGTTTTAGTTGGATGAAAATTGATGTTCCAATTCATCCTGAAAAAAGCATTTTGGGACAATCTTTTAGTGTTAGTTCGATTATTTGCCAAATAGGGACCAAGGCTATTTAAGAAGGTCTAATGTTACTATCAACGAGACTTTTTTCTCATCAGCATTACCAGGCCGATTACTATGACTAAACCTACTGCCAACAATATCCAGATCATGTAATTATCGGATTGTAATGGACTAGTGTCTCCAACAACCACAAATCCAGCCCAGAATATTGGATGAGAAGTGATTTTGTCACCGTTTTTTAATACTTCTAGTTTTGCTTCCTTCAAAGCTACATCCTTGGCTAAACCCTGAGCTAAATTGTTATAAAATGCACTCATTAATTTCGAAGTAGAATTATCGTCTACTGCCCAGTGACTTGCTACAATACTCGGGCAACCTGCGTATGAAAATGCGGTTCCAAGACTCATAGCACCTTCACCTTGATCTACTTTTCCCACACCGGTGTTACAAGCACTAAGCACAGCCATTTCAGCTGAAAGGTTCAGGTTTAGAAGCTCATGGACATATAGTAGTCCATCTTCACTAGAAGAGCTGTCATTTGCAAAAACCAAATGAGACAACATTGGATCATTATGATCAACGAATGCATGCATTGCAAGGTGAATTATTTGGTAGTCTGAGACATTTTTTTTGAATTGTTCTTCTGAAGCATTCAGGTTTGTGAAATTATCACCATCGAAGTATTTTTTTATTTCTTCTATTTCCTGAGTGTTCCATTTTAAGGGCAGGATTTTATCTCTGAATTCTGACCTGATACTACTATAAGACTCCAAATCTCCTGTTGCATCGTATGATGGAGCCATAGATAATAAAGACTTATTGTTCTCTCTGCTCTCATAATCCTGGAACAATATGCTTGCAGAATTGGTATAGCTCACAGAATAGTTTTTGATTAAATATGGTAAACTTGAAAAATCACTTGGATTGTCAGAAATGTCAGAAATTAAAAGTTCAAATGGGATTCCAGCAATTTCCCCACTTGTAGAAAAAATTAATCGATTAACAGTCTTTGGAAGAGTGTCCAAAACAGGGTTCAATAATTTCTTGTACAGGTAATTTGAGTGCTTCGCAAGGTTTGTAAAGATATCTGAGTCCTCTTGAAGAGCGGATTCCAAACTTAAGTTTGCTTTAAGTTTTGCTGTTTGATCCAAAACTGAGTCCAGTGGTGTACTTAGGATTTGGGAATTATTTTTCTGTATGACAAGTGTATACAGTGTGGAGTAATCATGATAGTATTCTATAATTGCCTGATCAGATTTTAATTTACCTTGTATGGTCTCTCTGCTTAGAATGTTGTTTTGATACTTTAAGTTATAGTATAAAGGATAGTTCGTTTCAATAGTTAAAATTAGGCTGTCAATACTTGAGTTTACTGCTGTCAATTTTATTTGGGTTTCCAGGACTGATGAACTGTCGTAATTTGATTTGGACCTCTGAGCATAATATTGACTCCTTATTGATGACTGCTTTTTTCTTAAATCACTCTCAAATGTGATTATTTCCTCAGGTAATTTTGCCAATGTTTTAGCCTTTGAATTCGCTAGACTTTTGGCAAGGGTTGCAGCTCTGGATTTTTCCGAAAAGTAAAACGCAAAGTCCAGGTATTCCTGTTTTTTCGTGATTTTAAACAGTTCGAATGTACATGCTATCCCAACAGCATACGCTTTAGTTGCTTCAATACCAATAAGCCTTTTATCACGGTCTCTTAAATGAATGTTCCGTGATTCATCAATTAACGTATCTGCTGATAGTGTTGTGCTTAATGCCAGAAGAAGGTCACTGGTATCATTTTTTTGACGGTATCTGTCAACAAATGCCTGACTCTTCTTTTGTAATGAAATTAGTAAACTATGTCCGGATACATAATCGACGATAGGCGGATTAACCATAATAGATTCTTCCTCAAAGCCGATTACATTTGATACCATAGCTTTTTGAAAGTACTCTAAAGCCTTATCATAATTCTCCAGGTCAGCGTATACTTCTCCAACTCGGTATAATGAATTTGATAAAAGCGTATGCTTCTTTCCTAATGACTTTGACCTAATCTCAACAGCTCTTAACAAATGTTTGAGACCTTTTTCAGGCTCACCCATATCAGCATACAAAAAACCAAAATTGTTTTCATCATATGCTACATCAGGGTGATCTTTTCCCAGTTCAGATTGCCTTATTCCGCTGCTTATTTTAAAATACTTTAATGCATTGGGAAAGTCTTTTATGCTCCAGTAAACTCCTCCAATATTACTATAACTCGACGCGTTTGAAAGTGTGTTTTTTCCACTATATGCCACCCTTACATCAATAGCCTTTTTGTAATAGTTGATTGCATTGTCCCAAGACCTCCTTCTAAAATATACTAGTCCAAGATTGTTATATATGCTGGCTGTTTCTTCTCCTGCTTTAATTTTACCATCCTCCGCTACTTTTGCTGCCATCAGAAGAAATTCTTCAGCCTGGTCGTGATCTCTTTTATATATGTAGCAAATGCCCATGTTTCCATAAGCGAAAAGTGTTTCAATGTTCTTGTCTCCGAGGTATTTAAGAGATTCATCGATGTTGAGCTGTGAAACTTCAATTGATTCATCCAACCTTCTCATCAACCAGAGATTAGTAGCAGTTTTATTTAAGCATCTAACATATTTTGGCCAGTGTTGCTGTTCTTTATAGTATGGTGTGAGCTTTCTGAAGTGATAAAGTGAGCTGTCATAATTGCCGCTTCCCCTTAAAGAATCTGCAATTTCAAAATATCTGAGGGCCTCTTCCAAGGAAGCATACTCTTGCGACAAGGAGGTAGAGATAACGACGATGGATAATATAAAAGTAAGAGACAGTTTAGCCATTGAGTTGTGATTAGTTAAAAATTGCAAGCAATTTAAACTATTTTGGCTAATACCTTGAATAGCAGTTTTAGTAGTTTCCTACCGATAACATTACCAACGTGCAGCCATAAACAACCTCAATACCCTGGTCTTCTGCTAATTTTTGGAATACCAGGTTTTCAGTTCCGGGATTAAAGATGATTCTTTTGGGATTTAGAGAAAGTATGTAACCAATGTAGTCTTCCTGGTTTCGTGCACTCATATACATTGTTACTGTATCTACCTCATCAACTCCAGGTTTTTCCCTAATATCTAGTATTTCCTCTCCACTAACACTTCCTCTTTTAATGCCAATTGGGATAATATCATGTCCTTTTCCAGTCAGTTCTTCAGCTGCCATGTAAGAGTATCTTGAGGGATTTGTGCTTGCTCCAATAATTGCAGTTTTCTTCATAGTACTTGATTAACTTCTGTTTTGTCCAGCAGGTTCACTTTGAATTGTCTCGAAGACTGCTTTTGCACATTTTTCACCATCAATAGCTGCCGAAACAATTCCACCAGCATAACCAGCTCCTTCTCCACATGGGAAGAGTCTTTTGATGTTGACGTGTTCCAATGTTACTTTATCTCGCGGAATCTTAACAGGGGAGGACGTTCTGCTTTCAACGCCTACAATTTGCGCTTCATTGGTCAAATACCCTTTCATTCGCTTTCCGAAAAACTTGAATGCATCTCTAAGTCTGGATGATAGACTTTCAGGTAGCACACTTCTCATATCTACTGAATTAAGTCCAGGCTGATATGATGTTTCAAGCAAATCTGATGACACTTTATTATTGACAAAATCTAACATTCGTTGAGCTGGTGCAGTTTGTGTTTTTCCTCCAGCAACCCATGCTTTTTGTTCAATCTCTTTTTGGAACTCAAGATTGGCTAACTCTTCATGAGACCGGTATTTAGTCAAATCTTCATTTTCAATTGCAACTACAATCCCTGAGTTTGAAAACTTTGAATCCCTTCTGGATGGGCTCATTCCATTTACAACAATTTCACCAGGACTAGTTGCCGCAGGTACAATGAAACCTCCCGGACACATACAGAAACTAAATACTCCTCTCTGGGACTCCTGATAGAAAGTTTGACAAACCAGAGAATAAGAAGAAGCTGGTAAATAGTCACCTCTGTTAGGTCTTTTGTATTGTATTTGGTCAATTAGAGATTGTTGATGTTCGATTCTGATTCCTAATGCAAATGGCTTTTGCTCAATAGGAATTTTCTTTTCTTTTAATAAATAGAATATATCCCTGGCACTGTGTCCTGTGGCAAGAATTACGGCTTCTCCTTCAATTAATTCATTTCCACATTTAACACCAATGATTTTATCAGCTTTCAGAACGAAATCAGTGACTTTTGTTTCAAACAGTACTTCACCGCCAAGTTGGATGATCATTTCTCTGATGTTCTGAATGATTTTTGGAAGCTTATTAGTCCCTATGTGAGGGTGAGCATCAAATAAAATTTCTTCGGTTGCTCCATGAGCTACCAGGATCTCAAGAATTCTTTTAATGTCACCTCGTTTCTTGGATCTGGTATAAAGTTTTCCATCCGAGTAGGTACCAGCTCCTCCTTCACCAAAGCAGTAATTTGATTCAGGGTTAACAATATGCTTCTTATTGATATCAGCAATGTCTCTTCTACGGGCTCTTACATCCTTACCTCGTTCAATAATGATTGGTTTGAGACCTAGTTCAATACATTTTAATCCAGCAAACAATCCTGCTGGCCCGGCACCAACAATGATCACGCGTTTGTTTTCATGAACTGAATTTGATGGATGCTTATAGTCGATCAGATCCGGGATGTCTTTATCGAAGAAGTCTATTTCAAGATCTACAATGACTTTTTTGCCACGTGCGTCTATGGATCTTCTTTGTACCCGATATGGGGTATTGGACTTTTGTCCTATGAAATCTGAAAGTGCGGTGCTATCAAATGCCACCTCTGGTGATAACCTGAATCTTTTTGTGTTTGTCAATTTGAGGTAAGGTTTCTATCCTTAAAATTTCAGCCTCAAAATTAATAAAATTGATTGGTTAGTAAGTAGTATTCTTCTTCTTTGGTCCGGCATAACCAAAATTCAACCCAAACCGAATAGGAATATATAGTTTGGTTTGCTTGACATGGTCAAAGTAGTTTTCGGTGTATTCAACGGTATCATATCGCTCTTGAAAATTACGATAACCCAAACCAACACCAAGGAAGGCATCCCAAGTAAAACCAGCGTCCCCTGGGTTTTTCATCCATCTGTTACCGATGTATAGATCATAGGTAAATGTGTCTTCTTGCGCATTTATTGATATAGTATTCGTTCCTGAAGTATTCACGATGTTCTTCCCGTGGCTTACAGAAGAAATGGAAAGTTGGTGGCCGAAATAATACATTCCTGTTTGGCGATCCTTGGAGTAGAATTTTTGTCTAAGATTAAATTCAAATCCCGACTTGAAATTCTCATCGAGCGCCAGGTTGGAACTGTTTTTGAAAAATGGTTGCCTGATCAAGGTTCCAATTACTTCATATCCCAATCTCTCTTGAGTGTAAAATTCCAGAGATACAGGAAGCCAACCACCAACTGTGAAAATTGGATTTGTTCCTATGATATATGCTCTGTATTCATTTACTACAGGCTTAAAAAACCTCGATTTATCCTTTTCTTCACGATACTCTGGTTTTTCATATTGAGATTCTTTCGCGATGCTTTCTCTTGTTCGGAAAATAGGCTTGTCCTCTTCATAGATCGGTTTGTAATAACCTGCTAAAGTTCCGTCTGGGTTGTAGAGCTTCCATTCACCAACGCGTTTGCCGTCTTTGATCTTCCCTTCCATTTTCAATGTTCCATCAGAGTAGAAGCCCTTGTAGTTTCCTTCACCTCTACGAAACAGTGCATAACCTTCTTCATTCCCAGATTCATTGAAGTAGATCCATTTCCCTTCGTTTTTGCCTTTTAACACATTGCCTTTGGCTTTTTGTTTTCCATTCTCATAGAATTCTAAAAATTTCCCACTCCCTTTGTCGAAGTTACCTTCAGCTTTTACTTTACCAGTCTCATAGTAGAGTGTCCAAACACCTTCCTTTAGGCCATTGGATTCAATTCCTTCAGAACTCAATTTCCCATCTTCGTAATAGTACTTCCATAGTCCTTCTTTCTGTCCTTCAGTATAACCCCCAACCGCGGAAACTACACCGTTCTTGTGATAGTATTTCCAGGGCCCATGTTTTGCTCCATTTTGGAAGTACCCTTCCGCTTGAATTTCTCCGGTTTCATAATAATACTTCCACTTGCCTTTACTTTTTTGATTGGCATTATATCCTTCCATTTTGATTGATCCAGAAGGGTAGAACTCTTTGTATAAACCAGATCCGTCTTCATAAAATGCCTGAGCCTTCAGTTTGTCATCTTCATAAAAGTAATTCCAGATGCCATTTTTTTTGTGGTTGGTGTAAGAACCTCTACTTTTCTCCGAACCATTCTCATAGTAAAATACCCATTCTCCCGATCTCCTATTGGCAATGAGTTCTCCTTCCATTCGTTTGTTGCCATTCTCATAGAAGTATTCCCAATGGCCAGTGGAAACTCCTTCCTTTAATTGCCCTTTGGTTTTAGGGCTTCCATTTTCATAATAGTAGATCCAATCGCCATCTGGTTTATTGGCAAGGTATACTCCTGTGGATTTTAGTTTTCCGGAGTTGTAGAAGGAGTTGTATTCACCTTCAAGTTGAAAATCTTCCAGGTTGTTAACGGTGTAAGTCTCTTTTATTAGAGTGCTGTCAATATCGTAGTATGTGGTTATTTTTTGACCATGCACAGACGGAACAGTCAATAGCAACAATGCTGTCGATATGATAACCACAAATTTCACAAGTATTCTTACTCCTATTTTTCGTTAAGAATTTCCTTCATAACCCATCCTTTACCCCAATCGTTCCTTTCTTCCTCGGTCCAGATATCTGGAAAAAAGATTACTTTTTGGAACTTAGGTGGTAAAAATTTCTGCCAGTTAGTACCTCCAGTGGCACTTATGACATTAGGATCTCTATGAAGATAACGAACAGCCGACTTAAAATGAGCTAATGGCCAAAAAAGATTTGCCACAGAATCTAATTCTCTCATTGATTTAATCGCCTGATCTGTCAGGTCATTTGATGAATGATACTTCTGATAAACCTGCCAGATATTAGTTTCTCTATATTTCTTAGCCAGGTTTTTTAACTGCTCAGAGTACTTCTCGTCAAATTGATTGAGTGTCAAAGTCTTTTTGCCGGTAGCTAGTTCAGTGGCTCCACTTTTCCAGTACAGGTAATCATATAGAACATCTTCAGATCCATCCGGGTCAATTTTTTCCCGATATGAAACATTCATCAGGTTTCTGAGGTCTGTCGAGCATATTTCAATCATTCTGTATTGGACTGATTGAAATCCACTGGAAGGGAGCAGCGACATTCTGAACTTTAGAAATTGTTCTTTTTCCATACCATCGATCATGATCTCAAAGGAATTGACCAATTGCTGAAAGTAGCGATTGATTCGATCGATCCTCATGATGAATTTCTCAGTATTACCTTCTTCACCAGGAATTTGCTCTATCTCCATCAGGATCAGTTTAAAAAATAATTCGGTGATCTGATGATAGGCAATAAATATTTTCTCGTCAGGAAAGCTAGTTCTTGGGTTTTGGAGACTTAAAAGTGTATCCAGGTGGATATAGTCCCAATACGTTAAATAGTCTGAATAAAGTAAGCCATCAAGGTAAGAGGACAAATCCTGTCCCATGGCGTCATATTTCTCATCCAGCTTTTTAAGTTGTTGATATAACTCTTCCTTTATTTCCGTTTTATCCACTGAAATGGTTTTCTTTGTTACAAATTGTAAATTTGAATTAATAATTCGAGTAAAACAACACCAAATATGTCATTAGATACATTGACCCAAAATGAATCTCACGTGAACAGAAACAAGCAAGATCTGTTCGAATCACCTGATTTTTATGCATTGGATGATTTGCTGACAGATGAGCATAAGCTTATCAGAAGTTCTATCAGAGATTTCGTTAAGAAAGAGATTAGCCCATATATCGAGGACTGGGCAGAAAGAAATCATTTCCCTTATGAGATGGTGAAGAAGTTTGGAGATGTTGGAGCTTTCGGTCCAACTGTTCCAATGGAGTATGGTGGAGGTGGTCTAGACTACATCTCTTATGGTTTAATCATGCAGGAAGTGGAGAGAGGAGATTCCGGAATGAGATCTACAGCATCTGTTCAGGGTTCTTTGGTAATGTATCCTATCTACGCTTTCGGTAGCGAAGAACAAAAAAGAAAATACCTTCCAAAATTAGCGGCAGGAGAGTGGTTAGGATGCTTCGGACTTACTGAACCTGATCACGGTTCTAACCCAAGCGGTATGGTAACCAACTTCAAAGATGCTGGTGATCACTATGTGCTTAACGGTGCTAAGATGTGGATTTCTAATGCTCCAAAAGCTGATGTAGCTGTAGTTTGGGCGAAGAATGAAGAAGGAAGAATCCATGGATTGATAGTTGAAAGAGGAATGGAAGGATTCACAACTCCAGAGACTCATGGAAAATGGTCATTGAGAGCAAGTTGCACTGGTGAGTTGGTTTTTGACAATGTGAAAGTTCCAAAAGAAAACTTATTGCCTGGTAAAAGTGGCTTAGGAGCACCAATGATGTGTCTTGATAAAGCAAGATATGGTATAGCATGGGGCGCAATAGGCGCAGCAATGGATTGCTATGATTCTGCAAGAAGGTATGCAATGGAAAGAATTCAGTTCGATAAGCCAATCGGATCTTTTCAGTTGATTCAAAAGAAACTTGCTGAGATGCTTACTGAAATTACTAAAGCTCAATTATTGAATTGGAAGCTTGGTAAGATGATGGAAGAAGGTAAGGCCAGCACAGCTCAAATCAGTATGGCAAAAAGAAATAGTGTTGCTACTGCATTGGATATTGCCAGAGAGGCAAGACAAATCCATGGTGGTATGGGAATTACCGGAGAGTATCCAATGATGAGACATATGATGAACCTTGAGTCAGTAGTGACTTATGAGGGAACTCATGATATTCACTTGTTGATCCTGGGAGCTGAGATTACAGGTATTCCGGCATTTAAATAAAATTGAGATTATTGATTTATTAAGGGTTGGCATATGTCAACCCTTTTTTTGTTGAATAGAGCTATCTGTAGTATTTTTAGTAGAAGTACAATCTCTCTCGCTGATGCACCTCAGAATACTGTTTACCATTATCCTATTATTTGGTTTTATTTCCTGCAGTAAAACAAATGAGTCCTCTGAAACCGATCAGCAGGTCACTAATACATATGTCAAGTCAACTGTCTCACAATTATCTTTTCCTCTAGACTTTCCAGCATCTGAACTAACTGTTTTAGTTAATAAGTTGATGCCTTCAGTTTTGGTGGATGAGAAGATCAAATTGAAAAAGAAAGGCGACTATCTCAAACTTAGAATTTTACCTATAGGTAAAGTTTTGCTAAATGTTTATGGTAATAACCTTGATATCTCTTTGCCAATAAAAGTAGAGGCTGTAGTCAATAAAAAGGTAGTTGGTGTTGATGTGAAGAATAAGAAGCCAATCACGTTTGAGATGAGGGTCGATCTGCATACAGAATTATCCATCGACAATAACTGGCAGCTACAGGCCACTTGTAAATTGCAAGAAACAAAGTGGATCACTGAGCCAGATTTGAAAATAGCAGGTGTATCCGTTAACCTGAAAAACGTTGTAGATAATGCCATTTCTAAGAAGCAAAAGAAGATTGAAGAGCTAATTTGTGAAACGCTAACTAAGGTGGTCCCAATCAAAAAACAAGTCTCCAAGATTTGGGAACAGCTAAACATTCCTCACAGGGTTGGTAAAAAGCCAGTTGAAATTTGGTTGGCAACTAATCCAAAATCTTTTGTCGCCGAAATTGATAAAAAAGTAAAGGGTGTCGTCCGTGTTAATATTTTTGTGGAATCTGAGATTTCCATTAGCCCCGTCAATGAAAACAAAGCATCAGGCACGAGTTTGCCTGAGAACAAAAAATTAAAAAGTCAACAGCACGCTCTTGATATGGCTATTAAACTGATGCTCCCCTTCGATTATATGGATAATCTGCTCAAAGAAAGACTGCAGGAAGTTGATTTAACTTATCAGGGATTTGAAGTTGAAATACAAGAGATCAAAACGGATCACTTTGACAACAAAATTCGCATTCAGTTTTCACTTAAAGGTGCTGTGGATGCAGATGTTAAGGCGCTAGCGATACCCGTTCTTGATGAAGATCAGAACCTTAGAATTAGTGATATTTCATTTGAATTCAATAGCGATAATCCTCTGGTTTACCTGACCGATCAGGTTTTTCACAGTGCTTTAAATGATTATCTGGTTGATAATACTACCATTAGTCTGGAGAAAGAATTGAATTCCATTGATCAAAAAATCATGGAGGCTCTGAATAATTCCAAAGTGGGAGAGAAAATTGAAATGGATTTAGAACTTTCAACAATTTCCTCTGATACCCTTTTATTCTACAAAGACCGACTGGAATGGTGGTTTAATGTTGATGGAACTACGCGTGCAAGTTTGAATTCTAATATTGTGAACTAACTTAATTCCCAATCTCTGCTCCAGGATAAAATGTACCCCATGAAAACCAATACCCTATAAAAGACTGAGTAGGAAGTAGTTTCTCACCCTCTCTTGGACCTGAAACTGCCTCACCAAAGACATTCCACCTTGTTCCTTCATTGTCCTCCATTACAACTGGTAGTGATCTTGGAATTGGTCTAAACTCTAATTGTGTGCCATCCGCCAAAACACTCTGGAAAATCATGGCATAGTTGTCGATATCATTTCCAAAAACAACAATCGGAGTACCCTTGAATACATCATGAATTAAGGCTACCTCATCTGTCATTTGTGATAATCTATATGTTTTAGCATCTCCATCATCAATAATCCCAACAACTCTTTCCTTATTGTGAAGTCTATTGTCTTCTACATCAACCGGGAACAGTAAGAAGGAATCATTTCTATAATCCCGGCCTCCTATGAAGTATGGGAAGATCCCATAGCTTCTGTCGATACCCGTATTTCTTGTCACCACTGTAGATTCCGGATACATTCTTTTCCAAGTCCCCCAGGTTGTTTCAAATACCTGATAAGTTTCTGGTCTCTCTCCGATGAGATCTCCGTTTACTGACTCTACCAGCATCTGCGACCAGGCACTACTTGTTTTTCTGTCGTAAGGAATAAGATTACTATTATAAAGAAGGCCACTTACACCAAATGTGGTAATATCTCCCTCAATTTCTCTACTCCATCCCAAAGCTGTTCCCGTAAGTGGGCAATAGTTGATTGCTATAGACTTGCCACCAATGTCATCATTAATAATCTCATGCCAATCCAAAATTTCATGAGGATACGCCCGGGTTTCATTCCCTACTTTAAACCCTACAATCAGTTCATCATCTGTTAAAAATGAAGAGCTGGCAGCTGCTTCAACTTCCGGATTGGTTAAAGCAGGAATTCCATCAACCCCGGGACCACCACTCAAGACATCATCTCTTGGGATGCTCCAGTCACCGTCAAATAGTGCTCTGGGATTATCCTCTCCACAAGAGCTTAGTAAAAGACCTAATATGCAAATCGTGAGTAGCTGTTTCATTTTATATTGATGTCTAGTTTTTTAGAATTGATTATGTATAGGAAACCACCATTGAATCTCATGGTAGGAGTTAGTTGAGTGCCTTCTAACCGACTGTAAACCGGGATCTCCGTTGAAATACTGAATGATAATTTCTCATTGATCACACTGGTAATCGATGGAACTAAAAAGATCCAATCACCACCAGTATTTGGGAGTCTGATATCGTTCTGTCTATCCTGATCAACAGTTCTGTATCTTAAGCCTAAAGACGGATCCAGAAATAATGAACCAGTATGAAACCGGTCGCTAATACCAATGAAACTTTGAAACTCATTTGAGAATTTGAATGACTCAGAACCGAGGTATTCATCATT
>JANSWY010000161.1 GCA_024743255.1 bacterium | reverse complement strand
TTATAAGTCCAGACTGATTTATAAAATGCAGGATCACGTACCCATGGTTTTAGAATGCGATGATTGAAATCAAACCCGTTCATCTCTGCCCAGACAATCATCCAGTCAACCTTATTTTCAACCGACCAATTTGTGGTGTCAATAGATTGTAGACTAGTCTGTAATTCCCTGAATCTCGGCATGCGATTTTCAAAAGTTTGCGCTGTGTAGTCAGGAGCGCCATCCAGGAGAGGAGGGTTTTCAAAGGTTCTCCATTCTTTGAATAAAGAGATTAAATCCTGATAATCATTGGATGTATAGTTGACTGCTTTTACTGGAGTTGTTCCGGAATTTTCATTTTGATTGGTTTGGCAGCCCAATAAAAGAGTAAGAAGAATTGAAAGGGTGAATGCAGTTATTTTCATATAGGTTATAAGCACTTAATTCTCGGTTTGGCAATATAACTTATATAAATGCAAAACGGTTTGAGTTTTTACCCAAACCGTTTCTTCTGCTCATTCTGAGTTGAGCTTATTTATCCTTAAACTTTTGAATTCGTTCTTCGTGATATGGGTCTCCACTTATTTCAAATGCCTGTTTTGCAAATTTTAGGGCATTTTTGAAATCGTTATTTCTCTCAAAGTATTCTGACATAGAATCATAAACGTTCGCACTATTTGGATAGAATTGAATCGCGTATTCAAAGAACATTTTTGATTTTTCCGTTTGGTCCATGTCTAAGCTCATGTATCCCAGTGCATTTAACAAATCTTCTGGGTAAGGAGGGACACTGTAACCGAAGTTTGTCTCTAGTTTCTTAGCACGGTAATTAATGATTTCTGAGAGTACTTCTTTTGGAGTTTCGGGAGAATTGAATTTGTCGGTATTCTCCATTTGATACCATCTGAAATTAGATATTAAACCATCCATTATCGATGGAAATGGAACGGTACCGTGTAAATCTCTGGAGTAAAACTGCCATTCATAGTTCAGACCATTTCCATTATTCTCTTTCACCAGATTTGAAAACATAATATTTGATCTGGCAAAAAGTGTAAAGTCAGATTGGTCTTGCATGACGTTCTCAATAGTGACCTCAGGGTTTTGCATGTGAAGCTGACCACTTAATGAAATGAAAAGAGACTTGTTCTGATAATTCTGCTGAGATAATTTTCCTTTTGATTCATTAATTAGCTTTTGGTCGTCCCAGTCGAGGCTGGGGTCTATTGCCAAATAATTGGAGAACAAATGTGGGTGATGAATCAGTAGATAGATTGAAAATAACCCTCCATAAGAATGGCCTATCAATGTTCTGAAATCCGTTACAGGATATTTCTTTTCAACAAAAGGGATGAGTTCAGACTCTATGAATTTCCTGAAATTATCAGCTTCGCCGTTCTCTTCATTAAATGGCATTCCATACATGGAGGAGATTTTGGAAGTTGTGAGATCTCTGGTTCTGTTTTTTGAATTAGAGATACCCACGAGTATCATTTCAGGTGTGAATCCTCCACTGTAATAGCTTTGTACAATGTTAACGGTTGGTAGTAATACCTCTCCATCCAGAATAAAAGCCACTGGATACTTTTTATTGGAACTGGGATCATAGCTTTCAGGATACTGCACATAAAAGCTTCTGGACTCCTTTAGATAATCTGAGTATAGGCTGTCTAAAATTCCTATTTTCTTTAAAAAATGGTTTTCCTGATTGGTCTGAGCAATTGCAGTATATGTGCATGAAAAAATGGCAATTACTACCAAAAATAGATGTGTTCGGTTCATTGTTGTGTTAAGTTGAATAAGTGAAGCCTTTCGATATACGGTTAAATGCGAGTTCCGTTGTGTGATTTGAAAATTACTCAGCAAGTTTCAAAAGGTGTCTACGTGGATTTAACCCCTATCATCTAATAAATAGATTGTATCTCAAATTTGGGCAAGTAGAGCTGAAGGTGTCAACACAGAATTCATAAGATTCCAAGATCGATTTTTCTAAAATTTGTCGATAAAAGAGAGATATAAAATCTTTCTTGCAGCTATCGTTTTGCGTTGACACCACTATTAAACAATTGCGGTCTGAGTATGTAGAAATGAAGTCATCCCAATTCTTTACAATACTGCTATCAGAATCATAAATCGACATTACGAAAATAGAGTCCTTGACCCCATTAAGTTGTACATCTTTAAAGTCAAAATTCCACGCAGAATCCGAATCATAATTTGAGCTCGTAGAAATATGGAATATTCTGGGCTCAGTAGTACCATTTTGAATAGAATCTTGCGAATAACAATGACTACAAATTGTTAGCATTAATAGGATGATTAGCTTGATTGCATTGAAAGCCATATTTTATCAAACTAAACTACTTCAACCTCTCATCCAAAAACACAAGTGACCGCTCCCTCGATAAATCTGAAGCTTCCTTGTCAACACCATCATCTTTGCTGTCATAGCTGTGTGCAGCTCCTTCGTACATGTAGCTTTGAACATCAACAGTCAAATTCTGAGAATTTAAGTGATCAACAAAACAAAGTGTATTGTCAGTCAATCCATCATGTTCAGCAATATGGACCATTATGTCACAATAGGGTCTGTATATAGAAGTGCCTGAGCACGGGTTGCCATAATAGCTGTTGTGAAATGAGCCCGGATAATACATGATTGCCGCTGCAAATCCTCCTTCTTCCGGAATGGTTGCGGGAGCTTCAACTTCTGAAGAATACACTGTTCCATCATAAGACTGGGTCCATTCCCAATCTACTGGGATAGCGGATTGATCAAAAACTGTGCTTTGTACCGCAGTGCCTCCATGAGAGAATCCTACAATACCAATTGCATCAGGATCAACGATAGGAGTACCATCGTCCCACTCTAATCTTCGTAGAGTATTCAGAGTTGCATATGCATCATGGTTTCTCACGAATGATGCACTTATTTTGAATTGCAAAGGGGGATCTTTCCATTCTCCGGCATTTTCAACGGTTCCTCTTGGGTAATAGCTTCCTGGAAAGGCCGATACGTAACCATTTTCATTGAGGAACTCCTTCCAGTCTTCATTTTGGCTGGATAACTCCCAGAAGTTAATGGTATCATCAATTCCGTCGTTATCTGTGTCTTCATCATCCCAGTTGCCACCAGAACCATGCATGACTACTACAGCAGGCATACTTTCACCATAATTGGGGAGACTAATCGGGATTTGGATTTCAACACCCATTGAGGTTACACTCAGAATCGTGTCTCTGACGGATGTTGGGATTATTATTGAGTTGGTAGATTGTGTCGTACTAATTTCATCTTTTTTAGAACAGCTGGCCATTATCGACAAAGCGATAAAAGAGCAAATAATTCTTTTCATTATTAATACGAGTTTGGACATTTCACGGATTGGATGGGGTTTTGTTTCATTTCAACAATAACAAATGGTTTGCTATGTTAAAAACATATCTCTTCAGTGTGAGAACTTCACAGTTCACCAAGTTTATATTAGTCGAGCTCTTGATTTTATTACTCACTTCTAAGCGAGTCAACGGGATTTGCTTTTGAAGATAGAAATGTTCTATACACTACTATTACAGAAGAGATAAGAAGGAGCACAACTATCGGGATGATCAAAATATCAATACCCATACCTATTCGATATGCATAATTCTCTAACCATGTTTTGCCGCCAAGAAATATCAAAGGAATGGATGCGATCCCGGCTATAGAAAGCAGCATGATGTACTCTTTAGATAATAGTAGAATAAGGTTTTTTAATGATGCTCCAAGTACTTTTCTTATTCCAATTTCTTTTGTTCGTAGTGAGGTTGAGAATGAAACCAATGCAAAAAGACCAATACAAGCAAGGAAAATGGCTAAAAGCGTGAATGCTGAGAATAGCTTCCCAAATTGTTGTTCAGCCTGATATTGTTTCTCTAAAGAACTATTGAGAAAGTTATACTGAAAGGGATCATTTGGGAAAATGCTGGTATAGGAAGATTCTATGTGATTAAGCGTTTCCTGAACATTCGATAAGTTAGCTCGAACAGAGAAGTAGGCGTTGTACTCATCGATACCAAAAATTGTCGGAGCGATTGGGGAGTGCAAAGAATTCCAGTGTGCATCTTTTATTACACCTTGTATTTTGAGTGTATCGACATTGGTCATGATAATACTTTGACCTATTGCTTCATTGGGAGTGCCCAAATTAAATTCCTCAACAGCCTTTTCATTTATGATAACTGCTGAAAAATGTTCCATATCAGATGTAAATCCACTGCCAGCCAGAAAATCCAGATCATATGCGGCTGTAAAGTTATAATCAACCAATACTGCATTGCCTTCCGTTGCAGCATCTATAGGTGAACCTAACTTCCGCATGTCTCCATACCATATTACGCCTTTGCCAGGTATGTTACTTGTTCCTGTTACAGCTGATATGGTGTGATGATTAGTTAGACTTGACTTAAATGTTTTATACTTCACCCGAACATTGTCCATACCTTCCTCCAGAACAACCCTGGGGCCAGGGACTACAATTATTTTCTCGGTATCAAATCCCAGATTTTGATTTTTCATGAAATTAACCTGCTTATAAACCACATAGGTCCCTGCAATCAGGAGTATTGACAGCAGGAATTGTAAGCCGATTAATGCTTTTCGGAAATTTATATTTCCCTTCCATTTTGGAAGACCAGATTTGAAAAGACTTATTGGTTTCAATGAGGATAATACAAATGATGGATATAGTGCGGAGATAATCGCCCCCGTACAAATGATCAATAGAAAAATCAGCTGAGATTGAACTGAATTAAAAATTGTAAACTTAATGTCCTTACCAATGACTTGATTCAGTACGGGTAAAAGAGAGAGGAATAATAATACTCCAAGAATTGAAGCAATTAAATTAATGGCAAGAGACTCGGTTAAGAATTGAATAACCAATACTTTTTCCTGAGCACCCAGGCATTTTCTAACTCCTATTTCTTTTTCCCTTTGAGTGGCCTGAGCAATGCTAAGGTTGATATAATTGACCCACACAATAATGAGAATGATAAAGGCAATGATGCTAAAAAACCAGATGTTTTGATAGCTACCTGGGCTTTCAGCAATATCACTCTTGAACTCCGAGCCAAGATGTATGTCACCTAGCGCTTGTAAACCAGCATCAATTTCAATGCCTTCCTTTTCCAGGTCTTCTCCAATGTGAGTTTGAATAATTTGATTGAATTTTTCTTCTACATCGATCAGGTTTGCAGTCTCAGAGAGCGTGATATAAGTGTAGAAATTATACCATCCCCACCCATTACCACGTGTATACAGGCCATAATGGCTAAGCATAAAATCAATGGGAAGTAAGAATTCAAAATCAAAATGGGTGTTGGATGGAAGCTCCTCCAGAATTCCGGAAACTGTAAAGTCGCCACTAAGCATTCCTCCCTTGATACTTAATGTTTTTCCCATAGCATTCTGATCACCAAAGTATTTCTCTGCACTTTGTTTGGTGAGCACAATATTATTGATGTTGCTTAAGGCGTTTTCAGGATTGCCCTCCTGGAAAGTATAATTGAATAGATCAAAAAATGATTGATCCACATAGTACAAATTGTATTCAAGAAACGAGTTGTTATTAACTGGGTTTTTAATCACTATACCTTCATCAGAATGCATTGGTCTGATTCTAACCATGTCCTGAATTTCAGGAATTACCTCCTTTGCACTGGTACCAAGTCCATGAGAAGTTAATACCTCTGATGAAATCAAAGAGCTGTTCCTGTAATGATCAAGTTTTACACGATAAGTGTTTGATGTATCCTTGTGAAAGTTATCGTAGCTCAGTTCAAATTGGATGTATTGATATATCAGTAAGCAAATTCCAATCCCCACAGCCAAACCTAAAATGTTAATTGCGGTATAAGTTTTATTTCTAAGTAAAGTGCGAAATGCTGTCTTTATGTGGTGTTTAATCATGGGTTTTAGGATTGTTGGTAAAAGGTTTTACTGGTCTCAGATTGAATCCAATGACATATCGTCATTGACAATAATCCAGAGTTTTTAAATAGTCACATCACGTTCAACCTTTTTCTTCATGTAAGCTAAATCATAAATTTGTTGCACAAACCCCTCGATGCATTGCACAAACCCCTCGATGCATTGCACAAACCCCTCGATGCATTGCACAAACCCCTCGATGCATTGCACAAACCCCTCGATGCA
>JANSWY010000160.1 GCA_024743255.1 bacterium | reverse complement strand
TTCCAGCAATAGTAGATTTCACTACCGACTTAAAGATTCTCCCAAATGCCTGGATATTGTCCATTAGATCCTTAAGCATTGATTTCTTCTGCAAATGATCACTGCTCAGTTGCAGAAGAAATCAATGCTTAAGGATCTAATGGACAATATCCAGGCATTTGGGAGAATCTTTAAGTCGGTAGTGAAATCTACTATTGCTGGAAAAAGAGGAGCATCTTTTGAGCAGATGGGACTTGGAGAAGCACAAAAAGAAGCAAGCTTAAAACCATCTTTATCATGAATCAAAACGCAATAGTAGCATTCGCAGTGGGATACAATCCCGGAGATTTGGATTTATTTATCCAGAGTATTGATAGGAATATCGAAGGAACAGATTTGATACTTTATGTTGGCAAAAACGATGCTGATTGGAGACTGGCTTATAGCAATAACTCATGGATTAAGATCCGGAGATTTGAAGAAAACCTGATTTCCAAAGCATTTTCAAAAGTGATCAAACAAAGCAAATGGGTGCTTGATCTTTGGACTTCAACGCTTACATGGGCGCATGAGAAATATGGTAGATCAAAGTTTTCGGATCATCTGATTATGCCATTGCTTCAGTTCATGTGTAAAAGATTTATCATGCTTGAAAAGGAATTAGAAAACACCAACTACAGCAACTACATGCTGACTGACGCGAGAGATGTAATCTTTCAATCAAATCCTTTCCAGGAGCTTCAAAGCAACCAAATCATCACTGGTGGTGAGCCTAAGAAAATCGTTGATTGCGAGCACAACTTCAAATGGATTTCTACCACATTCGCTGATGAGAACTATCTGAACATTATCAAAAACCAGATCCTTTGTGCGGGTGTGACTTTAGGTTCTCGTGAAGTGATGTTGCAGTATGTGAGCGAGATGATAGATATCTACTATCAGAAACTCGGATACATTGTAGACATGCTGGGACCAGATCAGGCGGTGCACAACTGGTTGTTTTACTACGGACTTGAGGGTGTTAACAAGGAAATCCAAAACAACGGAAAAGGCACCATTGCTACTCTACACTACTCGGATTTGTCAGAGTTTGACATTACAGAAGGGAAAGTGAAAAATCACAATAATGTGCCACTTCACATCCTGCATCAATTCGACAGAAAGGATGAGCTAGTGGAGCTATTTTCTAAAAGATACATCTCCAAACTAGCATAACGATGGGTTTCGGTAAAATCAAATTTGCATGGTCTTTGGCAGTTAGTGTTTTAGCACTGGTGAAAGGGTTTGCTTTGCTATATCTCATCACGGCAAACTACGCAGTGGAGGAAGTTGGGAAATGGTTTCTGTTCCTTGCGTTGGTTGCAATAGTTTCAGCACTTAGAGAAGGGTTGATCTATGTACCAATGGTAAAACTTGGGCCTCAATCAGAAAGCGATGATGCTCTCATTTATTTGAACGGAAACTGGATTGTAAATCTTTCATTTGAGATTGGAGTTGGGCTTGTAGTTTTAGTATTGAATGAACTTGGAGTATTTGGAATTGCAAGTGAATTGGTTCTGATCTATCCGATCTACGGGATTTCACTTGCGCTTTACAGATGGAACACGATGTACCTGAAAAGTATCAAAAGCTTCAAGCCACTTGCGGGATTGGAAATATTGCACTTCATCTTTATTGTTGGGTATTTCCTTTTCACTTCCAATACTCAGATCCTTCACCTGATTCTGGGTCTTTCAGCAATGAATGCTCTGGCTTTTATAGTTGGGGCTTTCTATGTGCCCGTTAGAAAACTGCTAGCTGCCAACATCAGCAAGACTCATTTCAAGCAAATCTGGAAATACGGAAGCCACGGTATCATGAAAGATATTTGTATCGCACTTACTTCCAGAATCAACATCTTCATCACCGCCGCTATTCTTGGAACTACAGACACAGCACTACTTGGATTAGCACAGCGATATGTGATGATTGTGATTACATTAAACAATGCTGTTCAACTTCTGCTCTTTCCGGATCTTGTAAAGCTGTACGCACAGAACAATCTGGCGAAAATCAAAGAGCTAATGGAAGGTAGTCTTTCCAAGCTTTATGCAGTGTTGATTCCAGGTGTAGTGATTTTCACACTGGCAATGTTTTGGTTATTGGTTCCTCTTCATGGTGATGCTTATCAGGGTGCATGGCCGTTGATTGCCATCATGTTGGTGACTAGTCTTTCCATTCCATTGGGAACATCTTTTGGGAGCTATGTAAATGCCATTGGAAAACCACAGCTAAACAGCCTGATCGTATTCCTTTCCAGTATCATCTACACCGGACTTTCATTAATCATGATCCACACATACGGTATCTGGGGAGCGGTGATTGCTCCTTTAGTAACAGAAGTGATTGGCCTTTTGATTGTCAATTACATCTTCAAAAAACACACCGACATCAACCTTTACAGGGTATTAAAATTGATACCAACACAAGTTTTAAACCTATTAAAAATCTTAAAATTCAAACTGCTATGAGAAATACTAAAATCAGTGTTATCGTACCGACTTACAACAGAGTAAAATCATTACAGGTGGCTATCGATTGCCTGTTAAACCAAACATTGGATTCCAATCTATATGAAGTCATCATTGTAGACGATGGTTCACACGACACAACACTTTACACTCTAAAAGAACTGATGCTAAGACATCACCAATTAAAATACATCTTCCAGGCCAACAAAGGACCAGCGGCAGCCAGAAACACCGGACTAAAAGCAGCCAGAGGAAGAATTGTAGCATTCACCGATGATGATTGTGAAGTAGCAGAAGATTGGTTGGAAAACATTTTGAAGAGTTTTAATGAGGACAAAAGACTTGTAGGTTTACAGGGCAGCACTTACACCACAAAATCTGAAGTGACACCATTAACACACCAGGTAGAAAACCTGGAAGGCAACCACGCCATCCCAACTTGCAACGCGGCATACAGAAAGGACGCCATCCTGAAGATCAACGGATTTGATTGCCAGTTTCCATACCCTCACAATGAAGACACTGATGTAGCCTGGAGAATAGCTCCACTGGGAAGAGTGAAGTTCAACAAAGACATGAAAGTCCACCATCCACCAAGAAAAGACTCTTTCAAAAAAGTAGCCAGCAGAATGAAGGTCCTCACCAGCGAGTTTGCCCTCTACTACAAAAACAAATCCGACTACAAAAAATACCGAGGAGGCACCCCCTGGAAGACGATCTACAAAACAGTATTCGTAAAAAACAACGTCCACCACCTCAAACAAGGCCTAAAAAACTGGAAAAACCCAAAGCTCATGCTAACCGGAGTTCTAATAGTATTTTCATGGTGGATAGACATGCTGGTAAGGCTACCAGAGTACTTGAAAGCGGATAGGTATTATGCGGAGGTTTATTCTGGGCAGGAGTAAGAAATGGTTTATATTACATAGAAAGAATTACCAGATGTCAATGATTCATCAATGCACTGTACCCTTATGGATGAGTCATTTATAATTATTGATAGGTAAGAATGAAAGGGTTTATGTGTAACAAATTGCATATACCCAGATGTTAGACTTAATTGTTGGAACCTACATTTTGCATGTAGCCTATGAAACCACTAGAAATGCATGAGGAGCTAGGCACTATTATTCATTCTTTATCTCCCATTTCTAACAAAAGCCTAGAGAAAATAATGAATATAGTTGAATTCATTAATGTAAAAAAGGGAGAGCCAATTAGTACAATCGGGAGATTCAATAACCTAGAATATTTTTTGATTGAGGGAATCTGCAAAAGTTTCCTATTTACTCCAGATGGAGAAGATGTAACGATTTCTTTCTTTATGTCTGGCTCAGTATTATCTCCCAGTACAACAAGAAATAGAGATGGAAAAGCGATCATTAACATAAGAGCATTGACTGATACAGTCATGGCCACCATGAATGCTGATGAGTTCGAAAAATTAATGATTGATGATCTTGGAATCAGGCAATTTGGAAATACTGTACTTAGGAATGAATTAATGCAGAAGGTTCAAAAGGAAATAGCATTGGCTTCACTTAAAGGTAAGGACAGGTTGCAGTTTCTTAGAAGGCAATTTCCAAATATCGAAAACTTGGTCCCTCATGCAGACATAGCTTCATACCTAGGGCTAACTACTATTTCTTTGAGTAGATTAAGAACCCAATCTTAACGCTTAACATTTGTTAATGGAATCAACTGAAAGTTTTTCCAACTTTGATTTCTAAACAAATCATACGTTATGTCAATACTTAATTCCATACTCTTAAAGGTCTCCTCTGTAAAAAGAATTTTTCTCTTATTCGTTACAAGTCAACTGGTCTTCCTGTTGATGATGACATATACTTTCCCTGAGATAAATCATCAAATTGGAACCAAGGCATTTGACCTTCAAACTTTCGGATACTCGGTTTCTACAGCCGAATCAATAGTGAACAATCTAGATGACCGCACTATGGATCTTTATCTTTTTCCGCAATTAATGCTTTTAGATATAGTTTATCCATTCCTACTGGCTTTGTTGTTAAGTGGTCTATTATTTCGGCTTATCAAAACAACTCAAAGTGAAGGTAAGATCATTTCGAATTTATTGATTCTTCCATTTGTAGCAATGATTTCCGATTATTCAGAAAACATAGGTGTCATTTTAATGATTTCAAAATCGATTGAGGTCTCCGAAACCATTGTATATTTATCCAGTACTGCTACTATTTTAAAAGGAGTTTCAACGTCAGTCGCCTGGATAGCCATCTTAGTATTATCTGTGAAATGGATATTTATGAAAATTCGGGAAAAGAATAACGATCAAGTGGCAACAGCTGAAATGACTTGAAACATAATAGGCTACCACACGAGTGCGCGTCTGAGTGAAACGGAGATGTGTAATATACAATACGACACAAAAGTTATTATCGTGAATGATAATCAAAGAGAAGTAAAGCTGCTACCCATACACTGTAAAGTAGAATCAAATGATCTACCCTCCGTTGAATTGATAAACAATTGGACTAAAGGGGACTTATCATCAAAAGAAATTCAGACGTACTTGAATTGGTCAAAGAGCGACGATGAAGTAGTTGTTTATAACGGACATGTCCCAATTGGTTTAAGCCTTCCTCTAAGATTTGACTTTCTCATTGATTTGAAAGATGTAAAAGGCGGAATTGCTGTAGAAGCTGTTGTTAAACAATCATTCTGGAACGGAATAATACCAGAAAATCACATTGAATCAGGATACAAAACAATTACTGTGATTCAATTTCCACAAGGTGTTCCTACACAATTGAACTCATTGTTGAGTATAGCGGATAGCGATTTCAAAATGAGGTTTGGTTTATGTAATAGTGATGAGAAAGATCAAATATTGGCCAACTTGAAAGTCCACCTACGCTAGCTACCACCTACGTTAGCGCGCATCTGAGTGAAACAAAGAAGCGTGCTTCCAAGACATATCCTCACTTAAGGAATTCAATCTACAGGTTTGCAGTTCCATTTGAATAGATCACGATAAAACCAATCGTATCCAGCAGGCCATGTGCAATTATATTGGCCCACAGGTTTTTGTAGAAAGCATAAAAAACTCCCGCAATTAACGCGATGAAACCTGTGCTGATCATACCAGCTGCTCCCTGGTAGTAATGGAAAAGCCCAAAGATGATAGCTTGAAGAATCACCACAATTACGATGGAAGCTTTGTTGCCCCCCAGGATCTGAGCAAGTCTGGATTGCAAATAGCCCCGAAATATAACTTCTTCCAAAAAACCCCCAACCACCCAAGAAAGCAACAGCCAGAATATCAAGGCTCCTACATTACCTTGAACGTTTTCGAAAAATGAATAATCAGCCGGGGCAATGGTGAGAAACATAGCTATTACTTGCTGAACAATACCGGGAAGAAATAAGAAACATGTGAGTAGTAGTAAAGTTATTAGAACGAAAATTGGAATACTTTTAATTTTAACCAGCCCAATGCTATGATAGGATTCCTTGTTTCTCTTAAGGAAATAGAAAATCAAACCGCCCATGGCAAAAATCCTAATCGGAATAGGAGCGTTAGGCGGAAGGTTTAATAACGGATAGATTCCCTTGGTGAAAAGAAGAGGAAGTACTATTGAAACAATAGCCAGGATAAGCAATTGTTTTCGGAGGATCATTTTTTCTGGCATCACAAAAATTTAGGTCTGAG
>JANSWY010000047.1 GCA_024743255.1 bacterium | reverse complement strand
GTTTGAATCATATCAAGCATCAAAAAGTAGAAAACCTTTACGTTCAGAGAGCCCTCCATAGTTCGGATCAGTTTGATCAGGTGGATATCATGGAACTCAACGAGCTGGAGGCCACAATTCATGCTGCCCTTGAAAAACTTCCTCCAAAATGTAAAGAGGTCTTTGAATTAAATCGTTTTGAAGGTAAGCGATATAAAGAAATCGCAGAACATCTCGATATCTCTTTAAAGACCGTTGAGAACCAAATGGGGAAAGCATTGAAGGTAATGAGAGAGGAATTAAAAGAGCTGTTACCAGTCTTACTTTTAGTTCTTTTGGAAATATTGCAGAATGGGAATGGGGGTAAATGGTGATTTAGTTTACACAGTATTGAGCAATGGAAAATCCGACACCAGAAAACATATCATACCAATTACTAAGCAAGTATTTTGCTGATGAATGTACCGCTGAGGAACGCTCAATCATTGAGGAGTGGGAAGCTGCAGGAAACAAAAGAAGACTTGCTGAACTAAAAATGGTCTGGCTTGATACAGGAATCATCCCCAACCAGCAAGCTACCACCGACCATAAATTTGACGTTGATAAAGCCTGGAACAGATTCAAAGGTGATGTGATCGAATTTCCGGAACCGAAAGAAGTATCTTTCAATCCAGTACAGAGAATACTTCAGATTGCTGCGGTAATTATTGCGGTAGTGGGTGGTTCCATTCTTTTCAACATTTTCAGTTCTCCTGAAATACAGATGCAAACTCTGGTTTCAAATACAGAAGCAGTAGAATCATTTTTACCTGACAGCTCAAAAATTCAACTAAATAAAAACTCCTCTATCGAGTATCCTGAAAAGTTTGCTGGAAATATAAGAGAGGTCAAGCTAAAGGGTGAGGCGTTTTTCGCAGTTGAGCACAATCCTGACAAACCGTTTATAATCAATGCCGGAGATGCCCAAATCACCGTATTAGGAACCTCATTCAATGTTGAAGCCTACGACAACCAAAATATCACAGTGGCTGTTGAGACAGGAAAAGTTTCTTTAAAGTACCTGGATCAGGAAATCATTCTAACTCCGGGAATGGTGGGTGTGTATGAAGTAGAAACCAAAAAGGTAATTGAAAATACAGCACCAGCACCAGATATATCCTACTGGAGAGATAAAACATTAAACTTCAAGGGCACCTCACTTCTGGAAGTGGTCAAATTACTAAATGACACATATGAAGTGAACATCACCTTAGCAAACGAAAACCTTGCAACCTGCAATTTATCTGCCTCATTTGCTGATGAAGAACTAGACACAATTCTGGAATTAATATCCACCGCACTGAATGTTAAAGTGGAAAAAGATGGCGAACAAATTATACTTCAAGGTGACGGTTGTGAATAGATCTTTCGTGCTCATATTTTTTTGTCTCCTGAGCAATATCCTGTTCAGTCAAAATCTTCTTGATAAAAAAGTCTCCGTTAACGCCAGAGACCAATCACTTGAATCTGTTCTGGATGAGATTTCCACAAATACCGGAGTTAGTTTCATCTACAATTCAGATTTGGTTGCCAATAAATCTGTAAACATTGTATTGCTGAATGAATCGGTTGACAAAATATTGACATCCGTGCTCAGCGATGATTTTGATTATGTGGCCAGAGGAAAGTATGTCATCATACAGGGCAAAGAAAAAACACAGAAAGTAACCTTTCAGCTTCAGGGTTCTTTCACAGACGCCTCCACAGGAGAGAAGCTAGACAATACCACAATCTATGAAGCCAAGAATTTAACATCATCTATCTCCAATAATCAAGGTAACTATAACCTGACCTTTGAGACAGATGATGAGGAACCGGCACTTATCGTCAGTAAGGAAAATTACAAAGACACTGTCATTACAATTAAAGAAATCAGTGCTAAAGAATTCAATATTCAGTTACAACCAAAACCTCCTTCTATTCAACCAAGAGAGTCGCTTCACAATCAAATTATGGTGAGACTTCTTACCACCGAGGAAATGAGAAAGAATGACAAGAACGTCAACTTCCTGGATGAGGTACCCTTTCAGATTTCACTTGTACCTGCTGTAAGTACCAATAGATTAATGGGAGGTACAATATCCAATCGTTTATCTCTCAATGTAATTGCTGGATACTCTTATGGTCTAAGTGGTCTTGAACTTGGAGGTGCGGTAAACATTATTAGAAAGGAAGCACATGGAGTCCAGTTGGGGGGACTGGGAAATGTAGTTGGAGGGCACGCCTCTGGACTTCAAATGGCAGGTGGAATCAATACCAATCTTGGTAACACCAAAGGTCTACAAATGGCTGGAGCCGCCAATTTTGTGAAAGACAAATTCCAGGGAGTTCAAATGGCTGGGTTTTTCAATGTCGCAAAACAAAACCGATCCGTGCAAGCCGCCGGAGGATTCAATCTTGTCCTGAAAGATTCAGAAGGCTTACAGATGGCTGGGGCGCTCAATATTGCTGGCAGTAATCGAAAGACCTGGCAGATGGCAGGAGCTGGAAATGTAACCTTTAAGCAATTTGGAGGCTGGCAGCTTGGAGGTGCATTTAACTATGCCGGGGACACAAAAGGAAGTCAAATGTCTGGAGCCCTCAATATATCACGAGATATGAACGGAGGTCAACTTGCTGGAGCTATCAACTATGCAAGAAATACGAGTGGACTTCAGATGGCAGGAGCCATAAACATAGCCAGAGATATGAAGGGAGCACAAATAGCTGGTTTTATAAATTACGCTAAAGATGTTAGAGGAACCCAAATAGGTATTATCAATATCGCAGATACTATTAGCGGTGGTGTCCCAATCGGATTGATCAACATTGTCAAAAAGGGATATATCCATATGGAGGCAGGCTCAAATGATGTAACACCAATCAGAGTCGCATTCAAATCGGGCACAAAAAGATTATACACGATCCTATCATCTGGTCTAAGACCATCTCAGGAAGTTTGGTCTGTTGGAGCAGGTTTAGGAACTCATTTTACAATTAATAAATACTTCTACACCAGTATTGAGGTCTCCTCCAACTGGCTAAATACCCTTGACGAAATCTTTATTGATACAAATGCCTGGACTCAGTACCACATCAACTTTGGTTATGATTTTTCAGATAACCTCTCCATCAACTTTGGACCTACTTTCAATACTTATTGGTCAGATTATTTAAATACCGAAACAGGCACCATTGGACTATTAGACAATAAAGGGTTCAGTGAAAAGACCAATAATGGTAAGCTCACAAGACATTGGATTGGTTGGCAGGCAGGATTGGTTTTCTAGCGTTGAAACCTCATCACAGAGAATCCATATGTATTAATACTAAATCAATAATAGTATTTTAATACGATAAATTAGGATATTTCACAGAAATCATTACTTTCGCTTCTTTAAGCAAACCACTTACTAATCATGCGGCATTTCTATTCATTATTCCTTTTAATGCTTATTTGTTCCATATCATTGATAGCTCAGGACTTTGAGGAGCAACAAATTCTGGAACTTGTGAAGACTGGCAACAGCTGGTATGAAAAGGAGCGATTTGAAGTAGCATATGAATATTTCAAAAGTGCTGCAAAAAAAGGAAATGCTGAAGCTGAAAGAATGGTAGGCACCATGTTAATACAAGGCAAGGGAGTAAAGCAAAATACCTATCTGGGGCTAAAGTGGCTTAAAAAAGCTGCCAAAAAGAAAGATATTATCGCAATAACTAATCTTGGAAAACACTATTATCAAGCAGGTGAAATGAGTCTGGCGGTTAACTATTTGCAAACAGCGGCCATGCAAGATAATGTTGAAGCCATATCAATGGTTGGAAAGATGTATTACGAAGGAAAAGGAGTTCCCCGAAATCTCTCTCTTGCAATTGAATGGTTTAAGAAAGCCAGTCTTCAAAATCATGCTTACTCAGAATGGCAACTGGGCCTGATATATACAAATGGTTTAGGGGTAACAGCAAATTTCGAAGAAGGACTAAAATGGTTTCAAAAAAGCTGTGATAACGGTTGGGAATCAGCTTGTGTTAAAGTAAAGAAGATTACAAACCAGTAACATAAAAATTCTAAACCGGCACGTAAAATTTCTTACCCTCCTCATCTAATAATTCACAATTCAATTCGATAGCAAGATTTCGGAGTGCAACAAAAAATACATCATCATAATCGATAGGCATCCTCCACCCTACTATAATTTGGCCGTCTTCCCTGAGTTCCAAAATCATTTTATCATTTGAGTTTGGACCGATCAAAACGGCACAGTAGTGAGACTCTCCCTCATACTGAGCAACATGAAAATTTCCAGCTGATTCAACAGCTTTTACAAATTCCTCAAAACCAATTTTAGGAGAAATCAATCTTCCTTTTTTCGGTTTCCGGATGTATAAATTGTAGGACATTTATCTTAATTGTCTCTCTAGTACATCCAAACCAATGTAATCCCTAAATTCCTGTTGTATGGCTCTATTCTTTTTCTCAGAATAATCAAATGGGTTTTCGTAAAGCGTCACTTCCAAGAAGGAATCATAACTTTGAATCTCTGCCTTGTCAAACCCAAGAATGTTATCCCTTTCTACGAGTTCCTGATATTTCTTCCCAAACCACATTTTCCAGCAGGAAGTCAACCAAAAGTGTTGCACAAGCTTTTTTCTTCCAGGGTTCTTTGATACATCAACCACCTTGTCACCATATTCATTAGTGCTTACAAACTCTGGTTTGATACCATATGATTTATAAATTCCAATATTCTTCTCGGATTGCAACCTCATATCCAACAAATCAGCGCAGTATCCAGCAGTGAAAGCTTCATGATTTAAAAGATTCTGAAGAAATTGAGATTTTAAGACCTTAAGATCCTTAATAGTCCAATAGATCACTTGTGGCCTGTTTTTCCTACCAGGGTGAATGATCTTAAATTCTAGCTCTTGCTGCTCATCAGATAGTGTAACACCAGTTCCAACTCCCATTAATGAATCACTCTCGTCGCTTGACATTCCCTCCAACTCAGAAATATAATGATCGCCAAATTCCACTGGTTCCTCATCCGTTTCTATAAATGCCGGGATAAACCCGAATGATTCCTTCTTTATTAGCTCTGCAACGTCCTTGGCTGCAAAGGAATTTGCATGATAGCAAAGTATCAACTGTACTTTGCTATCATGCTCCTTCTTAGTTTTAGACTTAAATAATCTCATTAACTATAATTATATCTCGAAGATAACGACATCAATATCGTATTCTTCAGCCATATCTAAAACTTTCTGCAGTTGACTTTGGTCATAGCCCTCTGGAACACCAATTTGAAGCTCTACTTCATTGATCTCCATACCTCTTATACTTCCTCTGTCTCTTGCTTTTGCTAAGTCCTTAATGTTCTTTTTGATGTTACCAAACCCGGATGTAGCACTTGTTGTTTTTAGGCTAACACCTTTTCCATCCTTGTAGAAGTCAATGGTAGGGAACCATTTATCATCAGGACCCATGTGCCTGAAATTCTTAAATCTGGTACCTGCCAACATATATTCAAACACCTCGCCACGATGCGTGGAAGACACATAATCGTTCCACAAGTATCTGATACCTTGTCTGAGATCATCATCACTGGAACCGAAAATCTTTGTGATTCCTCTAGCGACTCCTTTAGCACCGTACTTGGCAACAAGGTCTCCAATTCCTCCTCCTGCGAGATCTCCTACAAAACCAATTGCAAAATCCTGCAATGCCTGCTGAGCTGAATAATTGCTTCCTGCTTTAAACGCGTTAATTGAAACATCAACCACTGCAGTTGCCGCTGCTTTACCCAGTCTACCACCTGGAACTTTCCAAGGTATTAACCCTTCAAGCGACGATCTACCAACCTGAATCCAATCTACATTATCAAATGCTTCATCAATTGAAGAAACTTTATCATCAAAGTAGTAATTCATTGCTACCTGCAACATCAGGTCAGCGGCACCATTCGCTCCAGCCTTTACCAGGAGTGGGATTATTGGTATCTCACCATCTTTGTCTTCATATAACACAGGATTATTGAAAGCAAAAGCATAAGGCGAAATCGTTGGCATCTTCATGGCAGAGGGATCCCCACTGTGCCACCTTCCTATTTCAGGATCATAGTATCGTTGACCATAATGGTACCAATTGAGCCCTAATTCATTGTGCAATTCCTTACCATTGTATAGATATTTTACCTTGTCTCCTCCAATGGAATAGGAATCATATGTTAATCCAAATGGATAATAATCATCTCGCTGAATAATTTCAGGATAACTTATTCCCTGGCTAACAACCATATTCTCACTTATTACCAATCTGGTATTTCCAATATGGTCTTTCATGAAGTATTCATAAGAATAGGAACTACCTAGTTTTACTACTCTTCCTTCATGATGCTTCAGGAATTTGAAAGTGTCGTCTTTATAATGGATTCCACTAACGTAATCGGTGGTAGTTGTTATACTTCCTATTTTTACTTCCTTGGAAAGCTGTTTTCCACCAGCATCATAAGTAAATTTGATAAAATCTCCGCTGGATAGCTTTACCTCTGTTGGCAAATTCAGGTGATTGTACTTAATGGAAGATATTCTCTTATTGAGATCCTTAGTAAGGTTACCATTAGAATCGTAACTATAATCAGCACTCCCTTTGTTATCATCTTTTAACCCAAGATGATGATTGGTAGCATCTGTGATACTATACAATCTATTTGGATGGTAAATCTGATAATTGTAGGTCAGCTGATCAATCTTCTTCTTACCATTATCATTGCCCCACCTTGACAAAGTTTTGATATTACCATTCTTGTCATAACTCAGACCAGAAACATTAAACATCCCAACATTTCCAGACCAGGAACTACCCGATATCTGAGCATATTTAGCACTGGTTAACCTGTTCGCTTTGTCATATTTATAGTTATAGGACCTTTTGCTCTTTCCTCTGGATTTCCATGCTTGTGCAGAAATATTTCCATTATACTGAGCTTCAAACCCTGACACCCCAATTGAATTAGCCTCATAGTCTATCTTTTCACCAAAAACATCATTATTATCAGTGCTGATAGCTACATCAATCATATCAACATTGTTAATACTCTCTAGCCACCCTCTTTCATTGTATCTGTAATCAATTGATTGAATATGCGATCCACCATTGTCTTCACTGTGATAATCTTTCTTTATTAGCTCCCCAATTTCATTGTATGCCAATTCCGAAATCAAAATCTCAGTTTGATTATTTACTTTATGAAAATGCTTGATTAACCTCGATGCATGATCATATATGAATCTTTCTCGGTATTCAAGCGTCTGGTGCCCTGTGTGTCTCCTGAAGGTCTTTGTTACCTGGCCGTTAAAATTGTAAGCTGTTGTAACTTTTTCCAGACCACCCACATGGTTATCACCAACACTCTGAATTATTCTGTATTTGTAATCAAAGTAATTCACTCGCTTTAGCCAGGTCGTGGTACCAAGTACTTTGATTTTAGTACCTGTCAATTGACCACCTGCATAAGTAATTGGTGTGGTTGAAAATCCTGAAGGTTGAGCAAATGCATAATTCCCAGATGCAAATGAGAAACTGTAATCATCATAATAATTCACACTCAGATATGCATTACTACTGGAAACCTGTGGGAACGATTTATTGGTATAGCCATGTGGACCACTTCCTTCTTGCTCATACCAATCTTTCGAAGAGTTTAAGCTGTTGTAGTAGTTGTTAACCACAGTTTGAGCTTGCGATTGACTCCCTGAATAACTGTACTCACCAGTTAAGACAGGTCTGTTTAGCGCATCATACTTCGTAAACAACCATTTATTGGCTTTTTTCTGCTCAGCATCCTGACTTAAGACAAGGCGGTTTCTCTCATCATAAACATAGTTAACCCATCCTGATCCAGGCACCTTTTTAGAAATCATCCTTCCATCAGCATCATACTTATATTGAAATGCCAAAGCATTTATTTTCTCTCTATAAGTAAGAAATTTGCCACTTTCACTCTCTTGTTGAGATACTGAAAATGTTTTACTTGAAGTAGCTGTAAAACTAAACCCGGGCTTCAAAGTCAATGTAGCACCCTGAACAAGTACATAATTCTTGTTTTGGTATGAAGTTAGAGTGGTATTTGACGTCAAGAAGTCTGTGGCTCCTGTTGCACTTGCGGTGTTGATATAATCAATACACTTAGGAGGCAATACAAACCTCAACAAACCCAGATCATCATATACGTAATAGGTATCCATCCATCCAGAACCAGATGTGGTTCTCTTCAACAGCACCTGATCACTGGAATTTCTGTACTCGATTACATCATTACCATTTTCATCTGTTTTGATGTTTTTGTACAGTTTGTTATTTGGGTAAACTCCATTTTGCTGCGGTAATCCTGAGCTCTGATCGTAATAGAACCTTTTAATTGATTCGTTTTTACTGACAGCATAATTCTGCTCTACCTCTTTATCAGATCCCAACTTCCATGTTCCTGGGAATCCGTTTGCAATTGTTCTACCAAGTGGTGAACTCTCGTGCGAGACCTCCTTAAATGGCACATCTGTATCAACTACAGTTCCACCCGTAGCATTGTAATAATTTGCCTGGGATTGCTCATAATTCAATTGGAAATTTGAAGTTGAATTAACGGCATATGGAAGGTATTCACGGAGAATTTCTCCTGTAGGTCCGTATTTGATTGGAGAAATAACTGACTTTGATTTATCAGGACTTCCTTTTACTAATACGTCTTGCGTTGATCGCCCGAGCCCATCAAGATAGTGGATCATTGTTTCCACATTATCCGGATTCACACTGGAAGTATTACTACTTAAACCTGGTTTAAGGTAGGTGTACTCCGTGATGTTATTCTGCCCTAAAACGATTATAGAAATCGCTTGCAGCAGAAATATCATTAAATAACTTATTTTTTTCATTTTGATATTTTTCAGGTTGATAATTATTGTTGATCATCCAATAACTGTGGTCCATCAAACCCATCTATAGGTTCTTCAAAAACTCCTCCGCCGAAACCAGTAAGATTGATTGAGCTATCTCCACCATTCGCATCAGAACCAACACCAAGCTCTCCCTGATATATTCCGTTAGAAGGAGGTGAGAATGTTACCGTTACATTTCTGGACTGACCTGGATTAATTGTTCCACTCCAGCTTGCTGAAAAGCCTATAGGTGATAGGATTCCAAATACCTGCAAAGGACCATTTCCATTATTTCTAATAGTAAGCGTTCTTGTAGTTGAAGAACCCACATTTACAGAACCAAAATTCATATTCCCAGATAATGCTATTATCCTACTCGTGTTGGCCCTTGACACTCCTGTGACACTAGTAGTATTGCCACCACTCGTCTTATTAGAAGAAACAGTTATCGTACCGGAATACGTTTTTATTTGTGTCGGTCTGAATGTTACCGTAACAGCACGTGATGAACCTGCACTTATATTTCCTCCTGACCAGTTCACCGTGAAACCTGATGGGACTGAAATAGAAGAAACATTGAGTGTTGCGTTACCATCATTATAAATTCTCCAAGTCAGTGACTTAGTGGTTGTGTTATCGATTGTTCCAAAATTCATCGAGCTAGGTGAAAGTCTGAGTATTCTGGTTGGAACCAGTGCGGTTGCAGTGAAAGAAACAGTACTCATACCGTGAGTCTTGTTACTTGCAACTGTAGCAGACCTATTATTAGCCCCGGCTTTTGTAGGCCTGAATGTTACCGTTACTGTTCTACTCGCTCCAGCTCCAATGGAGCCACCTGACCAATTCACTGTATAATCCACAGGCATTTCAATGTCCTGAACCGATAATGAAGAATTACCATTGTTCTTAATCACAAAGGACCTTGATCTGGAAGAACCGATTAGTACTTCACCAAAGTCCAATACGGTTTGTGAGAAATCGGCTGTTCTAGTCGTTCCGGATCTTCTGGCATAATTCTGATCGTAGTTGTAGGCATACTTCTTGGTGATATTCTTTTGGTCATCTCTAATCATATTGACCCTATGCAGATTATCATATTCATAGTATGTTGTAATACTACTTTGATCAGATTGTGAAGTCATTCCCACCAACGGATCATAAGTGTAAGTACTAACCTGAGCATCAACTGGGTGCAGTCTTACTTCATCTACATAACCAGTTGACTCATTGGTGTAAACCCATGCACCTGTATAGTTATTGACCGCTTTCCTTTTCAAACTCCATGCTCCCCCAATACTGGATTTGTGATAGTATGTCATCACGTAGTTCCTTGTTTTTGTAGGTGTCGCCTTCAGCCTGAATTTGGAGCCATTGAGATTTTTCACTCTCTTACCTGTCTTTGCATTAGCATCATTAGTCGCACCAGATCCACTTTCAAAAGAATCATAGGCGAACTCATTACCAGTTGCATTGGATGCTTTGGCAATTGGAATCTCATCGTTGTAACCCCATTTGTAACCAATGGAAATATTGTCTTTTGTACTGGAGGTTATGAGATTACCATTGGCATCATACTGATCAAATGATTGTACTACCTCATATCTGGAATCATAGTTTAGTCTGAATAATCCAGAATAAGTAACTACAGACTCCTGAAAATTAGTTAACGGTTGATTGGTTGTTAGTTTCAGAGTCTTGCTATGTCTGGTTGTGGGGATGTAACCTGAAAATAAATTGAGCTCACCGTTAATCGCTTTATTATCCACATAAGTTACTTTCTCAATCGGAACAGACCACATGTTTTTGACGATAAGACCTGCAATTCCATAGGTATTAGGACCAAACGGAGGTCCTCCGAAATAGTAATCACTTGGGTACTTCACAGTACTTTTCACAACCTGACCTCTGGAATTGGTAAATCTTTTTTCAGAAATGAAGTTTTTCCTGTTGTATTCGTAATATTCCGTGGTAACAATATTTCCTCCTGTTGCATACTCAGTAGTTATTTTCCTGTCCAGGTTATAAGGATAATTATACACTTTGTATGATGTACCCTCAATCGCTAAACCGCCTAATACATCCAGCTGTCTTGTGGCCACTGCACGGAAATGATCTCCATTAAACTCTGGATTAGGAGTATAATAGTACTGCTCTCTTCTTACTAAGTCATCTACATGATTATACATTTTCATTTCCTTGATTTTTCCCCTCATAAAACTTCTATCCGTAAAAGGAGAATAAGGAGATTTCTGTGGATCAATAGACGCAATGAAATTTTGGTCTATAGCATTATCATGGTTGTTATAGAAATATTCTGTATCCCCGTGACCTGGTATTTTTTCTGTAACCTTGGAATATCCAATATGAGTACCAGCACTGTTTGAACTCACTGGAAGCATCGACTGAGAAACAAATCTGTCAGCTGTATATTGGTTCCCATTTACAAGCTTCCCTTTATAATTAGGCCAGAAATATTGAATTTCACCTCCAAGAATTCCAGTTGAGTACTCATAAGTTTTCACAACTTCTGCCGCACCATATTCAGGCACATGACGGATTTCCTTGATTCTTACACCACCTGCAGTACCTGATTGGTTTTTCAAATAAAAAGATCCACTAGTCGTATACCTTGAAACCACTTTAGAATATTGATGAGGTTCGTATTTGTAGTGTGTGTAACCACCACTTGGGTAGGTAACTTTTGTTAATAAACCCGCATATAAATAGGTAGCATTGGTATTCCTTTCCGACTTATAATTTTGCAGCTGCGGCTTTAAACAACCATTATAGTTATTGAAACAACCATTTGCGCTGTTTAAAGATGGCACGTTGTTGTTGAAGTATCCCCAGTGGTCCACTCTATTGCTCAGGTACCCAGGCAATCTTGTTGTTCCAGAATATTCATTGGAACCATAATCCTCGTAAGTAAACTTGTGTGGAGGATTGGAACCACCTACTCCTAATTGCTGGACCTGTGATAATCTCAACCTTTGACTACTTGTATTGCCATAGCTGAGGTTAAACCTGTGTTTTACAACATTATCAATCCTTGATTTAACTTGAATATTATCCAGTTTCCTCCATTTGAGCTTCTTGAAGTCTATAATTTCAGCTTCATTGTAACCACCTCCAAGTGGCAAATCTTTTCTTTCAAAAAATCCAATCTTAGTACTATTGTCATAATAAGTTCCAAAAACCGTTACAGGATCATTCGGAATTGCTGCAAGAATTGGAGCCCTACCACTGACAAACCACCTCATGTCGTACAGATTTCCATTAGAAATTGCGATGTTATGTACATTAGGTCTATAAGAGTTTGCCGACTGAAAGTACAGGTCATTCAGGATATGCGCATAAGGATATGTTTTTTCCGATGAAACCGAGCTATTGAAAGTAATCTCCTGGTTCTTAGATTTTATTTTACTCAGATATACCGGAAGAATCATCCGTCCATTAAATCTTTCAGCAATTGAAAAGCTAGAAGAGCTTACTGGACCAAACAACTTAAATATCCCTTTTGGATTAGTTTGTCCCGATTGTTTTTCCATGGCGATTGTTCTGCCAAAAGAGGCAATGGGGTGGGTTCTTATGTATGAAAAATCAATGACATCATCTCCATTTGGACCAGTCATTCTGACCAAATACCAGGTATCCCAGGTCTCACTCATATAAAACTCCTGGAAGAAATCTGAACTGGCTTCAATTGCAGAATTAGCGGTTTGTGGTCTATTCCACATACCAAACTCATACTGTACACCGTCCGGAGTAGTAATCTTAAAACCACGTATTCTAATCTCAGCTCCTGCAGAAATTGCATCGATATTGCTGATATATCTATTGATATAAAGTGGCTGATAACCTATAATCATCAATGTATCTTCAGTTTCAACTTTGAGAGCTGGGTTTGAAAGTGCAATTACTTTACCTCTCTCATCCATCATGAATTTCCCACTATATCCATTGAAATTGAAAATAAACTCATCGGGATCTGAGTCAAAGTATGTTCCAGAACCTGAAGATTGACTATCCTTCCATTCGCCTTTAGCAATTGCTTCAATGTTGGAGGACGTACTCCAATTGGATTTGTTTAATGCACTATAGTTGTAATTGTAACCGTAGGCATATGCAAAATTGAATTGGCTATTGTTGCTATCGAATGTCAGCACATCTTCTTCCCAAAAGAATTCATCTGGCATTCCATTCACCTTTCTGGTGATCATTCCACCGGCATTCAGGGCCCAACCCATTCCTACCCAACCTGGGTGAACATCTGGCCTAACTCCAGCACTATTATAGCTTAACGAAATAGGTACACTTAATGAGCCTTCACTTAATTCATATAGTGGTACACTAACATTTGGGCTTCCAGTAAACATAGATACGTTTGCTTCAGCCATCATCCCCAAAGACATAGTGTTTGGTGATGGGATTGATATAATCGGGTCCGGACTTTGCCCGAACACCTGTGCTATTGACACTATGCCAATAAGCACCAGTAATAATTTTTTAATCATATTGATCGATCAAATGGTTATTGTTGTTCAGGAGCTAACTCCGGATCACGAATTGGGGCAATTGGTTCTGTCGGGAGCAAAATTGGCGTTGGACCATCACGGTCTATTACTACCTGAGACCTACTAATTACCCTGAGCTGAGGATTAGCTGAAATGATTGCATTCAATTCAGTTAATTCAGATGAACTTTGAGTTGGATAAGTCAAGAGTATGTTGCTGGTAGTCCCGGAAGGAATGGTTCCATCCAATTCCGCTTGATTTATCTGATCGATAAACGGTTTATTAACGTTTGGCACTTCATCCACCACATTTTTTGGTGATTCAAATGATGTCACTGTTTCTTCGTTGATTACGCTTTGCTTTACGCTTAGCGTTGTTTGCGCATAACTGTTCAATGCACAAAACACTATTATCAATGTTCCTAAATATTTCATGTGAGATGATTATTTAATATTTGTGATGATATTAATTGTTCGATGAATCCTTTTCAAGAAGTAATCTGATTTGCTCCAATTCCTGGTCGTATTTAGTTTGAAGCTGTTCTAGTTGATTCTTTAGTTCCTGAATCTCCGCACTTTCTGAAACCAGATCTTCAGCAAGTCTTTTGTTTGATTTGTTGAGATCAATGGTGTATAAAGTCAATTCCTCAATCTTTTCAAGGAGCTTTACATTCATTTTACCTAGTTCAACTCCATCCGATAACATTACTTCAGCTTCGGAAGGTATATTTGGCAAGTGTCCATTTTCATTTATGAATTGCTCAACTTCTTCAATTGATCTTAGACTGTATTCTGGCTTAAATACATAATCAGGCCATCCTGTTGTCTCTACTTTTACCTCCTTAGATCGTACAGTTCCTCCAACTTCAAATTTAGTTCCTACCATACCCGTATAGGATCTGATACCGTACGTGTTGCCAGTTTCAGTGATGGAGGAATAGTAAGGCTGGTTGGTGGTTTCAAAGGTAACGTTTCCGTATTTTCTCACCTCTATCGGAACACTGCTCAACCAGCTGATTCCCATTTGTACCCAAACAGATAATTTATTCATAGATACAGCTGTTCCGGAAGTGTGTACTACTTTGACATCTTTTATTGTTTTGTGTTGCCCATGAAAATGAACCAAAGCAATATCATATGTAGAGGTGTAAATCCCAGTTCCGTTATTGTTTCTGAACTGAACATTCACTTGTTGCCTGGAATCTCCGTGATTCGCATTTTTGGGAAATAGATCAATTGTGATACCCGCAGCATTGTAATTGCCATTTAAGGTTAGTTCTGCAACTTTGATCCACTGATTAGTTGTGTTCCCAACATGAGGATGTCCGGATGCCGCTGCATTTCCACCGAAGTATCCGGTTGTAACTTGCGCTTGTGCATAGCATACTGCCAGACACAATAGTAAGACTAATGATAGCTTTCTCATAGTAAAATAGTTTATTGGTTATATTATATATTGGTGTTATTCTGCTAACTTTTTTTCCAGTTCAAGTAGCTTCAACATGACTGTTTCCAGTTGCTCCTTTAGTTCAATATTCTGCTGGTTTAAGTCTATTGTGTATAGAGTCAACTCTTCAATTTTTTCGAGCAGTTTAGAATTCATTTGCCCAAGTAAGATTCCATTTTTCTCCACCTCTTGAGCGGAAGGTATATTTGGTAAACGCTTATTGATCGCTATATACTCCTGTACCTCTTCAAGCGGTTTTAAGTCATAACCACTCTCGAAAACATAATCAGGCCAGGCCTGAGACAACTCAACATTTACTTCCTCCAATATTGCTTTACCATCTACTGATAACTTGTAACCGGAAGGAACATTAGTGCCAGAAATTGCCAGTGACCCTTTCATGTAGCTTTTTCCAGTGTTTTCGACTTCCAGATAGTTAGTTGTAGATAATGCTCCATCATGCTCAACTCTAAGTCTCTCTGAATGACCTTCTGACTCTACTAAAAATAATGGTGAACCAGATACAGGGTTATCCAGAGTTCGTAATGTGATACCTGTTGCATCACCACTAGATTGATCACCAAGAACATATTCAGTTCCTGCGGCATCATAGATACTTAGATCACCTCCACTGGATCCTAAATCGATATCAAGACCGGCAGAACTTCGATGTTTTAGTTTATTTGAAATCAGATCACCGGAGGCATTAATTACTTTGTAACCAGTTGTACTACCTCCTCCATTATTGTTGTTTGGTGCGCCAACCTGGATACTATTGTTTTCAGAATTTACAATCAGTGAGATTCCATAATTCACGGCTCCTCCTGTAGGACTAACTTTAGCTGCATTTAGACTGATATATCCATCAGAATTATGGGCTCCATACAATAATTCTGCGGCACCATCTGTGGTGTTGACATAGTTTCCATTTCCATCAACTCCAAGTTTGATAGCCATATTCCCTTCTCCATCATTCATGGTCCAAAATCCGGTGTAATCCCCTCCTGAATCTTGCAGTTTGAAAAGAACTTCATTACCACGATCAACTACAATTGTACTTGTCAATGGCTGGGCAAAAAGGCTGGAGGTAACCAGCAACAGCCCAATAAAAATTGAGTGTTTAAGTTTGGTAAACATAGTAATAGTTTGGTTTATGATTGATTAATGATTAAGCCATAGAAATTGCAAGGTTGACATAGCAATCCCATTGACCAATCATATCTATTGATTGATTAGATATACGCTCACTCCAACAATTATATTATTGAATTATAGATACTTATAAAAAATTGAGGCTAATCGATGGTATCTCGTAAGACTGTAATTTGCGCTTCGGCTCGTGGTTGTGCATGGCAGTAATAGTTTAGGTAATAGCGGTGTGAAAATAGTAGATAAATCGAAATTATGAAAGCTTTTTGCATAAAACGGTTTGGTTTATTTTTTTCTACTCGCCATGCACCTTAGTGAAGCCATATTTTACCCATAAATGTTTACAGAAATAGTTAATTTTCCCCTAACGGTATTGCCTTTTTTCATAGAAGAATTCAATCAATTATTTGTGAAGTAATATTTTGTAGAATTAGAAACAGGAATAACTACTCTGCAGAAAAATGAAGTTTGACTTTAAGTAATTTCTTATCTTTGGAAGATATTTGCTTCAATCTTTTATGCTAATTGAGACTGATTACTTTGTTGATGATAAAAACTATGTATTAAAGACCGTCCAGGCCTTTAATAAGCATCAGCTAATTGGCGAATGGACCACTCAAATCTTACAGGCCTACAACCGGCAACACAACCCAATGGGACTTGTTGATGATTTCATTCTGGAACTTCAGGAGCAAATCTCTGTAGGAGCAGAATTGCTGGACGAAGCTTATGACATAGTTGCAGCCGCCTACAGATTTTCGCACCACGACCAGATCATGCAACTCGACTGGAACGCAAGATCAGAAATGGAACAATACACCTCCGACTGGAAAGTAATCTTCAAATCCTGGATCATCCAACTTTCCATCATCCCAGAAATCCAGAGAGCAGTAATCAAGTATGCTACTCAGGGAAAGAGTATTAATAGTCAATTTTTGAAGACTGGGATTAGAAGGGCTGTGTTGAGATATTTTAAATTGCGAATGAGGTCTAAGCGGCTTTATAGGATGAGTGCTTAGGGCACCTCACCCCGACCCTCTCCTCAAGGAGAGGGAGACTAAGGAGAAATAATTGAGCTTATACTCTTCACTGCCTTAAGTTTACACCTTAAACCTACTAATATCTGCAGTTTGTAACTGCTATTTACTCAATCAATTCTGACATTAAACAATAATACCTCCTCTAGAGAACGATCCCAAAAATAAAGAACCTATCCCTTTTTGGAATAGGTTCTCTAAAGAATCGAAGTTACAAACTTCTACGTTTTTGCTTTTTTGTTATTGGTAGGCTTAAGCTGCGCTGGGCTAAACTTAAGCCAGAGAAGGTTAATAAACTACGACTAGTTATGGCTAGCGAAGTATATTTTATCAACTATTTCTAGTTATGGATATTAGCTGTTCATACGTGTAAGGCAGATTCAGTTCTTCTCGATATTCCATATACAATTTATCAGCCACTTTCCAAGCATCAATCCCTTCATAATGCTTTTTATAATCTTCCAGGTCTCCAAGAAAAACAGTTGTTCCATCCTCACTAATGTTTCCATCTATATCATTCTCCTTACAGAAATCCTCCCATGTTGGGCTATCATTCCTGAATTTTTTGCTGCAACCGTAACAACACTGTGGTACATTATGTAATTCGCAAATTTCCTCCTTACAATACATAATTGCATGACTAATTTCTAAATCACTTACCAAAAAGTCAGACTTATAAGCAGATTTGGAAGAGTAATTGACTCCATCAATCACATGAAATACATCCAACCTTCTATTCCTTAACCTTGGTGTGCCTCCAAGAGTATCATCAGTAGAAATAATTATTTCTTTTTTCATAACTTTATAAATCACCTAAACTTACATGTCCTCCAGCAGGAATTTTATCCGGGTTACTTTTTACCGCATTGTCAAGATTCATCATTCTTCTAACTATTTCATCAGCATCCTCCGCCCTCTTTAATGAAGGTGGTACCTTAATAGTCATGAGATCAGGAAATATCTGTTTCAATCTTTTAAAGTCTTTAATATTTTTAGTTAGGACAATTGCTCCATTTTCAGTTGCAACCTGTGCTATTGCTTTATCCGCAATCCCCATCCCCCTTATTGGTTCCCAAACTTTGAAACCTTGATTTGCTAACTTTTGGCCCAAATTGGACATCAGATTCTCATCAACAATAATAACTTTATTTGTGAAAAATTTCGAGACATCTTGCTTAAAGATGTGAATATTTGGTGTCTTAAAGTTACCCAGTCCCCTAAATGGTTGATCAAAAATATTCTTAACAGCATTACTTATCAAACCAGGCTTCATTGGAGGTTTAACACTTTTAGCCTTTGGTAATTTTCCTGAGTTTTTAGATACTCTTGCCCCTTCTTTCATTATTATATATGGAGCAATCATCAATTCAGTCATAGTAATTGACATATCAATATTTTCCAAAGTAGTTGCATCCTCTTTTTGAAATAACGTTTTGTTCCACATCTTTCCATTTTCGTTTAATAGCCATAAGCCTGTTGCTATTTGCTTTTCCCAAAAACCTGGCTCACAGTCTGGATCGTCAGGGTCTGGACAATCTCCATATGGATCATTATACATAATAGGATTATTGAAACTGTAGTGATATGAATTGTGATTTTCCTGACCCGCGGCATCAGCCAATGGATCAATTTGAATAAATCTTCCTAAAGTGTAATCATACGACCTAAATTTGGTAAAATCTAAATCGAGCTCGTTTTGTCTCTCTGTTTTGAATGTTTTATCCCCTATTCCTTGATTATATAAATAATCATTCTTCACAGATGGCACATTATCATTGAAAGTCAAGCCAAATGGATAATATCCGTTTCTTTGTTCTACCCCTCCTGATTCATTTATTGTAACTCTAACATTTCCTAAATGATCCGTAAGATTGTATTGGTATTCAAAGTTTCCATTTGTTTCCAATACTCTTCCATTGGAATGATGAAAAAAGTCCAAATCACCATCTTTGTACTGTTTCCCACCAACATAATCTGAGACAGTAGTTCCTGTCCCGCTGAAGTATGTTTTTTGCAATCTGTTACCATTTGCGTCATATAAATAGCTTACAGAACCATTTTGCAAAATAAATTTCTCAGGTAAGTTCAGATGATTGTAATTGATTTGACTAATATCTTTATTATAGTCTGATGTCATATTACCATCTACATCGTATGTATAATCTGGTGCATCATTAGCTGGATTTTTGTCCGTAAATAAAGTGGAGTTCCCGGCATCAGACACTTCAGACAGTTTGTTACCTTCCGAGTAGATATAGCTTAGGATATCAACCTGAGTTCCATTATGATACCTATTTAGGCTTAAAATATTTCCATTTGGATCATAATTGATATTACCACTATCATTTCCACCAACAGTGAAATGGTTATTTAGTGAGGAACTAGAATAAGTTGCTTTTTTTAATCTATTTAGAAGATCATAAGAATAGTCATATTCTTGGTGACCTTGATTCAAGGTACCCCCTCCTAAAGTTATCCATTCAACCTTTCCAATATTACCGTCATAATATCCAGCACTTTCATAATGAAGGCTCATTCCAAACTTATCAGATGAACCACTGTTCATACTTGAGATATCATTGATTTTAGATAACCAACCTCTAATATTATACTGGTAATCAATTGATTGCTTAAAAGACACGCCATCATTAACTGAGTGAAGTTGCTTATTATTCAATTCACCAAGATCATTATATAAATTCGACACTAGAAGAATTTCATCTGCTGAATTATCTCCAATTTGGTGATACTGCGTCAAAAGCCTTCCCAGGTGATCATAATTTTGAGTCTCTGTAACTTTTAATGTACCAGTGTAATCCGTTGAAGTATGAGTACTGGTCCTTTTTGAAACTAAAGAGGATATTTCATTGTAGTACTCATTTTCAGTAATATCAGATCCATTTTTATGATTATCTGAAATCATTTTATTATTCCTATATCTATTATCATAAAATGATACCGTTCGCAAGAAGGTACTTTCTCCTAAAATCCTGACAAGTGTTCCAGTTAATTGGCCTTTCGGCTGATTTAGATAAGAAACAGGTTTAATTGAATTTAAATCAGTAGCAAAATCGTAGGTATCATAATATGTGACTGTCAACACATCATCATCTGATGTAGATAATGGAAATCCAGTATTATCATAACCAAAGTAATTTGCTGATCCGGTATAACTTTCTGTAAAGTCTGAAACAAGAGCTACATCATTGGCTAATTCATTAAATGATTTATCACTGTGATAGAAACCTGTCACCACAGGACGATTTAATTCATCGTATTTAGTATAAATCCATTCACCCCTGATGTTGTTTTCATCAAATGTTGCGGTGTACTCATTTGTACTGGATGCACTAAATTCGAAACCAGGGCCCATCGTTAATGAACCATTTTCTTCAATTAGATACGAAGTGTTTTCGTAAGTATCTCTATTTTGATCTCCTGAGATTAATTCGCGTTTTCTTTGGTTACCTGTTTGAGTTAACACTACCCGATCTCTATTGTCATAGATCATGTATTGCCAATCTGCTCCTGGAACTTTCTTCGCTATCATTCTTTGTCTTGCATCATATTCGTAGCAAAACATCCAATTGCTTCGGAAACTATCCTGATTTAACCTTGTCCAATCATTGCTGCTTGAAATAATCTCGGCCTCTCCTGCTGGCTGCAGAATAAACTTAATGTTAGAGAAATCATCATAGATATAATATGTACTATAGTAGGAATTGACAGCACTCTTTTGCCTCTTGAGAACAACCTGGCCCAATGTGTTTGTAAACTCCAAACTAACACCCTCATCGTCTCCTTCATTTTCGTCTTTTGCAATAGTAACCCAAAGTTCACCAGCCACATAATCAGAGCCATGTTGAATTGTCGATCCATCGAATGATAGTTTTCTTACATCATCTGCCACAGTGTTTGGCCGAAATTCCAAATCGACCGTATGATTCCCAGAGGCCTTCCAAGTTTCTCCGGGAGCTCCTTGCTTAACAACCCTATTTAAAGGCGAATTATCATAAACAGCCTCAGCAAAAGCAAAGTCACCAGATGTTCCTCCAAAACGGTTGTCATAGAATGCGTTTTGGTCCGTAACTGCATCAATTCTATATGATCCATAGTTGTAGGTTGCCTCATAAGGTAGGTATTGCTTCGATTGCCTTCCATAGTCATCATATTCTATCGGAGTTACCATATCATTATTCCCATCATTGGAACCCCATCTAACAACATTTTGAATTGGTCTTCCTAATCCATCAACATAAACCGCAGACTCCTGCACCCTATCTTTATCATCAATAGCAGCTAGCGAGCTTGTCTCTGGCTGTCTAGCCACAAATGTTTTAACATAGTTGACATCCTTCAATGTAGATACCTCAATACTATTAGACCAAACACTACTTGCGCCACCCAATTCAGTTGCTTTCATTCTGTAGTAGAATGTTGTTTCCCTAGTCAATCCGTCAACCAAGTAACTAAAATTACTACCTGGCATAGGTTTGTCCTCATAGCCTGAAACTAGATTTATAAAGGAATCGTCTGTTGCTACTTGAATTGAATAAGTTGTAATTGACTGGTCCCCTCCATTGCTAGACCAATTTGCCGTAAAGCTAGTGGTCATAATTTCAGTAGCTTCATTTGCCACAGGTGCAGGAACTTTAACTAGCTGAGCGTATGAGGATATCGAAAATGCTACCAGCATTATCATTGAGAACAACGCTGTTCTCAAAATATGTTTCTTTATATTATTTTTCATTGTTTCAACAGATTAATTAGATGATGAATAGTGGTACTCATACTCCTGTAATATATTTCCTTCAAAGTCAACAACCTGTTTTAGCCTTCCCAAATCATCATAAACAAAGTTACTAGTGATTCCATTTGGATCGGTAATACAGGTGACTCCATATACAGGATGTGTTACATAAGTAGTCATTTGAGATTTTTTTGGATATGCTCTAATTTCATCAAGTCTCGAACCGTTAGTAAATGAATTGGCAAAGGGTATTTCACCACTAAAATTCCATTTACCATTGGACCAGTACCAATATGACATCACCATATCCACTCCTGTGGGAGGAGTAAACCCACCATCATTGGAAAAATTAAATGAGCCAGAATTTCTGTAAAATGACCCTGTCTTTGAAGTCCCGCTGGTACCTCCGGAGTACTCAAAGCTAGTATGATATATTTCATCATTAGAGGCATTACTAACCATTGCAGATAATCTACCCTCCTGGTCCCACAAGTAGGATTCACTAAGACCCTTTTGATCGGTTTCTAATAGGTAATCTTGAGAATAAACAAATTCCGCTTCAGGTGTTTCATTATAAAAAGAGTTCTTTGATCCATTTAAATCTTTTGCTAAATCGAATGAGGACTTAGGCAAAGGCTCTTCAAAATTAGCTGTGTGTACTCTCTTTAAAAACAGATTGTCGTATCTGTAGTAAGTGGCTCCAGTAACATATTGTTCTCCCGATATTTCAATTAAATGTATCTCTTCGATTGGAACATTATAGATATGAGCAGATACTAAAGAACTAACCGGAGTAATAGCATATATCACATCTTGCGGGTAAGAAATCTCCTTGATGATAGTCCGATCATTATTGATAATCTTCTTTGATCTCACAAAATGTCCGCGAGAATTGTAAGTAGTCTCCTGTTTTGTTACGAATTCTGATGTGCCATCATATTGAGTAACCTCACTTATCGCAACTTTTGAAGTCCCCATATTTACGTAATAATTACCAAGATCAAAATGATAATCTGCCAAAGGACCATTTGCTCCTTTGAAACCTACTTTTAAAGTCGGTGTACTTATAGTACTTGAGAAGTAATCGTTCTTTGTTAGGTGTTGTTTATTGTTGCCAGAGTTAAATAATTCAAGAGAATTTAACAGTGCTGCTTCATGATCAGTATATGTTGCTGGTTGGAATGGAGGTTGTAATGCAACTGTGGCATTAGGAACATTAAAATGCATTACGGAATACCCATTACCACCAGCACCTTGTGTAATACTAACTGACTTATAGCCAATGTATCCGGCTTTACTAAACTTAGACCTTGTTAATGCGAGTAGAAATGAGCATTCAACATCAGTTAAAGGTCCTGATTCAACATATTTAGATGATCCATATGTATATACTGGTTCGGCTTGGATATTGCCACTTGAATATCCATCCGTCATGTTATAATTAAAAGTAGATGTTTTGACTACTGTTGCATCTGAATCCAACTTCTTGACCTCAGAAACCCTTACTCCTCCAGCGTACTTCTGCTTTAGCAAATTGTTACTGTAATCATCAAATTCCACTTTTATGTAGGCTTTGTCTCTACTGGAGTTACAACGCATTGTTGCCTCAGTGATTAGTTTATATGTTCCTGGAGAAAGATCTTTAACAACTACAGGTTGTGCTTGTGAACTTCCTTCAGTAAATTCATATATTAAAGTCCCCGAAGAAGTTTCTAACCTTGCAGAAGGTGCATAAATTCCTCCTCCAAAGTATAGTTCATCATAAAATTCAACATCGCCTGTGATTATAACACGTGTGGTTGTAGCAACCCCGGAAGGGTCAGAAGAAACAGTGAAAGTTACCTCGTTCGTATCAGTTTGTCCAGGTGTACCTGCACAAATATCCTTGTTTCCCCATGAAATTATATCAGCTGACTTAGGTGTAGTCTCGTATTCAGATAGCTTAACTCCATTTACATAACCATAATCATTTAACTCGAGTGTGTAAGTTTCTGAACCACCAGTTGGGTAGGTAATCTTACTTAAAACACCTGCTGATGAATGAGTCAAACTCGGGCTTCTATCTCGACCTCCAAATATTTGGATGTCACCAGTTAAATTCACAAAATAGGTAGGAAATACTTCGGTTCCACCAGACCCATTGTAAAAGCCCCAGTGATCCTGTGAAATACTGTTCCTTGCAGGTAATGCTATGCTATTGTAGTCAAATTTAAATGGGTTTAAAGATGCAGTCGATGATTTTTCTTGTAAACTACGTAAAGTCAACCTGCCACTAGAATAGTCCTGACTTAAAAGAAATTCTCTTTCTAAAGTATTGTCATTGTATATCTCTATTTTATCTAGTTCTTTTAATCCAGATCCTGTCAAATCGGTTCTGACATCAGTTGCTATAAATTTTGCCTCTATGGGACTATAATTACTATGAATTCGAGATAGATTCCAACCATTAACCCTGGTATTAGTACTGGTTTGTGTCTCAGTTCCAGATATTGAGGAACCACAAATACTTTGATCCCCTAGCCCATGTTCTCTAGTTACCGAGTGTACAATATTGTAGTCCTCTAAGATGTATGAATCATATTCGAAATATACCTCTTTATTTTTGCTTGGGTTTGTAATTTTCGTAAGGTACCAAGAGGAATTGTACTCATTTACTGGGCTTATCGAACACCTCAAAATTCCAGTAGATACAATGGTAGTAGTTTCGACTTTATCAAATTCATACCAGAACCCATCTGAATCGATGATTACAAAACCTACAATCGGATCGGTTAGCAGAATTGGGAAGGGAGAAATTGGGTTCCCTCCTTCGTGTTGAGGCACAATAATTAAATGTTGATCCGAAGAGACCTCTAATGTTCCATCCCAGTTAAAATGAAACTTCCCTGTAATACCATTAAAATTGAAACTGAAAACATCTGGCTCACTGTCTTCACAACCAAGTCCAATTTCTTTCAACAGCTCATATCTTTCCTGAGTATCCGGACCAGACATCAAATATTGATATGGACCATTGGGTGCTGATATATTTTCAAATTGCTCAATCAAACTCAAAAAGCCTTTTTCATCATCGGGCTGTCCTCGCATTTCCCTTGAAATTACCCCACCGGCGTTTAAAGCCCATCCCAATCCTACACGAGATGCTGACTCTTGAACCCTGTGGCCTCCTGAGTTGTAGTTTAAGGTAATTGGAACATTAATTCCACCTTCCTGAATTTGGAATATGGGAATACTTTTACTTATCGACCCAGTATATTCCGAAATCTTAATTTCAGAATAATCTGTAATACTAGAGGCCTCCGGAGAAGCCGGAATTACATTCGGAATGTAGTTCTGGGCTATTGACAAATTGGTCAAAAACAGCCCGAAAATAAATATGATAATCTTTCTCATAATCTTACTTCTCTACAGATGATTCAATTTTTTCGATTCTATTCTTCAATGATTGATTTTCTTTTTTGAGCTCTATCATGTAAAGCGTGAGCTCTTCTATTTTTTCTAATAGCTTCGCATTCATCTCTCCCAGCTCAATCCCTTTATTTTCTTCCACTTCTGCTGCAGATGGGATATTTGGCAGGTGACCGTTTTCGTTGATGAATGATTCTATTGCTTCGAGGCTGATTAGGTCATAACCATCTTCAAAGACATAATCTGGCCATGCGCTGGTGGTTTCTACTTTGACTTCTTTGCAGCCAATTGATCCATTTACTGCTAGTTTGTGGCCAAAGGTGTCTGTTGTTCCAATTCCTACGTTTTGAGAATTGGATTGAACCACTAATACACTAGGTAATTCAGTGGCACTGCTGAAAGTACCATGATTGTTTGCATCAAAATGTCCATTAGAGCTGATTGTAAATTTGGCAGTATTACTATATGATTCGCTCGGTGACTGATTATCCCATGTAGCCCAAATGAATGCATATCCTGCAGATGCTGGATCAACATATCCGTAAAATTTTAACCTTGTTGAAATTGAACTTTCTCCTCGGTAAATTATTCTTGGTGTTCCGTTCCAATCAGACGCAATATGATAGACACCTCCATCCTGGGCCCAACCACCATCTACCTGGAATAATACATGTACAGCTGTACCAACCTGATACCTTCCAAGAGGCATGGTTTTATCTCCAGATCCAGGAAAACTCAATTCCTGTTTATAAATCTGAGCATGTAGCCCAAATGGTAATATCAATATTAAAAGCAGTAGTTTTTTCATATTTATTCAGACTTAGTTGATTTATTTTCTTTTAGTTGATTCAGCAATTCAAAGATCTTTTCCTGATTGATGGCCAACTCTTTGTTCGTTTCTTTAAGCTCACTTATTTCCTTATCCTTCTCAATCAAATGCAATGTCAACTCCTCTATCTTCTCAAGAAGCTTAGCATTCATTTGTCCAAGCTCAATACCATTATTTTCTTCTACTTCTGCTGCAGATGGGATATTCGGAAGATGACCGTTTTGGTTGATGAAGGATTCTACTTCTGATAGTGATTGTAAATTGTATGAAGGTGTGAAAACGTAATCCGGCCAGTTTTCTAGTTCCACTTTCACCTCTTTGGATCTTACTATTCCGTTTACATCCATGTTGACAGCAGAGGTTACTTTAGATCTTGTCATTTTGAAAATTTCTAAGTCTCCTTGCTGATGGTGTTTGTGGTTAAATGAAAAGTAATCATCAGTATCATCATGAACCTCAAATTTCAATCTTGTACCTGTACCTGTGCCGTATTGCTCTGATTTAATAATTGCAACATCACTAGAATGCGCTCTAAATAATACTCTACCAGATTCTCCAGACTCCTCAGGGAAATACAAATCTCCACCAATGTTGAGTTGATAGCTCATATTGGTAGTACCCATTGCAACATGACCAGTCTCTCTCTTGATAGAAATTGCATTTACATCATTAGCAGGATCGGCATCATTGGTATTATGTACTCCAAGATTTAAAAAATTGGTACTACCATCATAATGAACAAATGCACCTTGGTATTTATCCGTGTACTCACCAAATCTTAACCTCCCCGACTCTGCTTGATTTGTTTGTGTATTTCCAATAAATATTTGTCCATCTGTGATTGATAGTTTTTCCATTGGATCTGTATTGGAAATTCCAATATTACCATTTCGTCTTATGGTCATTTTGGATCCATCCCAATTAACATCATCATGTGCATTTGATGAGCTCTGTGAAATCAGAAAATCCATTCGACCGCCATTGGCGAAAAACATGATGGCACCTGCTCCTGCGCTGTGACTACCTGGTCCATTAGCATATTTCGTATTCCCTGTTGTCAAAAGACTTCCTGAAACCTGACTGGATGGTTTGTAGGAGTTAAATAGTATCCCATGTGAACCAGACCAGGTTCGATTTGTCAATTGAATGTTAGTATTATATGCTGGTGTAATGTTAATTCCATCCGTTGAACTACCGGTAGGTCTAGGACCATCAAAGTCTTGTGATTGAACATTTGTAACATTAATAGCGCTAACAAAAAGTGCTGCCAATAATAATATTTTAGTTTTCATTTTAGTGGTTGGTTTTAAGGGTTTGAAGTTCTTCTTTTAGTTCTTTAATGAGCTGATCTTTTTCTTTATCTCTTTTGTCAAGGTCAATGACATACAAAGTCAGTTCTTCTATCTTCTCAAGAAGTTTTGCATTCATCTCTCCTAGCTGAATACCATTGTTTTCTTCAACTTCTGCGGCAGATGGGATATTTGGAAGGTGTCCATTTTGGTTGATGTATGTTTCTATTTCTGAAAGTGATTGCAGATCGTATTCAGGTGTAAATACATAATCCGGCCATGGCGAAGCTTCTACCTTCACTTCTGTGGATCTGATTGCTCCATCAACAGCAAGCTTATAAGAATCGATATCAGTTGTTCCAATACCTACACCTGTATTGGCTCCTGGAAGTAATAATATTCTTGCACCTGCATTTGCAGAAGCATCTATCTTCAGCTGATGTGTTGCGCTGTTTGTGTAGATGTCAAATGTTCTCTTGGAGTCCTCCCAATTTGAGTGGATAGTACCGTAAAACTTTGCTCCGGCATCATAACCATATACTCTAAGTTGCCTTCTTTGGCCATTGGCTGCTACTCCGTACCCTAAATACATGTTCCCTCTTACATCCAGTTTTGTTGCAGGAACAGTTGCACCTACACCCACATTTCCATCAGATGCCACATAAAAAGGTGCCTGATCATCGATTAGTCCTCCAGTCACATATCCTATTTCAAACCCACCATTGAATCCGGAAACTATTTGCCATTTTTTATTAACAGATCTATTTAAAAGATTTAGTTCTGCTCCACCATCACTGGTTAAAGTCAGATCCCCAGCCGAGTTTAAATCAAATTTTGTCCAACCTGATGGTGCATTCTAAGTCTACCAGCATAGTTATCAATCACATAACCGTTATAGCCCGTTGAACCTGCCAACTGCATCTCACCTCCCTCTACTCCACTTAATGCCGACAAGTAGAGATACCTGGATTTGATTTTACCGTTAACATCTAAATTATAACCAGAGGCGGGTGTAAGTGTGTTTATGCCCAGAATTCCATCTTTTCTAAAAATACTATGAGCAGCACTAGTCGCTTTCCCAAAGTAGACGTGACCTCCAGTATAATAGTTAAACATTAGATTCTTACCATCCATCACATCGAGATGGGCATTATTGTTGGACCACTTTACAATTCTTAGCTTAGAATCCGGATAATTACTGGTGTTACCTTCAAGATTAATGTACCCATGTCCTGTAGCGCTACCATATTCTTGTGCAAATGCCGATATCGCCAAAACCCAGGCAAATACCAATAGTGATAACCTCATAATTTTCTTGTTTGGTGCTGTTTTCATAGTAGTGTAATTTTAGACAGATGAATTCATCATACATATGATTGCACATAGCTGATTGACCCAAAAAGGACATAGCTATCTCGCAATACTTAATGTAATCTGATCTACTTCAATAAAGGAATAATACGCTTATGGAAATAGACAATTTGATGATGAATAAGATGCCGCAATAATTCGTAAATAGTTTTAAGACGTTTAACAAATAGTGTAATGATATGAGACAAATTAAAGAAATAATATTTAGAAATCCAACGATGGTGAATTAAGTATTGTATACACCTCAATTATAATAAAATCATCCAACTGTCAACCAAAATTTCTCCATTTCGACTAAAAAAGAGCTTTTTTATTTAATATGACAACCCTTTGTCACCCCCTAAAATTTGCAACGGGCTTCTATTACCTTCAAATTTGTACTGTGTTTGTAATAGTGAAAGAGATCACTAAAACTAATCTCTGTAATCCATCAACTCATTTGAATCTAGAGTTGGTAAAGAAGTGCAAGTTTGCGATTTAAAGCATTTCTTAGCTATGGGAAATGGATTAGAAAAAAGCGCGAGGCGGATCGCGCTTTTTTTATTTATGCTGAACGTAATTTCCATCAAAGGAATTCTGCCCTAAGACTACAACCTTCAACAGTCCCTCAAAAAAAATCACAAATGCCATAGGGGTAAATCCCAAACTCATTTCCACAAGAGTGAAACATTCAAAAACTCTTGATAACAATGAAAATCAAAATCAAACTTTTAGCCGCTATTTTTTACACAATCTCATTGTTGAACGCCCAAGGTCAGGAACTTACTCAAACCATCAGAGGAAGCATCATCGACCAGGACACGCAATCTCCTTTAATTGGAGCTACTGTGGTAATTATTGGATCAGATCCTATTCAGGGAAGCACCACTGATATCAATGGTGATTTTAGGATTGATAATGTCCCAGTTGGACGTGTGAGCCTCCTGGTAAGCTATGTGGGATATGAGGACAAAACTATTCCTAACTTCCTGGTAAGCTCAGCAAAAGAAATTCTTCTTGACATTTCATTAATTGAATCTGTAAAGCAACTGGATGAAGTAGTGATTACTGCTACACAGAAAGGTGAAGTACTCAATGAAATGGCTGTCATTAGCGCCAGATCATTCTCTGTGGAAGAAACAAAGCGATATGCCGGAGCAATTGATGATCCTGCAAGAATGGTTTCGGCCTTTGCAGGTGTGAACAACAATGCAGAGGGAAACAATGACATTATCGTAAGAGGAAACTCCCCACGAGGAATTCTTTGGAGACTGGAAGGCATTGAAATCCCAAATCCAAACCACTTCGCAGATGAAGGGGCTACCGGAGGTCCAATTAATGCGCTGAACAGTAAAATGTTGGGGAACTCTGATTTCTATACAGGTGCATTCTCACCGGAGTATGGAAATGCGCTTTCTGGTGTTTTCGATATGAAACTAAAAAACGGAAACAATGAAAAAAGAGAACATGCTGCAGGAATTAGTACTCTGGGTTTAGACCTTACTTCAGAAGGTCCTTTAAATGGACGAGGTTCCTACCTTGCTAATTATAGATACTCTACACTAGACTTACTGGATAGAACAGGAATACTTGACTTTGGTGGAGTACCTAGGTATCAGGATGCAACATTCAAGATCCATTTACCTGCCGGACAGAATCATAGTTTCTCGATGTTTGGTCTTGGAGGTTTAAGTAGTATCACTTCTGAGGAAACAGATGAAGAAGATGAAGACTTTATTACAGGAAAAGGAGTGATGAAAGCTAAAATGGGAGTTGTAGGTTTAAATCACACCTATCTAATCAATCAGAATGCTTATCTGAGAAATGCTATTAGCATATCAGGTACAGATTTATACACAGACTGGAATCTTCCGGAAGATGATGGTGGAAACTTCTACAGAGTTATCGATAACGATTTCCAAAAGTCTGCTCTCACATTTCAATCTGCATTCAACTATAAATTCAATGCAAAGAACAAAATTGAAGTAGGTGCCATTTACAGAGACCTTGGATTTGACATGGGTGCTCACGAATGGAATTTTGATTTCGATAGACTTGATCAGATTCTTACTGACAAAGGAAACACAAGTTCAGTACAAGGATTTGCAAGCTGGAAGCATCGAGCAACTGAGGATCTTACATTTATTAGTGGGTTGCATTATATAAGATTAGGACTCAATGGTAAACAAAGTATCGAACCAAGAATGGCCATGCAATGGAAAGTAAGTGAGAGGAACTCATTCACTGCCGGATTTGGTCTACATAGTAGATTGGAAAGTCCAGCTACTTACCTGGCGAAGAATTTCAGAGAAGATGGTTCTTACACCACTCCAAATAGAAACCTTGGTTTAAGTAAGGCTGCTCATTTTGTTGTGGGATATGATCAGAATATTGGGGCCAATACTCATTTTAAGGTTGAAGCTTATTACCAACATTTATATAATGTACCAATAGAAGATGCTGATACCAGTACATTCTCTATTCTCAACAGCTCGGGTAGTTACATGATTCGAGATTTGGTAAATGAAGGAACTGGAAGAAATTACGGATTGGAGTTCACACTTGAAAGATACTTTAACAGAGGTTTCTATTACATGAGTACTTTGTCTTTGTACAAGTCATTATACACAGCAATGGATGGTGTTGAAAGAAACACTGCATTTGATGGAAACTATACCTTTAATTTCCTAATGGGTAAAGAGTTCAAAATCGGTAAAGCATCTAAGAACAAGACTTTCTTTGTCAATACTAAAGCCGCCTTAATTGGAGGTCCAAGATATACACTTGTAGATTTGGAGGCTTCCAGAGCAAATGACGAATGGATATACAGAGAGAACGATCCGTTTTCGGAAAAAGCAGATGATGTCTTCAAACTTGATGTCGCAGTTGGAATCAGAAGAAATAAGAAGAAGACAAGTAATGAATTCAAAATCGACGTACAGAACGTAACTAATAACCAAGCTATAGTTGATCAGTATTATAACCTCACTTCAGAGAAATTAATAGAATCAAAACAGCTACCGTTCTTGCCTACAATCAGTTACACTGTATTTTTCTAAACACAATTAGGCCCGGTTAATAGCCGGGTCTTCATTTACTAATTATATAATTTAATTTATTATTTCTATTAAATATATAAATATAATTTTATGAACAGATAATGGTATCTTGCGTTGTTAGGTTACGCAAATTAGGTATCATCTTGGTCAACAAAAGACATATCGCAGAACAACTAGTACCGGTTAAGACCTTCTTAATTCCAGTAATTTCTGTCTTATTATTAGCATCACTTTTGTGTGATGATATCATTCTGCATATCACCGAAAGCGCAAAGACTGAATTAGAGATCAATGAAGAGAAACTGAACTCTCGGGTTTCAATAAAGCAATCCAGAATTAGGAAGAAAAGTAAGAAAGTCCACAATTTCCTGATTTCAGTAAAGACCAGTTCAGACGAAATACATACCCATAAAGTACGGGATTTTTATATAGATACATCTACTCCTATTTACATAAGGCATCAGCAATTTCTGAATTAGCGGATTATGGTTCTGCAAAACTGATTTTTTAATTTGTAATTGTTGAAATGATGAAAAAGCTAAAGAAAGATAATCCATATCGTATTAAAGGAAACATTCAGCAAAGATTGCTGTTATTAGTGGCAAGTGGACTCAACTTGTTGGGTTTGCTGATTTTGTTAATTATTTACTACTAAGATATGAATCAATCCATGCTCAACTATGGTAAGATTGTTTTAGAGAAAGTAAGTTTTAGCAAACAATTGTTCTGGAAAGAATATAGGAAATTTCGTCTTCTTCTATCAGAAAATGAAGGAGCGCAATTGAGGGGATGGGCCAGACAATTTCTTCAAAGTAGAGATATTATAATGAAGTAAACAATTTGCCAGGAATATTGATCTGGGTAGGGCTCAGATCAATATTTTTATTGCATGCACACATCAAATACAATGAGAGAAAAACTAAAGATTTACCTCGAATCGGCTGGCTTCCAAAGAATAATAGTCACAGTTATTATTCTTAATTCCATTCTGATAGGATTGGAAACGGATCCAACATACATGGAGAGTGTAGGCGGGATAATTGATCAAATTGACCTGATCATCTTGGTTCTTTTTGTAATTGAAATATTGGTCAAAATATATGCTTTCAGACTCGATTTCTTTAAGAGCCCCTGGAATATATTTGATAGTGTTGTTGTGCTGGTTAGTATTCTCCCAGCGGCAGGTTCATTTGCGGTTTTCAGAGCACTTAGAATCCTTCGTACGCTCCGACTATTAAAGAATATCCCGAAACTGAAGATTATCATTGAATCATTGCTCCATGCAGTGCCGAGTATCGGTTGGATATTTGTACTGTTGGGCATTGTCTACTTTGTATATGCTGTAATTGGCACAAACTTATTTGGAGCGGACTACCCGGAGTTCTTTGGGAGTTTACCAGCAGCCTTTTTCTCATTATTCCAGATAATGACCTTGGAAAGCTGGTCCACTGGTATTGCTAGACCAATTATTGATAATTCACCATTTGCGGCACTTTATTTTGTATCATTTATACTGCTTGCAACTTACACCACATTGAATATTTTCATTGCGATTGTTGTAAACACAATGAATGAATTGCATCACCAGGAAATTGTTCAGGAAGAAGAGCACATCAAAGCCTTTGTAAAAGAGGGCAATGAAAACCTATCAAACAAGATTGACATCCTCACCGAGCAAATTGCGAAGCTTCAGGACCAACTGGACACCAATAAAAAAGAGAAATCTTCTGTGCTTCAGGATTGACATTCTCTCCAAAAATGAACAATTTGATTTCCACTGACGTTTGATTTTCGACACTAATCAGAAATAGAGATGCTCAATTGGAATGACATTATCAGATTTGTAAATAAAGGCAACCCAGATCCCGACAAAAGAGTAGAGAAGACTGAGGAAGAATGGAAAGCTCAACTCACTCCTGAAGAATACCATGTGACCAGACAAAAGGGTACAGAGAGAGCATTCAGTTCTGATATGTGCAGCTTGTTCGAACCAGGTATATATTCCTGCGTTTGCTGCGATACATTACTTTTTGATGCCAATGAAAAGTTTGAATCCGGTAGTGGATGGCCATCATTTACACAACCCCTCAAAGAAAATGCAATTGCTTACATAGCAGACCGATCCTATGGAATGGTTCGGGTAGAAACTGTTTGTAACACCTGTGATGCACATTTAGGTCATGTTTTTCCGGACGGTCCGGCACCAAGTGGATTACGCTATTGTATGAATGCCGTCGCATTAAAGAAAGTTGAAAGCGAAAAGACATCTTAAATGTACTTCAACCACCAATACTTGTGAGTTGATTTATAAGTATTGAACCAGCGACATAAGAAATAAAATCCTCCAACGATAATTATCCAGACCAAATATAGTCTGATGAGTGATGGCTCGTAGTAATTGGGCCATTTCTCAGGTTGTCCTCCATTTGCCAGGTCAAACCATTCTCCATGCAATATTCTAAAATATAGAATCGAAGTAATATGAATCACAGGAAAGTGTAAAGCATAGAAAAAGAAAGGCACCCTACCAAATATTCTTAGAAAATCCATCGCTGGACCACTTAGACGTTCAAATAGAATTAACAACAAAAATGACGGCCCTAATGTCATCAACAAAAACTGTAGTGAAGGCGGATATTTCTGTGTATTCAAAATATCCATAAACGAATAAAGTGCGTTTTTCTGTACTTCCCAAGTATCAGTATCTCCATACAGATTTGGAAGCCTCAGAATTAAAAACAGCAAAATACTTCCTAGCCCAAGTCGCCAAAGCCATTTAGTTCTTTTTTCGGAATTCCAGCTCATCACTTCACCAAATACATAACCAGCACCGATTACCCCAACCCATGGAATTAGGGGATAAGCCACATAAATTCCCCAACTGTTGTCCGCTGCAATAGCTACCCAACCTCCTTCATGTAAGAATTTCCATACCCAATCCAATGTCCCAAAATCTTTTGGCGTAATGAAATTCAATAAATTATGGCCCGCTATTATTAATATGGAAAGACCAAGTAATGCTTTCTGAGGAAGTCTAATCAATCCGGCCACTATGATCATACAGACTCCAATAACCCAGATCACCTGCAAAAAGAAGCCCCAGTAATTCCAAGGCATCTTCCAACTCCATGCCCAATTGACCAGAATGATTTCAATAAAAATCAGCCAAATTCCTCTTGTAAGTAGAAACCGCGCAACCTTATTGAGGTCATTTACTTTTTGTTTAAAAAGATAAATAGAAGTCCCAGCCAGAAACACAAAAACAGGAGCACAAAAATGAGTAATCCACCGAGTGAAGAAATAGCCCGGTGTGGTTTGAGTCATGTCCTCTGGTGTATAGGGAGTTAAAGCCCACATATCCCTGATGTGATCAATGGCCATTAATATAATTACCAGACCCCTCAGGATGTCAAGGGAATTAATTCTTGGTCGCGAAAGTGTTACCGTTTGATCCATGTGAGTGATTAAAAAATGACCCAAGTCCCGCCCCCTCAATTATTAGAGAACGTGGATTACCAATAAAAAGTAATGAAAATTAGATAACTGGTCAATTCACCTTGCAAAGGGTGTTACTGATCAAATTTCTTGATAAAGTCATAAAATTAGACTAGATTATTCAATGTCCTAAAACCAACAAACCAAATGGCAATCGAACGTAAATCACATCAAGCAGGCTTTTCTAAACCACCTACATTCAAAGGAATAATACAATCTATCAGTCCCTCAATCATTGGATGGTTAGTCATATCCTCAATCCTAACAGCAGCGTATGGCTATTTTGTCCAAGACAATTCATTCAAGGAAGTTGGAGTATTTCAGTGGATGCTAATATTAGTGGAGGAATTCCTCATTATTGGTATAGTCACTGGACTGGTAATGCTTTATATCCATGATAAAAGACAAACTGAAAGCCCAATCCAAAGATTATTCCCCGTAGTGATTTGGGGTAGAAAAATATTGGTTCAAATGGGTCCGTTGTTGAGACAATATTTGTTTTTAAATGATACAGAAGAAACTCCTTATAATAGAATCACAAGAAATTGGGTTTACGAATCCTCTCGTGGAACCAGAAATACGATTGGTTTTGGGAGCCAGTTAGACATGGATAAAGTAGGCACAACGATCATCATGCCTGCAACATTCACCAATGTCAAGTCTAAAAATGGAGAAGACGTTGGTCATTCATATAAAAAAGTAATTGGAGAACACACCGGTGTTGAACCTGTTACTTTGAATCACTTTGTACACATCAGCGC
>JANSWY010000091.1 GCA_024743255.1 bacterium | reverse complement strand
GGCAGGGAATTACAGTTATGTAATAACAGGTCCTGTTCCTACTCCAGCTACTTCTGTAGATGCACCAACAGGCAATATTAATATCAACAGTCTTGAACCAGGAAATTATACGCTCTCGGTCACAAATAATGTAACAAGTTGTTCCTACATTGAAGTCATCCAAATAGATGATCCCGCTAACTGGACCATAGAGGCAAACGCCACACCAGATTGTGGAAGCGATGGAGATTTAGAATTAATTATCAACATACCGGACAGCTTGACACAACCTAACCCACAGGTCTTTGTTGAGGTATTAGATAGCAATGGCCAGCCAGTTTCCGATGGAAGCATAACTTATGATGGAACCACAAGCATCACTGTGGGAGCGCTATTTGTAACTGGAACTCCTTACCAAATTTTAGACCTGGATACCGGAACATATTTTGTTTCTATAGCAGATGCTCTTGGAAGCTGCACCGTCACTGATACGGTAGTTCTTACAGAATTATTCCCGCAACCAGATATCACTTTTGATATTCAGCAAAGTGTTTGTTCAACTGGTGATGCTGTATTTGTCACCAACAACACGGGTGTTACACTGAATTATACCTGGTCAGTTATCTCTGGTGCAGGAACAATTGTGAGTCAGAATGCTAATGAAGTATTTGTTGATGGTGATGCATCATTGCAATTGATTACCTCTGACCCTACCGGAACTACTTTTTGCCCACGAACTGATACGATTGAAGTTTCTTTCAATGAACCTCCTGCAGGGTCTATTGTGCCGATTGGTGATCCATGTACTGGCGAAATAACTCTAACAGTGGTTCTGACTAACCCTTGTGTTGGTTGTACCTATACTTACAACTGGAATAGTAACAATGCACAGACACCATCAATCACTGTAGATCAAAGTAATAATTATGTAGTGACTGTCAGAGATCAATCAACAGGCTGTCAAAGTAACTTTAGTCTTGATGCCACAGTAGAGGACCTTTTAAATGTGAACATACTGTCTGAACCAGATTGTGAAGCAAATGGAGATTTACTATTGAATGCTAATACTACCAACACAGATGTCACATTCCAGTGGTCTGACCTGAATGGCGAGCTTCCGGGAGAGACAAATGCACAGTTGAGAGTAACAACTTCCGGAACTTATACTGTAGTTGCCACAGCTGCCAATGGAAATTGCTTCATTAGTGATTCATTTTCTGCGGTGATTTCTCCAATTGATGAATCTACAATTACGCTTCCGGGAACAGACACCTTCTGCCCTATCGATCCGACAGATCCTACAACTACCTTAGATGCGGGTTCTGGGTTTGCGAGTTATTTGTGGAGATTGGAACCAAGTGATTCAATTATTGGAACAACTAGTACACTAATTGTAGATACTGAGGGAAGTTATACCGTTGACATCATAGATGGATCTGCATGTGTCAGAAGAAATGTGATTGTCATAGAAGATTGTGTACCTCGTCTTGAAGCCCCAAATGCATTTAGTCCAAATGGAGATGCAACCAACGAGGAGTTCTTTGTCTTCCCTAACGACTATGTGAATGATTTCGAAATTTTCATCTACAGCAGATGGGGAGAATTGGTTTACATTTCCAACAATCAGGACTTCAGATGGAATGGTGTATTTGAAGGAAAATTACTTCCTGTCGGAACATATACATATGTAATCAGGTTTACTAGTTCTTTAGAGCCTAGTTTGGCTGAGATAACACAAAGAGGAACAGTTACCCTACTCAGATGAGTTTTTTCGACAAAGTCTACCAAAAAGTATTTGGAAAACCAGAGCCTTCAAAGGCCTCTATAGTTCATGAACCCATAAAACGTGATAGCAAATTCCAATTCTATTATGAAGAGTGGAAGGCTTCCACCAATTCTGATGACTTGCTGCAACAGATCATCGATTCATATAATTTAAAATTGCAAAAAGAGGACTCTATACCGAAAGTCCATATTCTAAATAGCCCGTATTCAAATGGCCTGGCGATCAGTTATGACAAAAGTGTTAGTGAGCGAGACTTTGAATATTTATTGGACCTATTCAGAGATCGAATTCTGGACAATCTTGGATATAGGCTTGAAGTATCAGATCGATTAATTACCGAGAAAAAGAATCATATAGAAACAAAGCAAAAACATTATCTAAAGCCTGTACGTCCAAAGGAAGAAGGGCTTATACCTCAATTGTATGGCAACATTTTGCTTGAACACATCCAGGTGAATAACGAACCCAGTTATCTGAGAATTCAAGCAAATACTTACAATGACCAACTTTTTGAAAAACCAGATAAATTTGAGGGACTACTTGAAACCATACTTAAAGTAAAATCATGAAAAAACAATTTATCCTGTTAAGCACAATCCTGCTGCTTAGTTTTGGATTCAACAGCAAACCGCTTCCAACTTCTCTAAAAGTAACTGTAATTGATAACCTTGGTAATTTTGTAGAAGGAGCAGATGTAACCCTTTTCAAATCCGAAGATGATTACAGGAATGAGACTAATCCCGTCGCTGGACCAATAAAAACGGATGCTAAAGGGAGAGTCAAATTCAAAGATATTGAGGCAATATCATACTATATACATGCTGTAAAAGGTGATAAAACTAATATTGGCGGGGGAACTCAAACGGCTCCATTAAATTCGGGTAGGTTAAATAAAGTTAATACTGTAATCCAATAATGGACAAAGCCTCTTTTATCGACTCCCTAAACCTTTACAACCCATCAGACCAAAAAGAAAAGGGATATAAAGATCAGTTTCTTGAGTTACTGAAGATCCACAACTGTTATACAAGAGATTCATTAAAAGCTCATTTCACAGCGTCTGCTTGGGTGACAACACCAGAATATGATAAAGTACTGTTGTTACATCATACCAAATTGAATAGATGGTTACAGCCAGGTGGTCATGCTGACGGAGATCCTGATTTATTAGCTGTGGCTCAAAAAGAACTTCTAGAAGAAACTGGAGTTGAGGCAACAATATCCGGAGAAACTTTCTTTGATATAGATATACATACAATACCAGAACATAAATCAGTTCCAGAACATCAGCATTTTGACGTTAGGTATCATTTTATTGTTGAAGAGAAGACAACCATACAACAAAATGAAGAGTCAAGGGATATAAAATGGTTTAAGATTGATAAGGTTGCTGAGGTAACTGGTGGCGAGGATTCCATCTTGAGAATGATTACAAAGACAAGATCAAAGCAAAAAGCATGAATAGAAAAGGGATATACATTTGGGGTGGTTTAGTGGTAGCTATTGGTTTAGGAGTATTTTTCATAAACCACACAGCCAAAGAAGAAACATTTGCTGACCTTGATCAGGTAGCTGCTTCTATTGGCACAAAAGAAGATCCCTACGCTAGATTTGATTATGAATTCAACCAAATCAAAAGCCCTATTACCAATGATATTCCGATCAACATCAGATCAAAAGAACTTAAGTACAGCGCTAGTATTGAGGCTTCAACAAGGAAAACAGCATCCGCTAGAACGGAAGCCATCTGGACAGCTGCCGGTCCTGTAAACGTTGGTGGAAGAAGTAGAGCTCTTGTAATTGATGCCGCAGATGAAAACACTTTAATAGCAGGCGGTGTAAGTGGTGGAGTATGGAAATCCACTGATAATGGTCAATCATGGGAGAGAAAATCAGATCCTCAGTTTTTAAATAGTGTGACAGCCATGACACAGGACATCAGACCTGGAAATGAAAATGTCTGGTATTACGGCACAGGGGAATTAAGAGGAAACTCGGCGAGGGGTCCCGGTGCACCCTATAGAGGAGATGGAATTTTCAAATCCGTTGATAACGGTGAAAGTTGGACCCAGTTAGAATCTACAGCAATTGGTACAAATAGTCTATTCAATAGTCAATTTCAATATGTATGGAGAATCATCACAAATCACACGGTAGATAGTAGAGATGAAGTTTTTGCAGCTTGTTATGGTGGAATCTTAAGATCCTCAAACGGTGGCGAAACCTGGTGGACTGTATTAGGTGAAAACCTACAAGCATCCACAATAGATTTAAATGAATCAGTATCTCCTTTTTATACTGAAATTGGTATTTCTTCAACAGGTATCATGTTTGCTGCAATGAGCTCATTCAGTAGCGCTGATGTTTATCAGGAAGCCGGTTTATACGCCTCGATTGATGGTTTTAATTGGGAAAACATCACACCACTAAACTTCCCCGACGAACACAACAGAACTGTAATGGCTGTTAAAGGCGGAGATGATGGTACTGTCTTTTTCTTAACTGATGTCAATAACGACACCAGACTTTTCAAATTAGAATACGAACTACAAGGGAATAACCTGACTACTACCTGGGAAAATCGATCTGCCAATATTCCTGAATTTGAGGAAGACCTTGGAGAGTTTGATACTCAGGGTGGTTACAACATGGCTGTTGCAATACATCCTGATAATGACAATATAGTCTATCTGGGTGCAACCAACATATACAGATCTACCAGCGGTTTCGCCAGTGATGGTCAAACAGATTGGATTGGAGGTTATGACAGAAATGGAAGTGGAAGGTCTTATCCAGATCACCATCCCGATGTTCATCAAATTACTTTTATCCCTTCAGATGCTGACAAAATGCTTACACTAAGTGATGGTGGAGTTCACTTAACTACTAATAACCAGGCAGACTCTGTTTTTTGGATAAGCTTAAATAACAACTTTGTTACTACTCAATACTATACCATTAACATCCAACAAGATGTAACCGACAATATCGTTCTTGGTGGTTTGCAAGATAATGGAAGTTATTTGTTGGGTGGAAACTCATCTGGAATCTGGACCTCTGTGCTTGGTGGTGATGGAGGTTACACTTACATTACACGAGATCAGCAATATTGGTATGTATCATTTCAGCAGAGTCAGGTTTACAGAATTACATTAGATGAAGATTTTAATAGAACCTCATTTGCCCGTGTTGACCCGGATGGAGGTGGTGAAAATCCTGTGGGATATCTATTTATCAATCCATACATCATTGACCCGGAGTTTCAGAATGTGATGTATCTGAATGGTGGCGATATCATTTGGAGAAACGACAATTTGGCTCAGGTTCCAAGTGGCTCGACAAGACCCACAGCTGTGAACTGGGTAGATTTAAGAGACACAAGAACCGCAACCTACAGAGGTGGTGAAATTGTTACTTTCCAGGGGCAGATATCAAGTATGGAATTGGTTAAGGGAGAACCAGACACACTATTCTATGGAACCAGCATAGGAAAATTGTACGCTGTAATAAATCCGACTTTAGACGATCCAGAAGTAGTTGATCTCACATCATCTAACTTCCCGGAGGAAGGATACATTGTCAACATTTCAGCAAATCCATTCAATAGTAGAGAGATGCTGGCCATTTTCTCAAATTATGAAGTACAAAGTGTATTTAGAAGTACCGATGGAGGAATCACTTTTGAATCCATCAGCGGAAACCTTGAAGAGAATCCTGACGGAACTGGTAATGGAGCGAGTGTAAGGTGGTCGGAGATAATTCCACTGACAACCGGAGAAAATATCTATTTTGTTGGTACAAGTACCGGGTTATTTAGCACAACAAATCTCGATGGAGACAACACTGTGTGGGTAAAAGAAGCGAGTGATCAAATTGGTAGTTCAGTGATTACCATGATGGATTACAGAAAGCTAGATGGAACACTTGTAGTGGCAACACATGGAAACGGTGTGTTTTTAAGTGAGATTGAAAATGCTATTACGGAAAGTCCTGTTGATCAGGGGAGTGAATTTATGGTAACCAATGTATACCCGAATCCGCTAGATGATCAATCAAGGATTGCATTTTCTATTCCTGAAAGTGGAAGAGTTACAGCTGATATTTATGATGGAACAGGACAATGGGTGAAAAATATTTTATCTGGAGACCAATTTGCTGGAGCAAACCAAATCATATGGAATGGAACCAATCAAATTGGCCAGCCTGTTGACAATGGAATTTATTACTACAGACTAATCTATAATAATAAATCCCTGTCTGGTAGAATTGTAATTGATCGCTAGCGGGAAGCCAATAAAATAGTAGCGAATCCAATTACTACTAACCAGAATTTGTAGGCTACCAACATTGGGATAATCAATATTTGCATTTCCATTAGTACTGCCAGCAATACAACAACAACAGCAATCAGTTTAAGGGTATTTCTTGTCTTGTTACTCATAAGTTAAGGGTGATTAGTTGATCAAATATAAAATTCTGAAGAAGAAACACACAAGAATATCCAGAATATCTGGCCAATCATCACATTTCAATTTTGCTTTCATAAAATTCCCTTAATTTGCACTTTCCGAAAAGCAATTATGGCACAGATTGGTCAGGATATTATAAAAGCAAAAGAGCTCCTTGAAGATGGGAAGTTGGTAGCCATCCCAACAGAAACCGTCTATGGACTTGCTGCAAATGCATTAAATCCTGAAGCAGCTTTGGAAATATTCAGAGTTAAGCAAAGACCTGCATTTGACCCACTTATTGCTCATACTGATAGCCTGGAAAAAGTAGAAAAGTTTGCAAGAGAAATTCCGGAGAAGGCTCAAATACTTGCGAAACATTTTTGGCCAGGGCCATTAACTATTCTTTTTGACAAACAATCAATTATCCCGGACATTGTTACTTCTGGGCTTGATAGAGTTGCTGTAAGGATTCCTTCTCACCAGCTTACACTTGATTTATTGAAGTCTATTGACTTCCCATTAGCAGCTCCAAGTGCAAATCCATTTGGTTATGTGAGCCCAACAGAAGCCAAACATGTTAATGACAATCTTGGAGAAAAAATTCCATACATTCTGGATGGTGGCTCATGTGAAATTGGATTGGAGTCTACCATTGTGGGGTTTGAAAATGATGAAACAATCATCTATCGATTGGGAGGAATGAGTCTGGATCAGATTCAGGATTTGATAGGTGATGTAAAAATCAATATTAATAAAAGTTCTAATCCGAAGGCTCCCGGGATGTTGAAATCTCATTATGCTCCTTCCATACCCGTTAGGATTATTAATTTGAAAGAAGACTATAGTCTATATGATCCTAATTCCACTGGAGTAATTTCCTTTAAAGAGTTTGTTCCTGGTATTCCTGAGGACAACCAATTTGTCTTAAGTGAATCGGGAGATTTGGGTGAGGCCGCACGAAATCTATTTAAGGCGCTCCGAACTTTTGAAGAGAAACCTATCAAGCTACTAATAACTGAATTACTTCCAGAAAAGGGTCTAGGTCTTGCTATCAACGACAGATTGAAACGAGCAGCAGCAAGCGCATGATTTCATGAAATAATAAGATTAAAAGCTTGTAATTCACATTAGACATTTTCAATTTAGCACCTCCTTTTCGTTCCTTTTTGGAATGAATCCCCAGAATGATTGACATATTGATAATAATTGGCTTTTGCGGAGCGGCTCAGGACCGATGTGGGTCATTGGGTTGAAGGCCTGAGCGCGGTTGGCCCTTGTGGGTGGGAATTGCGCGGAAAGTGTAGCTCCATATTAAAGACGAAATTTGTAAATATTCATACCTATGAAGAACATCGATCAAATAAATTTTGCAGGTAAAAAGGCCCTGATAAGGGTGGATTTTAATGTGCCTCTAAATGGAGAGTTCAAAGTAACTGATGAGACAAGAATTAATGCAGCAGTGCCAACAATCAAGAAGATACTGGCTGATGGTGGGTCGTGCATTTTAATGAGTCACCTGGGAAGACCAAAAGAAGGTCCGGAAGAGAAATTCTCTTTGAAGCATATCATTCCAAATTTATCTACCAAACTAGGGGTTGATGTGAAATTTACTAACGACTGTGTTGGGGATGATGCATTTGCTCAATCTTCTTCTTTGCAAGACGGTGAAGTGCTTTTACTTGAAAACCTTAGATTCTATAAAGAAGAAACTAAAGGTGATGAGGCATTTAGTGAGAAGTTATCTAAGCATGGAGATATCTATGTAAATGATGCATTTGGTACAGCCCACAGAGCTCATGCTTCTACAACTATTGTAGCAAAATATGTGGCGGAAAAAGCTTGCGGTTACGTAATGATGGCTGAATTGGATAATGCACAGAAAGTTCTGGATAGCGCTCAAAGTCCATACACTGCTATAATGGGTGGAGCAAAAATTTCTGATAAAATTTTAATCATTGAAAGACTTCTTGATAAAGTTGACAACCTTGTTATTGTTGGAGGAATGTCATACACTTTCTTCAAAGCGCTCGGTGGTCAAATTGGTTCCTCTTTGGTTGAAGAAGATAAACTTGATCTTGCGAAGGAATTAATTACCAAGGCAAAAGAAAAAGGAGTGAATTTACAACTTCCTAAAGATTCTGTAGCTGCAGATGCATTTAGTAATGACGCTGCTACTCAGGTTGTAGATAACTACAGCATTCCTGAAGGTTGGATGGGACTAGATATTGGACCAGAGTCAAGAGAAGTATTTAGTGAGCTGATTAAGTCTTCAAAGACAGTTCTTTGGAATGGCCCAGCCGGAGTATTTGAAATGAGCAACTTTGCGGAAGGAACAAATCAAATAGCAGGTGCTGTTGTTGCGGCTACTGAAAATGGTGGATTCTCACTAATTGGTGGTGGTGATTCTGCTGCAGCAGTTAATACATTGGGATACGGAGATAAAGTATCTTATGTATCTACTGGTGGTGGTGCACTTTTAGAATACATGGAAGGAAAAGTGCTTCCAGGTGTTGCTGCACTAGACTAAGAAAAAGAATATAAGAAATAAGAAGCTTCCCGGTAATCGGGGAGCTTTTTTAGTTTTCAGACATTTCAACTTCACCAGAGTGATGACCATTTGAGCCATTACTCATCAGTGCTTTCATCTTAAGTGTACTGTCATTCAAAGATTGTACTGATGAATGTAGTTTTCCAGAAATCTCCCCATTATTCCTGGTATCTTCAGAGATTACTGAAATTGAAGCCATTATCTCATCAATTTGTTCTGTTTGCTTTTTGGCAACACTACTGATGTTCTTCACATCCTCATCAATTAGCTTGAGCTCCTCAAACATCTTTGAAATGTATTCCTGAGCATTTTGAGATATATCAATACTCTCGTTCACGAGGTTTTGTATCTCTTTTGAAGATGTGGTTGTATTTTCAGCAAGCTTTTTCACTTCTGAAGCCACCACACTAAAACCTTTACCAGCCTCCCCTGCCCTTGCTGCTTCAACTGCGGCATTTAGTGCTAAGAGGTTAGTCTGAGAAGATATCTTTTCAATGATTTGAATCTTATTACTAATGTTCTTTACAGCACTTATAGTTTGATTTAGAACCTCTTTATTTAGGTTCATGAACTCAACAGTGCTGTCTACTTTAGAAGCGGTCTGGCCTGCAGAATTAGCATTCCCGGTGATGGACTGCACCATGTTTTCTAAGATTCTTACCATCTCATTTACATTGGCAATTTGCTTATTCGCATTTTCTGAAAGCACCTCGGAAGACTCCTGAACAGTATCAGAGAACTTCTGCTGAATGTCTGTAGAAGTTTTCACCTCGGAAAGTATTTCATTCAGTGCCTCATTTTGTTCCTCAGCCTGATTGGCGATTTTTTCAGTTCTTAGTTGGGCGTCCTTGGTGATCTTCATGATGAAGAATAGAATAAACGCTATCGCAAAATATGCGATTGTATAGCTAATGATGGCAGCATTAGCTAATCCATATACTTCTCCTTCATATAGTTCTCTATTGGAAATATTCATGTACCATACCACAGATAGAACCACAACGACATTTACCGTAAGACTTTTCCAGTTTCCAAATAATGCAGAGAGCGCAAGCAGTGCCATCAAGAAGTAAAAACCACTGATATACATGTTAAGCGGGCTCAGTGAATTTTGAGCAAGAAAAATTCCAGTAAGCAGGGTTAATAGTAACCCGGATGAGAAGAAAATTCCAGATACTTTATAACCTACAATCCTTAACAAAGCAAGGTTAATAATCGCTACAGCTCCCACCAATAATGGGACGCCTACCAATGCAAAGAATGCTGTTTCGCCATCATATGACATTAGGTTTGTCAAGACTCTCACTGTGACAAACACGGCCGCTATTAGTGATAGAGATGCCAAAGCCTTCGATTTGGCACGGATAAGGTAAGGTTCACCTTCACTTTTGACAGTGAAGAACGCAATTAGTTTTTTCATTCGTAAGGACAGTTTTTCCGCTTTCGAAAGATAAGAACTTCCTCGGAAAAATCATTCTATTCCATGAATATTAGACTAACCTTAAATTGTTTTCGATGAATTTTAATCCAACCACTGCTTGAAATCTGTGGCCTTTTCGCTACTAACTATGATTTGCTCATCGGTTGGTATTTGTAGCTCTACCAGTAGCTTCCCTTTGTGATATCTGTGAATTGCTTTTATAGCATTATATCCAACCACGAATTGCCGATTTGCTCGATAAAACTTTTCTGGATCCAGCTGTTTAATCAAGTCATCCAATGTGAAATCGAGCAGATACTTTTTTTCGGTGGTAGCTAAGTAGACGACTCCATTCTTCGTTTGAAAGTATTTGATATCATCTGTTTGAATGGACAAAAGCTTGTCTCCTTGCTTCACCAGAAATCGGCTCTTGAACTTTCTATCATCCAATCGGATTTGTTTGATTAGGTCATTCATGCTGGCATTTCCAGAAAATACTGTTTTGAGAGATCTGTACTTTTCGATGCTTTGGGCGAGATCTTCTTTTTTGATTGGTTTGAGTAGATAATCAATACTATTTACCTTGAATGCTTTAAGCATGTATTCATCAAACGCAGTGGTAAAAATTACCGGACTTGAGATATCAATAGCATCAAAAATTTCAAAACTAATTCCATCACTCAATTGAATATCCATAAATATCAAATCCGGTGATGAATGATTTCTTAACCATTTGACACTGTCTTCAACACTATCAATCACTTCAAGAATCTCCAATTCAGGATCTATTTCATCCAAAATTTTCTGAAGCCTTCTAAATGCTGGTGCTTCATCCTCAATTATCAGTACATTCATGCTTCCGCCTGGATTAGTTCGTTTTGAGATTCTACAACATTAATAAGAGGAACCGCCACCATAAAGTTTTGAGAAGTAGTAATCACATCAATTGATTGATCACAGAGGTATTTGTATCGCTTCTTGATGTTTACTAATCCAGTCTTAGTAGACTTTTCAATAACCTTCTTCACCTGCAAATTATTCTTGACCACTATTGATTTCCCATTTTGCACGTAGATTTCAATATTCAATGGATTGGTTTTAGATATAATGTTATGTTTGATACAGTTTTCCACAAGTATCTGGATTGTTAATGGAGCTATGTGACTGTGGTGAAACTGATCATCAATATCAAAAGTCACATGTAGATTTTCAGGGTATCTGATTTGGAGTAGATACAGGTAGTTTTTAGCAAATTCCAGTTCCTGCTCAAGTGTAACGAGCTCCTTCTCTTTGTTTTGAAGAATATATCTGTAAACTTCTGAAAGCCTTTCAGTAAAGCTTATTGCAGTATTTTGGTTTTCTGCTATTAGTGTTGTTAAGGTGTTGAGACTATTGAATAGAAAATGTGGACTCATTTGATTTTGTAACACCTCAAACTGGGTTCTGACTTGCTGGTTTTTTAAGGCTTCATTTTGTTCAATAGTATTCTTCCATTTCTCAAAGAAATAAACACTCTCATAAACAGAGCCAATCATATAAGCAGCAATGAAGTTAATCTCAGCCTTATCAAAAATCAAAGTCCAATCAGCAATGATATCACTGATGGTCACATAACCAAAAACCATCCTGATCCCAGAGGCAAAAACCAGTAGAAAAACTGCTAATGTTATTATAGTAGAGAATATCCTACGGGGTGTCTGAGTGATTTCGGGAAACCTTTTTCTGTGTATTTGAAAGATCAAATAAGCACCGTTCCAAAAAATCCCTGTAAATACCATTGAAATGAGTACTTGTAATATCCATGAGTCCGGTTGATCATGTTTTACCAAACCATTTATCACAATAGCCAGGATAGGAATTCCTATCCACCTCACATATACTTCTTTGATCTTCATAATAGTTATCTGCAACTACAAATTAATGAAAAGTGTTGTGCTTTAATATATAGTATCAACGTAAAGCCCAAATTGTAGTGGGTAAACACGGGATAATGCCTGGTGAAACCTCCGAATAGCTTAATCCCACTCCAATACCGTTTTAACAGCAGATTTTTTCGCCTTATACTCAAAATTCTTCGGCTCAGGATCATTCACATTCTATAGCTATATATACACTCGTAGTTTAGAGCTAGAAAAACTCATAAGCTAAGAAGCATGAAAAATCTACACTTTAAAATTCTACTTACATTTTATCTAACTGCCGCTTCATTTATTGGTTTAGCCCAACAAACTCAGGTGGTTAAAGGAAAAATCAATGACGCTCAAGCCAAGTACCCTTTGATTGGTGCAGCAATCTTTCTTGTTGGATCTGATCCGGTAATTGGTGCCACCACAGATGTGGAAGGAAATTTCAGGATAGAAAATGTACCGATCGGCCGACAAAACTTTTCTGTTCAGTATATCGGCTACAAAAGCATAACACTTCCTAATGTACTAGTTACAGCTGGTAAGGAAGTGGTACTAAATGTTGACTTGGAAGAGTCTGTTGAGAAGCTACAAGAAGTAGTGGTAACTGCAGATGCTGAAAAGGATATGCCAATAAATGAATTAGCCAAAGTAAGTGCTAGAACATTCAGTTTGGAAGAAGTGACACGATTCTCTGGCGGAAGAAATGACGTAGCTCGTCTGGCGACTACTTTTGCTGGTGTAAGTGCTCCAAATGATTCCAGAAACGATATTGTGGTAAGAGGAAACTCTCCAAATGGATTACTATGGAGAATCAATGGCATTCCAATTGCGACTACCAATCACTTCGCAACACTAGGCACAACAGGTGGACCTGTAAATGCTCTAAACACAAACCTACTCAGGACTTCAGATTTCCTAACAGGTGCGTTTCCTGCGGAGTACGGTAATGCTAATTCAGCTGTGTTTGATGTGCAGTTCAGAAACGGAAACCCAGACAAATATGAATTCACTGGTCAAATGAGTGCATACAGTGGATTGGAATTTATGGCCGAAGGACCACTTAGTAAGAAAAATGGATCTTCATTTTTAGCTTCATACAGATATGGCGTAGCTAGTCTGGCAGCTACTGGAACAAGCGCGATTCCATTTTATCAGGATTTATCATTTAAGGTGAATTTCGGAGAATCTAAACTTGGAAAGTTCGAGTTATTCGGAATTGGAGGAGCCAGTAGAATCGATTTTAAAGGAGATGATATCGATGAAACTGACCTATTTGCCAATCCAGATCAGGATGCATATGTTGACAACCAATTAGGCTTAATTGGTCTCTCCCACCTGGCAAGGATAAGCCAAAATACATACCTAACTACTTCAATCGGGGTTTCAACCACCCACAATCAATACCTTCAAGACAATCTAATCAAAAACGAACAAGGTGAAACGACGGGTTTATTCAGAGCAACCAATGTTGAGAATAGAGAAAACAGATATACATTCACTTCAAACCTTACGCATAAGTTTAACGCAAGGTGGTCTTTAAAAGCTGGTGTGCTATCTGAACTATATGATGTAAATCTGTTTACTGAAGACAGAGACAACAGAGTTGAAATTCCAGATAATAACAATGATGATATTCCAGATTTCTTTATCCCTATCACAGACATCAATGATACTTACACGCTTACTCAAACTTATGCTCAGGCAGAATATAAATTCTCAGATGATTTGAGTGCAACATTTGGGGCTCACAGTCAGTACCATGACTTCACGGAGGATTTTGCATTTGAACCAAGAGCTGGATTAAGCTGGCAATTCAAACCAAACCAGAGACTAAGTGCTGCTTACGGATATCATGCGCAAGCTGCTCCTTCGCCAATTTTATTTTACGAAGAAGAAACTTCTCCAGGAGTTTATGAAAGAACAAACTCTGATCTGGAATTTATGTATAGCAACCATTTTGTAGTGGGCTATGATCGCAACCTTGGTCCTGACTGGAGATTAAAAACAGAGGTTTTCTACCAGAGTCTAAACAATATTCCTGTGGAATCTACTCCTAGCAGCTACTCTATTATCAATGAAGGTGCTGACTTTGTTTTCGACCAGAGAGGATCATTAGTAAATGAAGGAACAGGAACAAATTACGGAATTGAGTTAACCCTCGAAAAGTTCTTCAGCAAAGGTTATTACTTATTGATGACAACTTCTGCATTTGATTCCAGATATAAAGGAAGTGACGGGATCGAAAGAAATACAGCATTCAATACTCAATTTGTATACAATGCCTTATTTGGGAAAGAATGGAAGTTTGGAAAGAATGGGAAAAATGCATGGACATTTGATACTAAATTCACCACATCAGGAGGTAGACCATACACTCCGGTAGACCTGGATGCAACCAGAGCAAATCTTGGCAGAGAAGTAAGAATGGACAACATAGCATTTAGTGAGCGTTACGGTGAGTATGCAAGGTGGGATGTTAAGTTCGGAGTAAGACTGAACAGCTCGAAAAAGAATATTTCTCATCAATTCTTTATAGATCTGCAGAACGTAACAAACAGAAAAAATGAATTTGTAAGAAGGTACAACGAGGTGACTGATAATATCAATCTGGTAGAACAAATTGGATTCTTCCCAGATGTTATGTACCGAATTCAATTTTAGTAGAAAATTTCCTCTTATTTTTTTCAAAGCTAACTGGATTTCTCCAGTTAGCTTTTTTAAATTAACATAGAAGTAATGTTAACGAACTTAAAAATTATACTCATAATGTAATATTTGTAAATCACTAAAACGTAGCAGCTATGAATGTCACCAAGCCCAGAGTTGTTAAAGATTTTGAAAAATTAGAAGCAATTATCCAACAAAAAGTGAAGCACACATTTCCTTACGGCTTCACCGAAGATTTGATCTACTATCAAGATAAAGATGGTAACCGAGTATCAGCGCTCCCATTTGATACCGAAGAAAAATACTACCTTATTAGAATGACAATTTCTCAAGCAATGCAAATTGTTGCTGATGATGACGACTATGATGACGATGGCGAATTGAAGGAAGAAATCAAGTCAGATTACGAGTCTAAATTTGGCGAGAAAATGGAAGAGTCCAATGAGGAAGAAGAACACAGTTACGATGATGACGGAGAAGACAGTCAGGTAGCTGATAAGGAGGAAGAAGGAGAAGCAATTTACTAGACTCCTTAGGTAACATAGAGAGAGTCCCACAAACCTATTCCTAATTAATTGTAGATAATTAGAGTTCCCTCTAATCGAATCTCTTTTGATTCCATTAGTTCTCTCATTGCTTCTGCAAAAGAAAAACGATCCTGAACTTTAAGCTCGTCCATGAGGATGTCAACCTCTACCTGTGCTTTGTACTGTTCAGCAAGTATTTCTTTTTTATAAGCTGTTACCTTTTCTTTTACTTCTTGTGCCTTTTTCTGTTGTAAGCAGTAGTCACAAACACCACAGTTGACATAACTGACTTCATCAAAGTACTCTTGAAGTTGTTGAGTCCTGCATCTATTTGTATTTTCTAGAAAGGTTAAAACCGCTTCCATTTTATCAGTAGCATTCTGATTACGTCTTTCTATGCCTTTTAAGTCAAGTGAAAGCTTATTAGCATCTTGCCGTGCTGTGAGAAAAGTAAGCTTTGGAGATTGACTGGGGTAATCATAAACTACCACTTCACTCTGATGCAAATACTGTAATTTATTAAACACATCTTTTCTATCTGTTCCTAAAACATTTGCCAAATCCCCTTCTCTGATTCTTAAAAAAGATGTGAATAATTCTCCACCATATAATCTAAGCAAAGCCTTGATAATTGGATCCAGGTTAGCGTTTGCGACCTGAAACTTGTATAGCTCTCCTTTTGAGATTTTGATATTTAGTGTCGAAAATTGCTTACTTGATTCATTGAGCTGAATCAAACCTTCTTCCTGAAGTTTCTTGAGTGCAAAAAATGTTTCAGCTGCAGGCAAATCAAATACCCTAACCAGTTCATTTATATCAATCTCAAAACTGGCCATAGAATGGCTGCCTACAGCAATTTTCAAATGGTTTGAAATTGATTGGTACACTCGTTTTAGCAAGTCGGGACCCACATTGCTCTGTTGTATTCTTTTTCTCAAAAAATCGACATCACCATGGTCATATACTAATGCAGCGTAAGCCATTTTCTCATCTCTTCCTGCCCTTCCAGCTTCCTGGTAATATGCTTCTAAAGTATCTGGAATCTCATAATGAATCACGCTACGAACATCCGGCTTATCAATCCCCATTCCAAAAGCATTGGTCGCTACCATTACACGGATCTTTCCATTAATCCAATTCTGCTGTTTGGTGGATCGATCAGCTGTTGAAAGTCCGGCATGATAAAACTCTGCGCTGATCTGGTTTCTCCATAATTGCTCTGCAATCTCCCTGGTCCGTTTTCGACTTCTCACATATACCACCGATGAGCCAGGCACACTTTTCAGGATATCGATCATCTTTTGGAATTTATTATTCAGTTGGAAAACTGAGTATGATAAATTCTTCCTGGCAAAACTCTTTTGAAAAACAGCAGGTTCCTCAAATCCCAACTTCTCAATAATATCTTCTTTTACTTCTTTGGTAGCTGTGGCTGTTAGGGCAATAAATTTAGCATCAGGCAATAAATCATAGAATTCTCGTATCTCCAGATATGGTGGACGAAAGTCATATCCCCATTGTGAAATGCAATGTGCCTCATCAACAGCCAATAATGAGATGTTCATTTTTTTGACGCGTTCCAGAAACAATTCAGTTTTCAGTCTTTCGGGAGAGACGTATAAGAACTTGTATGCGCCATAAGCTGCGTTATCAAGTATGATGTCCAATTCCCGTTTGGTCATACCTGAGTAAATTGCAGCTGCTGGAATTTTTCTACTGGCGAGTTGCTCAACCTGATCCTTCATTAATGAAATCAATGGAGATATTACAATACACAATCCCTCCATACATAGCGCAGGAACCTGGAAACAAATAGACTTCCCGCCACCAGTTGGCAGAAGTGCCAGAGTGTCTTTTCCTTCTAATACTGCATTGATAATATCCTCCTGTAAAGGGCGGAAACTGCTATAATTCCAGTATTTCTGTAATATCTCTTGTGGCTGAGCCATGCTTTAATTTTAATTCAAAAGAGTTAGAATACCAATGGTCCTTACTAAGCTAATTCTGATACCCAATACCGGTTACCGTTGAATCGCATCCGATTATCGAGCATATGATTATACAGGACTAAAAATTTAAATATCCTTGAAAAGTTCTTCTACTTTAGTATCAGATAAGTGCTAAAGATTAAAGTACCACTTTAACCAAATAATAGTTTGAAAGGTCATAATTTTTTGGGCCTCTCATCCAGTTTAAAAGAATTAACAATCTCACTCTATGTTCCAACTAAGGGCCTTTGAAATCGCATGCCGGCGGGTTCATTGGCCTTTCTTATTTTAGTTAAAGCTCAACAACATAGGCTCCATCCTTCTTTATAAAATGCGAATCAAACCCTAAGTTATCAGCTTGAGATTTTATCCTGTTCCCTACTCTATAACTATTCGTACTGTCGATTATTAATTCTTCAAAATAAATAAGCTTTGATAAGTGTGCCAGGTCCACTTTGAAGTCATTAGAAATGATGAGATAATCACATTGTATCGATCCTTCATATGACAAATAATCAAAAGATGAGTCTAATATTAACAGACGCTTCCCTTTCCATGAAATTATTTCTGCACCATCGGCTAGTTTCTGGTTTAGTAAATTCATCGAAGTTGAGGATACCGGTGGTAATCCATTAGCCAATCGATTTGGCCCGACCTGAAACTGTACCAATTCTAAATCATCATCCAGATCCACCATATAAATAGTAGCATCCCTTCCCTGTATAAAATCTATTGCGGCATTATCCTTTAACTCGTAAAAAACAATTTGTTCTCTATCATTAGATTTACTCCAACGAATCCCTAAATCAATAAAGAAAATGACTACAGTCAGGTAAATGAGTTTAAGATAGTATCCCTTTCTAAAGTGAAGCATTAACAGCACCAGAAGAATGAAAAGATAAATCAACACCGTTTGCTTAAAATCAATATTAACCCAATCTATCAAACTGTACGACAAATTATTAATGTATATAACCACCATGTTGAGCAACTGAATTGAATAATCCAAAATTGTCCCAAAAAATGAGCCTATGAAATCAGAAATCGGTGACAATACAATGAGAAATATCCCTTCCAGAAGAATAATAAAAGCAGCAGGAATTACTATTAAGTTAGATACCAGAAAATATGTTGGAAACTGATGAAAATAATAAAGACCAAGTGGAAAAGTGGCTAACTGTGCCGCTATTGACACACAAGTTATACTCCATGCTTTGTCCAGAATAAAATTTTTGACAGTGAGTAATTGATAAAGTTTAGGCTGCAAATAGACTATGCCTAAAACCGCCAAATAGCTCAACTGAAATCCAACTTTCAATATCATATATGGATCGTAAATCAGGATTATTAAAGCAGAAATTGCCAGAGAGTTGTAGATGTTGGAATAGCGATTCGATGATTTACCTATTAAAATGACAGAGAACATAACAACCGCCCTGAGTACTGATGGTGATAACCCTGTAACAAATGCATAGCCCCATAGGAAGAAAAGATTAATCAATAACAACCAATACTTTCCACCTTTAAAGGATTTCAAAAATGAAAACATATATGAAATCAGCATATAAATAATTCCAACATGCAATCCCGATACCGCCAAAACATGCATAGCTCCAGCAGATGAATATGCTCGTTTCAAATCCGTATTCAGGTCGTCCTTGATTCCAAGAAGTAATGCAAAAGCAATTGCTCTGGAATTAGGATCAGCAACATACTTCTCTATTTGCAGTTTGAAATGAGACCTGAGCTTATACGACCATGACAAGAAAATATTGGAAGGGTTATTTTTAAAAACTTCAAAATCAGAATTACTCACAAACACCTGATGATGAACTCCCTGAAAACTCATATACTCCTTATAATTAAACTCATGAGGATTCTTGGGTGCAGCAATTAAAAAGGGCTTTTTAGAAATTTTTAGGACATCCCCATATTTTGGTAAATGAGACAAGAGAGAATCTTTCCTGATGTATAAACTTATGCTACCAGTCACAGAATAAATGGAATCATTTTCCATTGCTCCTAATAGCTGAGAATTAAACATGTAATAGGTATCCTTCTCAAGCGGATAACTATTTAACTTAACCATATAGTCCGAACCGGAAATTTCGTGATTCAATAAATGCCACTTATCAAACTCAGGTTTTTGAATCTCCGTTCTCATCAAACCAAGGATAAAAATCAATATCAGGGGCACAATTCCATTGAAAGAATAGCTAGCAAACATATTTCGATAGGAAATGATCAAATGAACGATCAATAAACCCATGAAAATGGCTAAGAGTACAGTTATATTGGATTTTGAGTGAAGGGAGAAAAGAATACCGGTGGCTAACAATAGGACAATTCTAACAAACGGGAATGGTGACCACCGGTACATTAACGGGAACTAAAACTATCTCATTTCGAATGTAGTAAATAAAAAATAAGTGGTATTATCATATGATAAGGAATAGGCTTATTTTATGATTAAATAGTAAAAAAAAGTGAAAAAATTTTTAAAAATATTTCAGAACTCTTGATCCGTTTAGGCTCAATCACAGGCAATTAGGAAGAGGGAAGTAATCTTAAAATATGTTGGGAGAAAAAAGAATACCGGTGGCTAACAATAGGACAATTCGAACAAACGGGAATGGCGACCACCGGTACATTAACGGGAACTAAAACTATCTCGATTCGAAAGTAGTGAATAAAAAATAAGTGGTATTAGCAAATGATAAAGCTTTAGCTAAATTTCAATTGTAAATAACGGAATTACCCCTAAACCACCTACAAACAAAAAGGTGTAACCAATTATAAAACAATTAGTTACACCTCTATTATTACCTTAAAATAAATTTTGAAAAATTTTATAAAAATTAAGATAACAGTTATTTCTTCCTACTTATCATGCTTATCATAAGCCTTAATGATGTCTTTAACCAGCTTGTGTCTCACTACATCAGAACCATCTAGTTCAACGAAACCAATGCCTTTGATGTCCCTCAACACCTTTATAGCTTCTGCTAATCCAGAATGCTGATTCTTTGGCAAATCAATTTGAGATCCATCTCCAGTGATGATCACCTTGGAATTCGGACCCATTCTGGTCAAAAACATTTTAAGCTGCATTGGGGTAGTGTTTTGCGCCTCATCCAATAAGACATACGCATTATTCAAAGTTCTACCTCTCATGTAAGCTAACGGTGCTATTTCAATCACTCCATTTTCTCTGTAGTATTTCAACTTTTCACTTGGCACCATATCTCCAAGTGCATCATATATCGGTCTTAGATATGGATCAATCTTTTCCTGCAGGTCACCTGGTAAGAACCCCAGGTTTTCTCCAGCTTCCACGGCTGGTCGGGTGATGATGATCTTTTTAACATCCTTATTCTTGAGCGCTTTCACCGCAAGTGCTACAGAAATATATGTTTTACCAGTACCCGCCGGACCAATAGCGAAAACCAAATCATTCTCAACAGCAGACTTCACAAGTCTCCTTTGATTCTTTGTTTTGGCCTGAATTTTAAACCCACGAGTCCCATAAACCAATACTTCGTCACTGGAAGTTGGAGCCTGGCTATCCTCATCTTCTTTCTTGATAAAAGACACCACATTATCATGAGTCACTTTTCCAAATCGGTTATAGTGGCTCAATAATGAATTCAGTATATCATTAATTTGAAGAATTTGTGGAGCTGTACCTTGGATTCTGATCTCGTTACCTCTAGAGATAATCTTACTTTCAGGGAACGCAGTGGCTAATTCTTTAATGTTTTGGTTTTCTACTCCTAAAAAGTCAACCAAAGATACATTTTCAAGGGTGATTATTTTTTCTAACAATACGTGGTTTAATATTTAAATTTCAATAAATCCTTTTGCGCGTAAAAACTATATTTGCGTCTACAAAATAAATAAATATTTTCATTGCTTGTATGGCGGTAGTCACTTTTATGTCAGATTTCGGAACCAGCGATCACTACGTTGCAGCCGTCAAAGCAAGTATCTTAAAATACGATCCTTCGGCCAATATAGTTGACATTAGTCATGATATTAATTCCTTTGATATTGGGCATGCCGCATATGTTTTAAAGCAGGTTTTCAGGGATTTCCCCGAAGGAAGTGTGCATTTAGTTTCTGTAGATACTGTCGGTAGAAAGTCAGATAAGTATGTAGCCGCTAAACTTGACAATCATTTTTTTGTTTGTCCGGACAATGGTCTTCTTAGTTTAATCAGTCAAAATCGACCAGAAAAAGTGGTTGATATCAATAGTGTGGCTCAGATATCTTCAACATTTCCAGCAAAGGATATATTAGCCAAAGCTTCTGCAGAGCTAATTTCTAAGTCACTAGACTCTCTGGGACCAGAGGTTGGTCAATATATTGAACTGATCGGAAGACAGGTAAAAGCTACAAAAAAGGAAATAGTCGGGAACGTAATCCGGGTAGATCATTTTGGTAACCTGATAACAAATATTGAACAACAGGAATTTGAAACCATTCACAGAATCAATAAGGAATCAGGTTATCAGATAAGAGCAGGAAGAGAGCAGTTCAGCTCAATTAATACTGCATTTTATCAGGTTGATCCTGGGGAATGCTATTTGCTATTCAATAGTCAGGGATTACTTCAGATTGGTATTAACAAAGGAAATGCTTCTGAACTACTGGGAATTCAGCTCGACTCACCAATTTTCATAACTTTTAATCAATAAATTTTAGACATGCTCGTCAGAATTGTTAGAATGACATTCAAGCCTGAAGAGGTAAGTACTTTTTTGGAACTATTTGATACAGTTAAATCGAAAATCAGATCATTTGAAGGCTGTGAGCATTTGGAGCTATTGAGAGATTATGATAATGCATCTATTTATCATACATATAGTGTTTGGAAGGATGGTGATGACTTAGAGAATTATAGGAAATCTGAGCTGTTTCAAGATACCTGGGCAAAGACGAAAGTACTTTTTGCTGATAAACCGAAAGCATTTTCATTACTTAAAGAAACTCCTTTCGAATTTGGTGTCTTGCAATAATCAGTGCTTTTTTAACTCATTTCGTAATTGAAAAACGATCAATAGCCAATTATAGATTAAGTTTGCACAACAGAAATTGAAAAGGGAGAGGGTGAATGAAGATAATTGCCTTATTAATTAAGAATTCAAAGGTTGTTTTTATCATAGCAACAATTTCAGCTATCATAGGCGGCCTAAGTTTTTCTGGGATCATATATGTAATAAACGAGGGGATACAATCAGAAATGGCTGATCCTCAACCGCAGATAATTAAGTTTGTAATTATCTGGGCATTGTATGGTATCACCTCAGTGGTGAGTGTTTACGCTATTACAAAAGCCGCTCAGAATGTCATATTGAACCTTAGGCTTTCGATAAGCCAGAAAATCCTAAAAGCTACATTTAGTAAACTAGAATATCAGAGTGACAAAATCCTAACAATTCTGACTACTGATATTAATACTATATCCAACTCAGTAAACAGACTTCCAAATACATTCAAAAATGTAGCTGTTATTCTAGGCTGCTTTGTTT
>JANSWY010000183.1 GCA_024743255.1 bacterium | reverse complement strand
CTACAATAAATGCTATTGCAGGTGCAATGAGAAGCACTGGTTAGGCATACGGTTCCGCAACATTAATTGACGGATCAATAAAATTATTTAACAGTTCGAAGTTTTTTCATAACAGTAATGACCTTCTAAAGCGTCTTTAAAGTGTCAAAACTTTAAGCTTTATGAAGAAACTTCGACTACTTATCATAGCTGCGATGTTGGTAGCAGTTACCACATTACATGCGCAGGAGACTCCAAGAAAAGGAGCAATCCTTAAATCCGATCAAAACACATTAGTAATTAAGGCAGATCAGGAAATTGAGGCCAACATTACTTTGTTAAGATCCAAGATGGAGAGAAAAAGGAAATTCGGAACTCCGGTTATTCAAAATATTGATGGTTTGGTTGCTACAGTAACACCTGTTGAGGGTACGCCTGATACTTATGTGTTGAATTTAAAAGCAACAAGCATCACTCCGGGTAACTATAATCTTATCGTTAAAGGAGGAGGAAACAACAAACATTTGATTACAGGAACAATGTTGTCATTGGTGGTAGAGGGCACTACAGCTCTTTCTTCTTCCAATTAATTCCTATAAATTTCTCCTATGCAGATTGCGAGAAAATATTCAAAAAGGCTTCTGGTTGCTGGTTTAATCTACTTGTTTTTTCATGTGACAAGGGCGGAGACAGTATCAGAGGCCTTTACTTTTGGATTTGCTGATCGCATCTATTTTGTCTACATCATTGTAGTAGTGATCTCAGTATGGGAGATTCTCGACAGAGTACTTAATCATAAAAAAATTGCTGACCTTGATTTAAATAGGTCAAAACATCTGGTAAGAGCGGTAGTCACATTATCGCTGGTAATTCTGCCACTGGTTGTGTTTGCCAGCTGGATTTCAGAATACTGGATAAAACCACAATTGGAGATATGCACTTTTCAGGGCGATTCTTTTATGAAAGATATACTTCAGGGGCAGGTTCTGGGCTGGCTCATCATCTCGGAAAGACTTTTCAAAAGATATCATGAGCAGTCCAGACAGCTTGAGAGAGATAAAGCGCTAATGCAAAAAGAGCTCCTGATGAGCCAATACGTCAATCTCAAAAATCAAATCAAGCCTCATTTTTTATTTAACTCCTTTAGTGTACTTCAGTCCCTGATTGAAACAGATCCCGAAATGGCAGGGAAATTTCTTTCCAGATTATCCAAAATGTACCGCCATATTCTGGATAGTAGAGAAGACTCTATGAGTCACCTTGATAAGGAGCTAGAAATTCTTGATGCATACTTATACCTGTTGAGCGTTCGGCATGAAGGTAGTTTGCAAATTGAAATCAATGTTGATGAAAAGTATTTAGAAGCTTTCGTCCCTACTATGTCTTTGCAGATGCTGATGGAAAATGTTGTTAAACACAACAAGTTCAGCAAAACGAATCCTCTGATTATTAAAATCTACACGGAAGATGATTACTTGATCATTAAGAACCAATTAAACAAAAAGGGATCAGAAATTATTTCCACAAAAGTTGGTTTGGAAAACATTAAGAGCCAATACCAACTCCAATCAGATAAGTCTATAATGATTGTAGAAGATGAAGCTTTCTTTACTGTGAAAATGCCAGTTTTGAATAGATTGCGTTTAGCATGATTCAGGCATTAATTGTAGAAGACGAGCGATTATCTGCAGATCGTTTAAAGAAAATGATCGAAAAAGTAGATCCGGAGGTTCAAATAATGGATATTTTGGACTCTGTGGAATCTTCGTTAGAATGGTACCGCGACAATTCCCCTCCTGATTTAATCTTTCTGGATATTCAACTGAATGATGGTACTGGATTAGATTTTTTAAGAGACTCCAACTGCAAATGTCCAATAATTTTCACTACAGCTTACGATGATTACGCCATAAAGGCATTTCGCTACAATAGCCTTGATTACTTACTAAAGCCAATTGAGGAGGAAGATCTAAAAAGAGCGATTGAGAAATTCAAGGAGTACACAAGTCAGCCAGAGTTTCGGGATAACCCTGTGTATCCTGAAGTACAGAGAATTATTTCTAAGGAGTTTAAAAAGAGATTTCTAGTCAAGCTTGGAGATCAATTAAAACCTATAGATGTGGAAGATATCGCTTACTTTGTCTATGAAAAAGGATTAACATCCCTCTTTACCCATGATGGCGAAAAGTGGCCGGTAGATCATTCTCTCGAACAGGTGGAAGAATTGATAAATCCCCTGGAGTTTTATAGAGTCAACCGCCAAACGCTCATATCACTAAAATCCATCAAGGAAATTCATACCTACTTTAACAGCCGATTGTTACTCAATTTGAATCCGTCACTTGATCAGGATGTGATCGTTGCGCGAGAACGAGTCGCTCATTTTAAAAAATGGATGGATCTGTAAATCGGGTAAAAATCTAATCCTATCTGAGTTAGTTCATATTTTATCGAAAAAGGTATTTTTTAGCGATTCATCTGATAGCAAAAACTGCTTCAATCTTGTTATATTAGATAACAGGGGTAATCTATCAGATGAAACGGGCATTTCTAATATTTTTATTGTCAGCGATAATTCAGAATTCCTATAGCCAATCCAACATTAGTTTTGACAGGTTGACTACAAAGGAAGGGCTTGCGCATAATCAGGTGAGATCTATTGTACAGGATGTCAATGGGTTTATTTGGTTTGGAACCACTACAGGTCTTCAGCGATATGATGGTAAGAAGTTCACTACGTACCAAAACATTCCGGGAGATTCAAATTCATTAATTGGAAATAGAATAAGAGCACTTTTAGCAGACGATGAAGGTGGAATCTGGATTGGAACATTTGGTAGTGGTCTTAGCTACCTGAAAGATGGAAAGTTTACTCATTATACGTACGAAGAAAATAACCCCGAAAGTATTTCAAATAACAGCATTGAAGCACTGGTAATGGACAAAAAAGGGAATTTATGGGTTGGTACCAGGGAAGGTGGACTTAATAAATTTCGTAATGGGAAGTTTGAAAGATTTCTAGCAGATACGTCAGATTCAACCAGCTTGAGTCACAATG
>JANSWY010000170.1 GCA_024743255.1 bacterium | reverse complement strand
TAACATCAGTAAGTGCGCCAGCAGCATCACCATTTCTCAGTCTTGCCTCAGCCCTCATTAAGTAAACATCTGCTAGTCTGAAAATTGGAGGGTTAATATTAGTATCCCATCTTCCTGGACCAGGAGTATCATATTCATACTTAAATACTCTCGCTCCTTCAAACTGATTAGAGGCTTCCAAAGAAGTGATTTCCTTCGTGTAATTCACAGTCAGGTTATCTCTTAAGAAGTTCTTCAATTCCTCGATTACAAGCATCCCATTTTCATCAGTTCTAAATGTTCCACCCTCTGTTGGGACATCATTGTTATCCACCGGAACAGGTCCGTATTGTACCCCAACCTGAATTCCTCTGTTCAATTGGTAAGTGGAAGGATCAATTACACCAGGTTCATTTGGATAGTTTTCTTCAAAGAACCTAGGGTCAGAATCATCCCAGGAATCGACAAACTCAGGTAAAGTCGCAAAACCGTTCCATCCTCTGTAGCTTCCTGCATCTGCCCCAAACTGTGCCTGACTAAGCGTCATTGCCAACAATGCTCTATTACAAGTTTGGCCAGCAACACAATTAGCAACAAATATTAATTCATCAGTAGCGCTATTTGCATCACTGTTTCCATCAAATAATCTGAAGTAGTCAGTGGCAAGACTGTAACCTTCGTTATTAATAATATCAGTGGTAGCTGAGATTACCTCACCCATATCATCAGTTGAGAAATTGAATGAAGCACCATATCTGTCGAGGTAAACTCCTCTGTTTAAGTAAATTCTCGCCAATAAAGCTTTTGCAGCTCCACTTGAAAACAAAGCACCTGATTGTGAATCAGCTTTACCTCTAATGTTAGGAATTGCAGCTTCCAGTAAGCTTACCATTTCATTTATGGCGTCATCTCCTGTTAGTACCACATTTTCACCTGTACTCAAGTCTGTATAAGGCACCTGACCATAAAGGTCAAAGATGGCCCACATATAAAATGCAAGTAAACCTTGAACCTCAGCTCTTCTTGGAGCCAAATCAGGATTTTCCAGTGCACTAGGGGTGTCAAAAGCATCCAATACAGCTAGACCAGCAGCGATACCTCCCTGAAGAAGATCCCAAACAGTACCAATGTCGGCAGGCTGGGTCGCATCCCATTCATGTCTGTGTAATAGTAAATATCTTCCACCATCAAACCAGTCACTAGTAGTTCCGTCAACTCGAAATCTTGTAGGAGTGATGGAAATATCAGAAGTTGATTCCTGAAGGTTGAAGTAGTTCCTTTCAGTGAAATTTGGAATTAACTCCACATATACTGAAGCAACCAGGTTATCAATAAATTCGGGTGAAGCGTCCTCAAGTAGTCCTTCAACATCACTTACTTGCACTTCATCAAATACTTTCTCTTCCAAATCGGCACATCCGAACACTAAGCCAATTGTCAAAAAGATTGTTAATAGTTTCTTCATGGTAATAATTCTTAGAATGTTACATTAATGCCTAAAATGAATGTCCTTGCTCTTGGATAAGAAGCAAAGTCAATACCGTACGACAGATTTCCACCAGCTGCCACTGCTGTGTTTACCTCAGGGTCATATCCAGTGTAATCCGTAATGACAAATAAGTTTTGTCCTGTTATGTATAATCTTGCTCCACTCAACCAATCTGTGTTGTTTGTAGGTAGATTGTAGCCTACCGTTAGGTTATTCAGTCTTAAGAAGCTTCCATCCTCAAGGAAGAAAGTAGATGCGCCAGCTGGGATAGCATCTGCAGAAGCAATTCTGGAAGACACATTACCACCGAAGTTATTCAAGAAGTTGTCCGTTGCATTGTAGACCATGTTACCAGATACACCAGACATATTCATTGCTACATCAAGGTTCTTCACTCTGAGGTAAGTATTGATACCATATACAAAATTAGGAATACCTTCTCCTGCAATTTCTCTTTCACCTGAGGTGCCGTCACCGTTATCTCCTGGTAAGTAGAAAGATCCTAATGCTTCACCATCACGGATGATTTGAATTAATTCTCCTGTCAAACTTCTACCACTTAAAACTCCGGTAAGAATTTCTCTTCCATCAGGGATCACTACTTCGTTGTTTGTGAATGTTCCGTTAAAGTCTACATTCCAAACTACATTCCCAGTGTTTACAAGCTCAGAACCTAAATAAATCTCAATTCCATTGTTTTTGATTTCTCCAGGCAAATTCACCCAGACTTGAGAAACAGATGGAGGTTCAGAATCTACAAGTAATAAAGGATCTGAATTAACTCTGTTGAAGTAATCCAAAGTACCGTATAACTTTCTGTTTTTAGTTTCAAAGTCAATTCCAATGTTGAATTGCTCACTAACCTCCCACTTAAGGTCTGGGTTAGCTTCTCTTACTCTGGTGATTCCATTGTCAGTTACCTCATATGTTTCCTGAGTAGCTTTATTAGGAATTTCCTGATTACCAGTTCGTCCCCAACCTACTCTTGCTTTTAAGTCGGAAAACATTGAAGTACCAACTACATTTTTTAGTTGATATGCTCCAGAAAAAGCCGGGAAGTAACCCCATCTGTTGTTCTCACCAAACTTACTCGAACCATCAGCTCTTATTGAAGCAGTCACTAATAGATTGTCTCCTAAACCATAATTCACCCTTGCGAATACAGATTCCAATTTATTCTCTTCTCTAATTCCATCAGGATTTGTTGAGCCACCCACTAAAGCGGTAGCATTTCCCGGATCATCCAAGGCACTGATAGTCGGAACCAAGTAGTCGCTTAGTTGATAAGAAGTTCCATTTACACTGAATTTCTGGTAAGCATGTCCTACAAGTAATCCTATCTCACTTTGAGCGAATACTTTATCATAAGTAAGAAAGTTCTCTATAAGGAAGTTAGAGGCATCAATTGAAGCATAGCTGTATGAACCATTGTTAAGGTTTACTCCTTCAAGATTGTTTGGAAGTAATTCTTGCTCCCTGATAGCACTGGATCTGTCAATACCCAGATTATTCTGATATTTCAAACCATCAGTTATTTCGTAAGATGCAGAAATACTACTAAGTACCCTATCGGTTTTTGTAACGTCATTCCAGGACTCAAGAAGTCCTACGGCATTAGTAGGTCCGCTGGAATAATCGCCAGTTGTAGGATCAAATACCGGTCTTCCAGGATCACCCGCAAGCGTATTTGTAATTAATTCTCCATCAGTATCTGCTATGTCAGATCTTGGAATACCATTATCATTGACGTGACTAGCAATAAGATTGATATTTAACTGTAACCGGCTGTCGGGTAAAGCAAAGATTCTGGAGTTGATTCTTGCTGTATATCTTTCCAGGGCACTGGTCCTGATAATACCTTCCTGGTCCATATAACTAAGAGATGCTCGGTATTGCGCATTATCGTTTCCTCCGGATAGAGCTACATTGTGATTGAATGTATAAGCTGTTCTAGTAATTTCATCCTGCCAATCTGTACCAGACCCTGCACCTTCAAGATCTATCTTATTTGCCATGGAGGAGGTTCCCACATATCCATTGTAGCTTATAGATGAACCTCTTGCTGATCCTCTTTTGGTTGTGATCAAAATCACCCCGTTAGACCCTCTGGAACCATAAATGGCAGTAGCTGAGGCATCTTTTAGTACATCTATTGATTCAATGTCATCTGGGTTAAGGAAATTTAATGGGTTCTTAGCTGAAGCAGTGTTTCCGGCATTACTTCCAACTACATTAGAACTACCTGGAGTAACGGACTCATTACTCAATGGCACACCATCAATTACATATAAAGGACTATTGCCACTTCTAAGAGATCCGGCACCTCGAATGGTAACGTTTACAGCAGCTCCTGGCTCTCCACTGGCAGATGTTACTCTCACTCCAGGAATTTTGGCTTGAAGCAATTGTTCTGGTGACGAAATAACACCAGCATTAAATTTATCTACCTTCAGCGATGCAATTGAACCCGTCACATCAGTTCGTTTTTTGCTGGCATAACCAATGACAACAACGTCTTGAAATGCGAGAATATCTTCTTGCAATTCTACATTTATTGAGGATCTTCCTGAAACTGGGACTTCTAAAGTTTCAAATCCTGTATATGATATTACTAATACAGCATTTTGATTATCAGGAACTTGTAGGGTAAATGAGCCATTCAGATCAGTAACTACCCCAGTTGTTGTTCCCTTAAGTAACACGGACGCTCCGATGAGGGCTTCCCCTTCGGCTGATTCTACGACACCTGTAACAGTAGACTGACCAAAGGCCAATAGACTACTGGTAAGCAGTACAAGTACCGGAACCATTTTTTTGTAATAGTTTCGAGTAAAAAAATGTTTCATTCCATATGTTTTTTGGGTTAAGAAAATGTCAAATATGATATTCGCAACTTTATCTAAATGTAAACGTTTTCCTTTTTTATTACTAGTAAATAATTGAGATATTATTGTCAATTTTCCAAAAATCATCTCAATTCCGGTTACTTACCTTAAGTTAGCGTTGCGAGATGCCATTGATGACTACACATTCCAGCAAAATGCCTAACACCCAAAACACAATCTTATCGGCCATTATGATGACCATTTTTCTTGTTGGTTGCCAATCTGAAGAAGTGGAATTGCCTCTATTTGAGTTGGTAAATTCAGAAACAACAGGTGTAAACTTTATCAATGATTTGCGAGAATCCCCAAGTCAGAATGTAT
>JANSWY010000158.1 GCA_024743255.1 bacterium | reverse complement strand
GTCAGGATGGTTTTGAGCTGAGCAATACTGGACATCAACTTACCAGGTCAGGGTAGGAAATTTGATTGTCAAAGTCTTACTCAGCTCAAAACCATCCTGACCTGGTAAGTTGATGTCCAGTATTGCTAAAACAAAAGAGTTTTTCTCTAAAGTCTCGTTAAAGGAACTTCCATCGGTTTGCCAGATAACTTCATAACCTTTTAAGCCCAAATACTCCTTGAGAATATACCCGAAGCTTTGATCATCTTCTACTAATAAGATCTTTTTACTCATTTTCTTTTGCTTCAAACACGAGAGAAATTGACGTTCCTTGTCCGACTATTGATTCTAAAATTAACTCGCCATCATGAGACTCCATAACTTTCTTGGCGTAAGCTAAGCCCAAACTTCTGGACGAGCTAAGGGCTTCTTTTACATCAAACCCTTTCCCTTTATCAGAAATCTTGAGTTTAACTTTTTGATCTACAGAAATGTTAATGTCGATTGTAATTCCTTTTTCATTATGAGAAACGGCATTTTCTATCAAATTGAAAAGCAAAAGGCTTAAATGGTATTCATCTGCAGAAATAAATACAGTGTTATTTTGCGTGTTGAAATTACAAATCGCTGAATTCTCTGATAATAATGGATTTAGCTGTTCAATTACTGAGGTTACGAGTTGAGAAATATTTAGGTCTTTGGGTTCTACTTCAAAGTTTTTGGCATCCGACTTCAGCCATTGTAAAACAGTTTGTACATGCTTTTCTAATCGATTGCTTTCAATGTTTATTAACTGAATTAGCTTGGAATGATTGACGTTTGGTTCAGAGAGCATCATTTTTATACCAAGTTTGATTGATGCCAATGGTGTCTTAAACTGATGAGATAAGTGATTGATAAATTCTTGCTTCTGATGAATCAGCTGCTTTTGCCTGGCGTTGATGTAAAGGACAATACCCAAAGTGACACCCAGCAGGAGGATTACTATAAACACTGTGACATCAGATAGATTTAATTTGGTTTGATTTTCTACCGGAAAGATCGAAATGTATGTGAGGTCCTGCTGTTCCCAACCCAAGGCAGTCATTTCAGAAACAGAATGGCTCATCAGCATACCCTCTCTATCAATTGCATCTGGAAATGTTACGATAAGAAAACAGGAAAAACATTTTTGTAAGGATGCATCTTGCCAGTCCTGAAGCAGAATGTCCTCATTGGTACTAAGCAATACCGTATCCCGATCTTTTCTCCAAAGTGCCCAGTCAAATCGAATTCCGGATTCAGCAAATAATGAATCGAGTGTTTTTGTAAACTGTTTAGTTTCGGTATCCCAGTTTTTATTTGGCTCTTTGAGTTCAAAAAGGTTTTTGCCTATAGTTGTACCTATTCTCAAAGTCGGCATAGCTTCATCCAGAAGCTTTTGAGATGTTAGTTCTTGAATGCTTTGTCTTTCGTTCTTCAGGTTATTCAAGAAACTGATTTGCCAGATGACAATTAAAATGAAGAAAGCAGAGGTGCTAATACCGATTATCCAGGCTCGTTTCATGTTGCCAAAATATGGATTATTCCATCCAGACTGAAGTAATTAAGGCTATTTAGGATTTCGTTAAGACTTTTCAATTTTCGTTAAGATGGTTTCATTTTTCAGTAACTCAATTTGAGATTTTATGGCCATTCCTTTGTCTCAAATCTTAAATTCAATACTATGAAATCTATAATAATCACAATCTCATTTGTACTTATATCACTTGTTCAAACATCAACGGAAAATAAATTTAGTGCTTACCAACAGTACTCGGTTGAGGCTTATCGCCACAAACAAAACGAGAAATATTATCTTGCTCTCGATGCTTATGAAAAAGCTCTTAAGAATGTAGAAGGGAAATCAGCAGATTATCTGGATGCAGCATTATGTGCTTACCAGCTTAAAAAGTCTTCATTGGTGAAACATTATTTGTCGGAAGCAATCAGACAGACAACTATCAAAGAATCGGAGATTTATAAGTATTCTGAGGTGTTTGAGAAATCTATTTACAAGGAATATATAGCATCAAATTTTCAATCCTTTAGAAAGAAATTCTATGAAGAAAGAGATGACCTCTATGCTTATTTACAAGTGGAGAAATTAACCTACTTAGACCAATTCTCAAGAAGAATTGTGGACTATCACAATGGAGTAACACCAGAAATGAAAGGCGAAGCTTTTGATCAATACTTTGAGGCGAAACAAAAGGATGATACAGCTGCCATGAGAAAGTATAAGGCGATTCTATTCCCTCCAAAAGATGAAGTGCTTGATGATTTACAGTTGAAAGTGATGAATACTACAGATTCTTTAAATGCTGTCAAACTAATTGAAATATGCAAAGATTATGGATGGCAGGACAATGCCTGGATTTTATTGTGGCACCACAGAGGCACCTATGGAAAACAGAATTTTGTATGGGATTTCTTCGTGCCATTTATTACTCAGGAAATTAAGGCAGGGAACGTATCACCTAGTTTTTGGGCCGTTTTTGAGGATTTTAAAAGTATTCGCGAAAATGGATATTCCAAATATGGTTTTCATCCCGGTAAGGTACTGGAATCGGAAGTGAATGAAGCTAGAAGAAGTATTGGGTTACCAGAATTACTGACTTCAGAAATAGAAGAACGCAACAAGAATCCGTTTGCCGGAAGAATGTATTAAGATTGACAGTCCTGGGTAATCCCGGGACTGACCTTTTAAAAACTTTGGATAGCTTATAAATTGGAAACGATCTTTTATACCTTAGCAATCAAGGAAATAATCATTGTATCCAATGAAAAAGCTATTCAAACCATTTCGAACATGGGGTATATTCCTGTTCGTTCTAACTATGCTACAAGTAGTTTCTTATAAAAATTCAGAGGCGCAAGTTTTAAGAAATAACATCCCAACGAACGCAGATTCCACGGACCGGTTTTTATTTTATCTTCATGGAGGTATCATTCAGGACATGGGAATAAATGCGAAAAGTCCTCGATACGGTACATACGAATACACTACTATTCTGGATTCTCTTGTTGCGAGAGGATTCGTTGTAATTAGCGAAAGAAGAATGCCAGGCACTATAGAAGCAGAATATGCAGGTAAGATGTCTCTGCAAATAGATAGTCTTTTGGAGCAGGGTGTGCCGAAGAAGAATATATTCGTTGTAGGCGCTTCACTTGGTGCATATGTGGCGATTGAATTAGCTAAAATCAGAAAAGATGAATTTCTTAATTATGCGCTGCTAGGACTATGCAGCGATTATGCTATTGACCTCTATAAGCCTGATAAGAATCAATTGTGTGGAAATTTTTTATCCATCTACGAAGCTTCAGATAAGAAGAAATCTTGTTACCCATTATTAGAAGTCACTTATTGCAAGCAGGGTTACAAAGAAGTTCGGTTGAATATGGGTAATGGTCATGGCTTTTTGTACAAGCCGTATACTGAATGGTTAGAGCCTATCGCAAAATGGGCCAACAAGATAAGTGAGTAAAAATTGAATTTGACATAATTGAATAAATCAGTGTCTATAGATGTATCATAAATCTGATATTATCTATTTTTACCATTGCATTGATTCTTAACACTCATGAGAAGCTCAAAAACCATTGCCATCTTGGCGTATTTTTTATTGATGAGTTACTTCACATCTGAAGCTCAAGAAACTTTTACAAGTACATCTCAAAAAATTGAATTTACTTATCCCTCTGGTTGGTCTGTAGAACTCGATTCTTTAGTAGGAGATGAAAGTGAGACTTACTATTATACTGTCATTCTGTTCAGTCCTGAATATTCTATGGAATCTGAAGAAAAGATGAAAAGTTCCGAGTACGTTACTATATCTGTAGACATGAGAGACCTGACCGAGAATGGTAAGCGGATGAATGCAGAAAGAAAAAATATGGTAGCCACAGTTGCTGAAATGAGAAGGATTTTGGAACTACCGGAATTTGAAGTCTTAGAGATCAAAAAAGAGCTTTTAGGTAAAAAAGCATACATGTTAACTCACCCCGTTCATTATGGTGAAGAACATCAGATGTTTACTATATACAAGGAAAAGAAATATGTGGTAAGCCTTAGAGGATCGAAAGAACTAAACGAAAAGTATCTATCAACCTTTGAGTCAATAGGTGCTTCGTTAAAGACTTTATAATGTTTTCAAGACATTTAGTAACTGACCCGGCTCAACAGGTTTAACCAATACCCCATCGAAATCTTCATACTGAGATTGGTCCTCATAGATGGTGACATCCGCCGTTAAGGCATGTATAGGAGTTTCAAAGTTTGTGATCTTTTTGTCACTTTTAATAATGTGAGTAGCTTCCAGGCCATTCATTTCTGGCATATGGATATCCATTAAGATCAAATCATACTTCTTGTCTTTAGCTTTAGATACAGCTTCAAATCCATTCTTTGCTAAATCGGCATGAATATTCCATTTCAGTAGAACTTTCTTAATCAGTAAAGCATTCACCTCATAATCTTCAACTATAAGTACTTCGAGCTTCTTAAGGATATCATCAGAGGTATCTTTTTCCTCGATTACAGTCTCTGATTTAGGAAGTTTAAGGTTGAAACTAAAAGTACTTCCTTCTCCAATTTTGGAAATAAGCTCCAATTCACTTCCATATAGCTGAACAAGGTTTTTTACAATAGTTAGCCCTAGTCCGGCACCTCCAAATTTTCTGTCAGACTCCATATAAGCCTGCGTGAAACTTTCAAATATAAATGCCTGATCTCTGGCTCTTATTCCAATCCCAGTATCTTGAACCTGAAATCTTACTAGTTGATAATCATCGTGATCTTCAACAACATTGATGTTAACATTGACCTCACCATATTCGGTGAATTTGACTGCATTTGAAATCAGGTTATTCAGTATCTGAGTAATCCGGATTTGATCTACTTTCAGCCAGGTGTTTACCTGATTGTCAAGGTTTAATTTCATCTTGAGTCCCTTTTCTCTGGCGTCAGCATAGAATGCACTTGCTGTGGAAATCATCAATTCCGGAAAGTTGAGTGGAATTTCGTTAATTTTTATGTTTTTAGATTCAATCTTGTTGAACTCCAGAATGTCATTGACCAGATTAAATAAATGTTTAGAAGACTGATGCAAGGTCTCTGCTAATCCTTCATCATCCTCTTTGTATTTATCCTTAATCAGGTTTGCACTGGTAATTACCGTGTATAATGGAGTTCTTATTTCATGACTCATATTAGCCAGGAATTCCTGCTTCATTTTGGTTACAAGTTCAGCCTTATTCTTGGATTCGATCAGATTCTTTTCAGTATCTGCAATTGAACTGGAGAAGAAATAAAACATGGTACCTCCCATTAGAATACACGAACCATAAGCTGTTAACTTCATTGGAGTAACCAAGTCTGGGAATAAAGTAATCTGATTGATCGGTTGAAAATCAAAAAATACAGAGACTACTAAAAGTGCAGTATTGTATACAAAGAACAATATCATTAAATATTTCTCACTTGTCTTCAGAAATATAAATGCGAACCCGTAGAGCATCACAAAGAAAATCTGAAGGTCAAGGTTTTGCTCTATAATCATGATATAGAACATAACGGTTAGTGGGGACTGAAAAAGATAGTAAATCCGTGCTGCCTTGTATTCTTTAAAGAAGTTCAATGCTATTGGAATGATTACTATGAGGATCAATCCTATGAAAGAGTAGGCTATTGGCGGGATTTTAAGATAGAAAAATAGGGATGCGTATACTACACTGAGTAGCAACAAAAATGAACCAAAGAAGTTGATTGCTCTGATTCTTGCCTTGCTCTTGAAATCAAGACCAGGCGAAATACCTATTTCCAACATTTGTCTCACGTACCGGCGGGTTTATACAAGATTAAGGAAAAGATGGCCTCACTGTTCGCGATTTTCGACGAACACCTAAATTTTGAAGATGAAAATTAAAGTCTGCTCCATCAATTTATATACAACCTGTTTGTAGGTAATAATTTATTCTGCTTATAAGTGATTAGTTATGAGGGTTTTGAGATCGTGAATAGTAATTATTTTAAATATTTTTGTGAAGCAGGACAACCATTTCATAAGCAGGCATGACTTAAGGTTGTAATCATTGTAATTTTTAATCAAATCTCTACAACAATGTTAAAACTAACGAACTTAATTAAATACGGACTGCTGTCGTTTTTCGGCATCCTGCTAATTGCTGCCTGTGAGGATCAGTTAGGAGACGATATGCTTCCGGAAATTGAAAATGAAGATCTGATAGAAAGTCAGGGACAGTACTTCACACAACCGGGAAGTCCTATCATAATCGATATTTTTGATTCTAATGTATCATTCTCATCTGACTTTACAGTAACCATAGACGAGACTACAAAACTCGGTACCCTAGAAATGATGGAGAATAGCCTTTTAAAGTATACTCCAGATG
>JANSWY010000054.1 GCA_024743255.1 bacterium | reverse complement strand
GGCACCAGCCTGAACATACATATCATCACTAAAACCACTTCCGTCTCCAGCAGTGCTCTGAACATAAACCTGGTGATTTCGCTTTGTAAGTTCCTTTACACCAGCAGGCGTCAATGCCACCCTGTTCTCATTGTTTTTTATCTCCTTTGGGACACCAATTACCATAATTTTTTGTTGTTTATATGTCGATAATTCTAAGACTGAATTTTTTTTTGAAAATTTTCAAATGTTGACCATTCCCAGCTCAATACTTGGAAATCCTCAAAAAAAAGAATTCTTTGTTTTTCTCTTATTGAAGAATAATATTCTGAAAAAGTTAAGTATACAACAATATTATTCTAAAACATGAGTAATACGTATGCTAAATTAATAAATAATATGGAATTCCTAAAAAACCGAAGTTTGATTTGACGTCTAAAATCGCTACTTTTGTGACATACTGCGAGTACTGTATCTTATTGACACATTTTAAATTTTTAATTGCAAGTGAGTAATATGAATGTAAAATCCAAGATCAGCCTTTCTACTGAAGAAATCATTAAAGACTACAAGATTGCACTTGAAAGCCGTGAGGCCAGCCTTATGGGACGAAAAGAAGTTTTCATGGGCAAAGCTAAATTCGGAATCTTTGGAGACGGTAAAGAGGTAGCCCAATTAGCAATGGCAAGAGTTTTCAAAAATGGTGACTTTAGATCTGGATATTACAGGGACCAAACATTTATGCTTGCTATTGGTCAATTGACATTGAAGCAGTTCTTTGCCCAGCTTTATGCTCACACAGATGTGAAAGCTGACCCATCTTCTGCAGGACGACTAATGAACAGTCACTTTGGAACCAGATCTCTAAATTCTAAAGGAGAGTGGAAGACTTTAACAGACATGAAAAACAGTAGTTCGGACATTTCTCCAACTGCTGCACAAATGCCAAGGTTAGTTGGTCTCGGCTATGCGTCTAAACTTTACAGAGAAAACCCACAACTTAAAAGCTTCCAGGACTTCTCCATTAATGGTAATGAAGTAGCATTTGGAACAATCGGAAATGCCTCTACTTCTGAAGGGCACTTCTTTGAGTCTATGAATGCCGCTGGGGTTCTTCAAATTCCAATGGTAATGTCAGTTTGGGATGATGATTACGGAATTTCTGTTCCAAAAGAATATCATACTACGAGAGGAAGCATCTCAAAAGCATTGGCCGGATTCCAGAGAAAAGGAAAAGAAAAGGGAATTGAAATATATGCTGTCAATGGATGGGACTATCCGGCATTAATGGATACCTATAACAAGGCAACTAACCTTTCTAGAAAAGATCATGTTCCTGCACTTATCCATGTAACTGAATTAACACAGCCGCAAGGTCATTCTACCTCTGGGTCTCATGAGAGATATAAGTCTAAAGAGAGATTAGAGTGGGAAAAAGAATTTGATTGTGTTAAGAAAATGAGAGAATGGATCCTGAGTGAAGGATTTACTTCTGAAGATCATCTTAACAAAATTGAAGCAGAGGCAAAAGAATCAGTAAAAAAGGCAAAGTCTGAAGCCTGGAAAGAATATACTACTGAAATCAAAGAAGATCTTAAAACTGTTATTGGTTTTGCTGAAGAAGCAAGTACGCAAAGCAAAAACAAAGAGCAAATATTAGAAATCAAGCAACAGCTGAAGGCAATTATCAATCCTGGAAAAGCAGAGATATTTGGTGCAGCTAGAAAAATGGCCCGATTAGTTAGAACAGAGAGTGGTGCCTATAGATTTGACTTGATCAACTGGATCAACAATAAAATTGAGCTTTACAAAGATCAGTATGATTCACATTTACACAGTGAGTCAGAGCAGGCCGCATTGAACATTGAAGAAATAGCGCCTGTATATAGTGACAATGCGAAAGTTGTTGATGGAAGAGAAGTAATGCAGGCTTGTTTTGATGAGATCCTGGAAAATAACCCATTAGTATTTGCAATTGGTGAAGATGTCGGAAGAATTGGGGATGTGAATCAAGGCTTTGCGGGACTTCAGGACAAACACGGTGAGGTAAGAGTTACTGATACAGGAATTCGAGAAACTACCATTATTGGACAGGGAATTGGAGCGGCACTTAGAGGCTTAAGACCGATTGTAGAGATCCAATACTTAGATTATTTGATCTATGCTATTCAGACGTTATCAGATGATTTGGCTTGTTTACAATACAGAACTAAAGGTGGACAGAAAGCTCCATTAATTATAAGAACAAGAGGCCACAGACTTGAAGGAGTATGGCACTCAGGTTCACCAATGGGAATGATTCTAGGAACTATCCGAGGTATCAATGTCCTTGTACCTAGAAACATGACTCAGGCAGCTGGTTTTTACAACACCATGCTTGCATCTGATGAGCCAGCTCTAATTATTGAATCCTTAAACGGATACAGGCTTAAAGAAACTCTTCCTGATAACGTGGGAGAAATGAGAGTGCCTCTTGGAGTTCCTGAAATACTTAGAGAAGGTACTGACATTACTTTAGTAACATATGGAAGTATGTGCAGACAAGTGGTTGATGCTGCTACACAATTGGCAGATCTTGGAATCTCTGCAGAAGTAATTGACGTTCAAACATTGATTCCTTTTGATACAAGTGGAATGTTAGTTGAATCTTTAAAGAAGACTAACAGAATCGCATTTATTGATGAGGATGTACCAGGTGGTGCTTCAGCTTACATGTTACAAAAAGTACTTGAGGAGCAGAATGGTTACTTACATCTGGATTCTAAACCACTTACAATAGCTGCAAAAGAGCACAGACCTGCTTATGGTTCTGATGGAGATTACTTCTCTAAGCCAAATGTTGAAGATATTGTAGAAAAGGTTTACAACTTAATTGCTGAGACAGATCCAGCAAGCTTCCCAGATATTTATTAAGAAACATTTACTCGGTTTCGGTAATTCCGGCTAGAGTAAAATCGGGGGATTGAACTTGATTACTTAGGTTCAATTCCCTATCATAAATCCTAACATCCACTCGAAAGGTGTCGTTTCGCATGGCCAACTGAAATCCAACAGAAACCATCGAATAATCAATGGATCCAGCTAATGGTTTTTCACCTCTTAGGTTCTCTTCATCGAAAATCGGAAACCTTCCATCCCAGTCAAATCCGCAATTACCAAAAACCTGAGCCCAATCGAAGAATGTATACTCACCATTCCTCTTTCTATAAAAATCTACGAATATATTTTTATTAGCCTCATTTGGATCAATGAAAAGCGTATCGAAGGAACCATCAAAAAACTCTACTATCTCATAACTCTCACAATCATATGGAGGCCTGATATCAGTATCTGAAAGAAACTCTAGAACACCATTATCCACTGGAATTAATGAATAAAATGGTGGCGTAAAATCTCCATCAAATGTTACAAGACTATCATTGGAATCAAGAACTAAATTAAAAGAATGAAATGGATAAGAATCATCTTCATCCTCCAACCCTAAATCACCATTTCCATCTTGAAATCCAATGGTCAATATCAATGAGTCAACATCTGTATCTCCTGGCTTGAAAACAATATTTTCAAATTCAATTTCTGGATTCTCCGGAAATTCAGGAGGTGGATAGCATGACACAACACCAACTGTGATTACCAGGAAAAATATTAAGCTTTTAAAATTCATTAACATCTGTTGACCTTATCTTCGCTAATATATTACAATAACATTCATTATTACCCCTATATTGTCACATAACAATGGAATTTATAGAAAGTTTCCGACACAAGTTAAAACAATCAAGAAACCACAGTTTCGAGGATCTTGCGTTAGAAGCATTTCAATTTCAGGCAATAAACAATCGTATCTACAATCAATACATCCAGAAACTCAACATTAACCCTATTAAGGTAGATAGCATCGAAAAAATACCCTTCCTACCCATTGAGTTTTTTAAAACACACGAAATTAAATCCTCTCAATTAGATACGGAAATAACATTCTTAAGTAGTGGCACAACATTAAAAAAAAGAAGCCAACATCACCTGGACGACTTAGATTTCTATCTAGATCATTCTACAAAAATATTTGAATCTCACTATACAGCAATAGAAGACTTGACAATTATTGCCGTCCTTCCCTCCTACTTGGAGCAAGGAGACTCTTCACTGATCGCAATGGTCGATCATTTCATTAAAAAAAGTAATCATACAATCTCGGGATATTATCTCCAATCACCAGACGAGATTGAAGAGAAGATAAATACATTGGATTCCAGGGACAAAGTCCTGGTCATAGGAGTTTCATATGCATTACTTGATTTAGCAGAAAAAGGCACTAATCTGAAGAATTGTATAGTAATGGAAACTGGAGGCATGAAGGGACGAAGAAAAGAAATGATCAGGGAAGAATTGCACAGCGAGCTTTGCAAGGGATTAAATGTGAATGCGATTCACTCAGAATATGGAATGACGGAATTAATGTCACAGGCTTATTCTAAAGGATTTGGATTATTCAGTGAAAATAATTCACTAAAAATCATGGTTAGAGATATCAATGATCCACTTTCGTACGTTGGGGTAGGTAGAACAGGCGGATTGAACGTTATAGACTTAGGGAACATTTTCAGCTGCTGTTTTGTTGAGACCAAAGATATAGGTCGAAAGCACGAAAATGGAGAATTTGAGGTGTTAGGACGCTTTGATAATTCAGATTTAAGAGGATGTAACCTAATGTTGGTCTAAACAATAGGCCGTTTAATCTAAATCCAAACCTTGCAACTACGAATTAATTTTCTAATTGTTGCAAAGTATCTGGAGACCTGATATTTTTGAAATAATTATATTTATATTTACATTAGTTGAAGTATAATAAAATTTAGTGTTAGCTTAACGTATACACCCATGAAAATTAGAGTTTTATTAATTGCAGTTGTTCTTTTTGCGGCTAGCGCATGTACACAAAAAACATGTCCTACTTACGCTAAAAAGGATGTGAAGGACGTGAAGACAGAGAAGCAGGATAAAGTAAGATTATAATCTACGATATATAGATCAATATGCGGATATTAATCAATATCCGCATATTTTTTTACATTTTCCTCGGTAATTAGCTTGTCAGACATAATTATTAGTCGCTCTACGACATTCCTCAATTCCCTGATATTTCCTGTCCAATCTTTCTTCTTTAACAATTCCACAGCTTTCGGTTCAATCTGAGTAACAGGTGCGTTGTACTCTGCTGCAATGTCATTAAGGAATTTATCTACTAACAACGGTATATCATCAAGCCTTTCATTTAGTGAAGGAACTTTTATCACTATTACACCTAATCTATGATATAAATCCTCACGGAACTGGTTGTCTTGAATAGCCTGTTTCAGATCCTTATTAGTCGCAGCTACGACTCTTACGTCTACTTTTATTTCTTTATCTCCTCCTACTCTAGTGATTTTATGTTCCTGAAGAGCTCGCAACACTTTTGCTTGTGCAGATAGGCTCATATCTCCTATTTCATCCAGAAAAAGAGTTCCCCCATTGGCTTGCTCAAACTTTCCAATTCTTTGCTTTACAGCAGATGTAAAAGAGCCCTTTTCATGACCAAACAGTTCACTTTCAATAAGCTCTGAAGGTATTGCAGCACAATTCACTTCCACCATTGGTCCTTTGGATCTATTACTTTTCTCATGCAACCACCTGGCGACAAGCTCCTTACCTGTTCCATTAGGTCCATTAATCAAAACCCTTGCATCCTTTGGAGCTACTTTCTCAATTGTCTCTTTTACTTCTACAATTGCTGGGGACTCACCTACAATATCCCATTTCTTGTGGACTTTCTTTTTAAGGATTTTAGTTTCAGTAACTAAACTACCTTTATCCATAGCATTCCTGACTGATAGCAACAGCCTATTTAAATCTGGAGGTTTAGGAATAAAATCAAACGCTCCAATTTTAGTGGCTTCTACGGCAGTTTCGATTGTTCCATGTGCCGAAATCATGAGAAACTGAGTTCCAATCCCTTCATTTGTTGCTGCTGTGAGTAATTCTATACCATCCATTTTTGGCATTTTTATATCACATAAGGCAACATCGAATTCTCCATCCTTTAATTTAGCCAGGCCTTCTTCTCCATCCTTAGCTTCATCAATTTCATAATTTTCGTACTCAAGAATTTCTCTTAGTGTGTTGCGGATACTTTTTTCATCATCGATGATGAGGATTTTAGCCATTTGTAAAGTCTCTTCGGTTAAAAATTAATTCTAAAACAAAAAAAGTAGCAAGCCTGTAAGCCGGGTTCTGTATCCCTAGGGATTCTTATCATTTATCTAGTGTTAATGTCACCATTAACATCAATCAATCTACCCATCTCGCTCTATAAATAATTGACCGAGCAAGTCTTTTCTCCTAAGAGAAAGCGAGACCTATTTGATCTTTCAACCCGTGAGGTTTACCATGCGATTTGATTCACACCAAACCCGGTGGGCTCTTACCCCACCATTTCACCCTTGCCCGCCGAAGCTTCAGCGAAGGTGGGCATTACCCACAATCACCAATACCACGGCCGGTGGTATACTTTCTGTTGCACTTTCTAGTCCTGAACTAACAAATATCAGTCCAGAATCTTCCCGTTAGGAAGCACGGTGCTCTATGTTGCCCGGACTTTCCTTCCCGATAGCTATCGGGACGATAAGACGGCTTGCTAGTGCAAAAATATATAATTAGTGAATGTCTTTACCAGTTATTTTGAATTCCCATTCATCGCCGGTAATTGCAACTTCCTGAATCATCTCTTTTAGCAATTCGTGTGAAGAATTATCTACAAATGTTGCTGATTCAACCTTCAGGAAATTTTCTTCCACAATGAACTTACTATGCACAAACTTCTCACTTGCTTCAAGGATGGATTTGTAATCAATTGACTCGTCAACTGTACAGACCTTAGTGGTGAATTCCAGAACATTTCTATTGTATCGGTCGTGGTTATACATTTTACCGATCACTGTTTGAAAGCGTTCATCATGTAAAGGCACGATAATTACTGACTTGTTTTCGTCGTATTCAGAAAATTGGCCATTTATCTCAGTGGCAAAATCTTCCATAAATTGTTTGAAATTCATGATGGGTTACATTATTAGGTTCTTCATGAATTTAACAAAAAAAAATATCAATAAGATGATCTATGTCAGCTACTTCTCAGATTTCTTTTTGTTTCTCTTCTTATCATCAGTGCTTTCAACCACATTTCCACTTGCATCCACAAACTTGGTTTTCTTAGATCGGTTCTTTTTCCAAATCTCCTGCATGTAGTCAAAAGTTCTTACGTATTGCAAGCTCACTCCGGTTTCAAATCCTTGTTCCAACTGATCATCATTTTGATTTCTGCTATACATTTTTGCTCTTAACCTACCATCTGAAGTTAGGAGATACTCTACTGACAAGTCACCAATAATATTTGAAAACCCAGCATTAGTTGCAGCAGTATTCGCGGAATAATTGGTAATCCCCCCCAGTCTACTCACTCTTAGGCGTCCATTTAGAAATGTATAAGATAATCTCAATTGGAATGTATCAAATGCATCCTGATCCAATGTAGAAAGGTCTACATCAATCTCCAGGTTTTCATCTACCTGACTAATCCAATAGCTCAATTGGTTTGAAATAAACTCACTTACACTATTTCCAATAGTTTGGCCTGCCACATCAAAACTATTTTCTGGTGAGAGTTTTCTAAGAATTAGGAGACTGAAGACCTGCCTTTTTAGTTCCTGTTCATCGTTTTGAATTTTAAAGAGAAATGGTTCAAGGAAGGTAGCATAATTCAAACTAGTGCCATCATTCAATCGAATGCTTTGCTGTGGATAGTTTTCAAATTCAATGTCAAAGTCAATTTCTGGGTTCAGCATTTCATCAGATAACTCAAGAACTACTATTGCAGGGTATCTTCTCCTCAATTGTGGGTCATTTAGGGCTTCATCTGAAAGACCAGTTAAGATTGGCGAGTAGAGTATATTTTGCCGGTAATCTGCCTTTATATCTAATACTGCTTTATAGGGGTCTCCGTACCAACTAATCTTACTTCCTTTCCTTATTTCAAATTCCTTATTAATAATATTATACAATGTAAAATTGTAACCTCCTTGAGAGATCTCATAATCCCCCACCATATTGAAATCTCCCTCGGTGTTAATTTGAATCTTCATATTCCCATTTCCTCTACCCCGGATGATATCTCCAGCTTTTAAATCAAAAATCAATTCAAAATATGCGTCTTCAGTTACCTCAAGTTCAAGGTCTAATTCTATTCCGCTTAGGTCAGCTGAAATCTGATCATTTTTTTGGTCCTTGACCTCTACTGTGTCCATCAAATCAACAAATGTGATATAATCCTTGAGGTCAGCAGACGAATTATCCGTCAATGGCACAAAGAGTTTCGAGTTCTTGTCGGTTTTTGCCTTTGCCGAAATTTTAAGGTTATTAAGAGGCCCGAGGAAACTCAGACTTCCTGTAGCATTAGCCTGACCGTAGTAGAGTGAATTGTCTCGGGAGGTGGTATTCAGCACATTAAAATTAAACATATCTCCGTTTACACTTAATCTTAAATCTTTGAATCCATCATGCACAATGCTTCCACGGAAATATGCATTGTGATCATTGATATCCGTCAGCTGAACTCTTTCAAATACAATTGAATCCTTTTTAAGCTCGTAATCACCATTAAAACTGTACTTCGTTTTTAGATAATCCAGGATCACACTTCCTGATTGGACTTTTCCGCTCCCAAAAACATCCGGCTCCAGAGTTGTTCCTCTTATTACGAAATCTCCCGATGTTGAACCTTCTAAATTTGATATGTGCTCTTTAAAAAAAGGCTCCACAATTTGTAACTCAACGCCAGAAAGTGATGCTTTAAGGGCCAATTCTTTGTAGTCCTCTCTGAAAAAGATATTCCCATGAACATCTACGATATCCTTGGCATCCCTGGAGATTCCGGTATTTAATTTAAGAACTTTCGACAAATCGTCCCACTTAGTTTCCAGGTCTAAATCACCAACTAAAAAATCATCGATTGTCAGACTATCTATCTGGAAATCCCCAGTAGCAAACAAGTCAGAAATTGGGCCGTTTAATGCCAACTCACCATTTGAAACACCCCTTATTTCCTGATTAATAAAAATACTGACCGGATCAAGCCTTAAGTCCTTTAATTGAATCCTCAAGTCAGATGAGTCACTCAAAAAGCCATCAACACCTATTATTTGCTCTTGTGTGCTAATTTGGAAGTTGTCAACAAATACCCTATCCTTTAGCAGTAGAAGTTCATTTTCTTTTGAGAAAGTCCAAATTTCATTATTAATGGCAATATCCGATGGTAAAAATTTGACGTTTGTAGTATCCTGCAAAAACTCAACATTAGCTTTTAGTGTAGCATGATTACCTAATTCTGGTTGTTTGGTCTGAAGAAACATATCCATCATTTGGTCACTCCATATCACTTCAAATTCTAGCGCATCACTGGAATGATCCTTACCCCAATATTGTTTATCCGACGACACAAACAACATAGCCAGAACATCTGGGGCACCATTAATTTTTGAGGTATTCAGCTCGAAAGTGGTATTTTTCATAGAGTTACCATTGAATGATAAAGAGTCTACAAATCCATACAATGTGAGATTCGAGCTAGTATTGTGAAGAAACCCTCCTGAAAACTGAACATTCTCAGATATATAAGAATTTTCAACAAAAGGATTAAGAAATTTATTTGCCTTGTCAATACTTAAATTAAACTCCACTTCGTACTCCCTGTTATCAATGTTCGCAATCTCATAATAACTATCTATTTCAGACTCGTCATTTATCAACTGGAGCTTATATTCTTTGTAGAGGCGCCTCAAATCATTTATCAGTTCCGATGTTTTATATGTCCCATTCACTTCAGCTTTCAGCCCATCTGTTTCCACTGTCAATAATCTATTCTTATCCACTTTCAAAGAAGATATTTTCAGAGAATCTACTAATAGGTTCTCTTTTCCTAACCGTACATCAAGTTCATTTAAATCTACGTAACCGGCGATATCATCAATAGTAAGGCCTTTAAGGGAAATATCTATTTCGGAGCTAACTTCTAAATCAGTATTTGTGAGGTTCAATTCCTTAGCGCGGAAGTGATTCAATGTGGCTTGGCCAAGAATCTGTTCCTGGCCCTTTCTTATATCAATGGTCCCATCCAGATTCAAGCCTACATTTGGATCATCTACATTCAACTTTCCTTCAAAAAAACCAGACTCAAAATGACCATCAATGTATATGCCACTATAAGGATAATCTTGAACCACAAACTCATTGATAGTTGATTCTAATTCGAAAATTGCAGATTCTGGTGTAATTCCAGTTCCTTCAATTTTCCCATTCATTGTAATACCATCTAACACTTGATCTGGTCCCACAAATTTGCCAATATCCAAATTACTAGTTGACAATTGTCCTCTATATTCAGACTTAGTAGGTCCTCCTTTAAGCTTGAAGTTTATGTCGGTTGAAATTGAACCAGATCGAGTAACAAAATTTGCTTTAGCTACAAAATCTGTAGGAAAACCTAAAAAAGTACCATCAAGTCTGACTCTTCCAATATCATTTAAAGGCAATGAATCAACCGGAAGAATAAAATTTAAATCTTCGGGATCGATTGTAGATTTCCCAATTCGAAACTCCATGAATGTTTCTTTAATATTGGGTAAACCAGTTACAAAGCAGTTTCCTTTAATAAGAGTGTTTTTTCCAACATCGATGAGCATATACTCTCCCTGGAAGTTTTTGACACTCCCATAGTAATGACCTCCAATTTTTATTTGCTCATGATACTTGCGTAATGCTGGACTAAATTGCGAAACATCATCAGTATGAATAGAACTGTTGTCAAAATTAAATTCGAAAGACACGCTATCTGTGAAATAGCTTAAATTGGAAATGGTCGAAAATTCAAATTTCAGATAATCTTTTATTTCACTTCTTGATGTTTTAGCGTAAAGGTCACTGAATTCAAGACTATTGGAAGTAAGCGCAAAGTTAGAATTGAGTTTCTCAACAATCAATTTATCCTGAGCTTCTTTGACAGATAAAGACGTAATGTGGAAATCTATTGAATCGTAAATAAGCCTGAAATCATGGACGGAAAGGTTAATGTCCACCAATGACAAATGACCAGGATCTATACCGGTATCATCAATCTCGGAGCGGTAATCGTCCATTTTAAAAGATGAGTTCCAGATGTCTATCTCCCCAATTCTAATGGGCTTCTTTTCTTTTGGAGGACCGTCACTGGCTAGCATTTTTCTTACTTCATCTAAAAATTGGGTCAAATTGAGTGGAAGTTCGTCCGAATGCTTAATCATATGGAAAGACCCAGACTTGATCTCAACCCGGTCAAGCTTAATGTTTCTAGACGTAATAATTTCCCACAAATCGAAATTAAACGTAATCTCAGATGCCGAAAACATAGTACTATCCACCACATCATATACGGCAACACCTTCTACGTATGCTTCATCGAACCATGATACATTTACATAATCTATAGTAGTCTTATGATTGGTGACCTCTGATAATTTACTAGTGATTTTGGTGACGAAATATGTCTGAACAGTAGGGATTTGAAGGAGAAGAATTGCTGCAAATAACAAACCAAACAAGAACACGAGTGTTCTAAGAACGACTTTAACTATTCGTTTTTTTATAAATTGCCCCAAATTTGATATAACACCCACTTATATGCGTAATATTATCCTTGCTATTGAATCCTCCTGCGATGAAACATCGGCATCCATCATTATTGATGGTAAGGTAATTAATAACGTAATTGCTACTCAATCCATACATGAAAATTACGGAGGGGTTGTTCCGGAACTAGCCTCCAGGGCTCATCAACAAAATATCGTGCCAGTTGTCGAAGAGTCCTTAAAAAATGCAAATATAAAAAAATCCGACCTGAATGCGATTGCTTATACAAAAGGTCCTGGATTGTTGGGTGCGCTTCTTGTTGGTAGCTCATTTGCTAAATCAATGGCATATGCTTTAGACATCCCATTATTGGGAGTCAACCATATGCAGGCTCATATTTTAGCCCATTTTATCGAGGAGCCTAAACCTAAATTTCCGTTTCTGTGTCTTACTGTTAGTGGTGGACACACTCAAATAGTAAAGGTAGATGACTATTTGACTATGGAAATAGTTGGAGAAACTAAAGATGATGCAGTGGGTGAAGCATTCGATAAGTGTGCAAAAATTCTTGGTCTTCCTTATCCGGGGGGTCCATTAATCGATAAGTATGCTAAATTAGGAGATCCTAGAAAGTTTACCTTTCCTCAAACTACCATGGACGGATTAAATTATTCTTTTAGTGGAATAAAGACTGCATTTCTATACTTTTTGAGAGATCAGGTAAAAGAAGATAAGGATTTCATAGCGAATAATTTGAACGACCTGTGCGCTAGTATTCAATACACTTTGATTCAAATGTTATTGAAAAAGGTAATAGCGGCATCTAAGCAGTTTAATATTAAACAAATAGCTATAGCAGGTGGAGTATCTGCAAACTCTGGACTCAGAGAGGCATTAACGGAACAAGTTTCAAGGCGACAATGGCAGGTATTTATTCCAAAAATGGAATACTGTACCGATAATGCCGGTATGATCGCAATGGCAGGGCATTTTCAGTACCTAAATCAAAAATTTGACAGCTTAACTGAAACCCCTGAACCAAGAATGCAGTTTTAATTAGATTAATTTGATAAATAACAATTGTAAGGTAGTTTTAATAGAATGGCATCTAAAGATAGATTTTCAAATAGTGTAAGTATTAAGAATCGTAAAGCGTTTCATGAATTTACTATTTCTGATACTTATGAGGCAGGTATGATATTGAAAGGGACTGAGATAAAATCTATCAGAGAAGGAAAAGTATCATTGCAGGAAGCTTATTGTCACATTAGTAATGATGAGATCTTTGTAAAAGGTATGACCATCTCACCATACTCACAGGGTTCATTCACAAATCATGAGCCAACAAGAGAAAGGAAACTTTTGTTAAATAAAAGGGAAATAGAAAAGCTTCGGGCGAAAACTGAAGAAAAAGGCTTCACCATTGTACCAACCAAACTCTATATCAATAAAAGAGGTTTTGCAAAACTAGAGGTGGGTTTAGCTAAAGGTAAAAACCTGTATGATAAGCGTGATTCTATGAAGAAGAAAGATCAGGACAGAGAATTGAAGCAACTTAAATATTAGCTATGAATGGAAAAGTATTGGTATTAAATCAGGATTACACTCCAATCACAGTGTGTTCTATATACCGTGCTTTCCTATTAGTATATCTCAAAAAGGCTGATTTAGTTGATCAAGCTGAGAACCAATATCTAAGAACCGTTTCTAAAAAGTTCCCGTTACCATCAGTAATCAAAATCAATAGATATGTCAGTATCCCCTATCGTGGGGTAGTTCTCACAAGGCATAATATTTTTAAGAGGGACAAAAACCAATGTCAATACTGTGGAACTACAAAAAACCTTACATTGGATCACGTTATTCCAAAATCCAAAGGAGGTAAATCCACCTGGACTAATCTGACGACAGCTTGTCAAAAGTGTAATGCTAAGAAGGGTGATAACTCTTTGGAAGAAGTAGAGATGAAACTGAGGAACCAGCCAATTAAGCCTTCATATGTAATGTTTCTGAGAGAATCGAATGGAGAAGTACAGAATGAATGGCTTCCTTATCTTAACCCAAAGAAATCAGTATCATAAAAAAAGCCTCAATCTTAAAGAATGAGGCTTTGTATATATAGTTTAAATAACTATTTATTCTTGTGGAGCAACTTTTCTAGAACTGTAAAGCACTTTTAGTGCGTTTGCCTTTCTTAGTTTCTCCTGAACATCAGACACGATACCCATTTCAGTTTCCTGATCAACCTTAAAAGACATAGTAATCTTGTCTCTTTGGTTCTCGTCCAATTTGTCCTTTTCCTGGTTTACAAATTGAATGATATCATCAACCTCAGTAAAAACATCGTTTGTCTGAATCTTTGGCTCGTTACCATACTGATCAGTGTTTCTTGGCTGACCTATGTAGATGTAACTTACTAAAGACTTTTTCTCAATTTTCGTAAGCTGAGTTGCCTTTGGTAATTGCTGTCTTACAAGCAAATCTTGCTCTCTTAGAACAGTTGTTACCATGAAGAAGAACAACAGCATGAAAATAATATCAGGAAGTGCCGCTGTAGGGATTTCCTGAGAAGTACCTGAACTTTTGCTAAACTTTCCCATTATCTACCTCCTACTTTATCCGGTTCTGCAATTGAAATCGCTCTAGGGATTCCTTGTCTAGCTCTGTCATAAAGGTCTTTTTGGATTGGGTTAGACTTGTCAAGCGCAAGGAATTCCTCGGCTGTAAGACCAACTCTCTCACCATAAACCTCATTGTATGCTGTGTTAATAGCATCAAGTACTGCTATGTATAACTCATAACTTGTACCCCTCTGAGCCTTAAAAGAAACTACTGCTTCTGTAGGATCCTCAGCTGAGTCCTGACTTCTACCATTGATACTGATATATGTTTTCATACCAGGAGGTAGCGAGTTATAAATATCTAATCCTTCTGGACCTGGGTTACCGAAGTTTAGGATAAATTTCTTTATCTCTTCCTTCAATGCAGAAGGATCTTCTTCCCACGGCTCATCCTCTACCAGTAAGTTATCCTGAGAGTTTGCAAGGATCTTAAAGATGTTCTTGTCATTCTTAGTTACTTCTGGTGGTGGATTGTTTGGATCCGGAGGTGGTGGCAGACGCATTGTTATCCCCTTATCGTTAGCAATCGTAGTTGTAACGAGGAAGAAGATAAGCAACAAGAATGCAATGTCGGCCATTGAACCGGCATTCACCTCTGTAGTTGCTCTATTTTTGCTTCTAGCCATTATTTAATAACTTTTACTATTTCTGTATAAACGATACCTGCAAGGGCACCAATTGTTAAAACGTACATTGTAATTAGTGAACCACTAACGAACTTAGCTACGCCACCGCTTACATTTCCAATTGCAGTGCCATCAGCAATGGCCCATCCAATTAGGAACACAAGAGCAAGACCTGCTGTTCCAATTGCTCCCTTTACCAATACTTTTGGGTTATCAATAGCATTGATTAATGGAAGAACAATTGCAAGAACAGTGCAAGCTGCTACTAAAATATATCCAGTCCAAAGACTAATGTTTACAAAGTTTTCCATGCGCTATTCTTATTTAGTTAGGTTGTGCTTAACAAGCATGTCAACTAAAGAGATAGAAGCATCTTCCATTGAGTTTACAATAGAATCAATTTTAGAGATAAGGTAGTTGTAGAATAACTGAAGAATTACCGCTACAATAAGACCACCTACCGTTGTTAAAAGTGCTTGCTTAATACCGTTTGCCACAAGTGCAGGAGATACGTCACCAGCTTCAGCGATTGCGTCAAATGCGTCAATCATACCAATTACCGTACCCATGAAACCAAGCATTGGAGCAAGAGAGATGAATAGAGAAACCCAAACCATACCTCTTTCCAATTTACCCATTTCAACAGAACCGTAAGCAATAATTGATTTCTCAACCATTTCGATTCCTTCAGACATTCTCATTAATCCCTGAACGAAGATAGATGCTACTGGACCTCTTGTGTTTCTACAAACATCTTTTGCAGCTTCAACACCTCCAGAAGATAATGCATCTTCTACTCTGGCTAATAATTTCTTAGTATTGGTGCTAGCAAGGTTAAGAGTGATAATTCTTTCAATTGCAATTGCAAGTCCTAAGATCAAACACGCAAGTACGATACTCATGAACTCCCAACCACCATCGATGAATTGCTTCTTGATTTCTTGGTGGAATCCTGAATCACTTACCTCTGGCTCAGGCTCAGTGAACTATTGTGTATCTGCACTATCATCAGTTTCATCATCTAAAACTAATTCCCCATCTGCAGCTGCATCCGTAGAGTCAGCCGCCACTTCAGTAGAATCACCCTCTACTGTCCCGTCTTCTTGTGCGTAAGTGTTCATGTAGCTGAAAGAAAGAACACCGGTTAGCATCAATAATGTAAATAGCTTTTTCATAATCTAGTTTAAATTGAATCTTCGGTTAAGTTTAACTAATCTATTCTTGTTTATTATTCTTGGTCAATTACTGCAGAGAGAGAGGGATTCGAACCCTCGATACCCCGTGAAGAGTATACACACTTTCCAGGCGTGCGCCTTCAACCACTCGGCCACCTCTCTAATACCCGATTTTACTCCGGCAACAAATCAAACAATAAAAAAAACGTTATGCAAATTTTGAACTCAAATTTACCCAAATGGCAATTAATAGTCCATTTCACCATTTAAAGGCATTTGAAGTTTGTTTTTCACTATTTCTAACTTCTTTTCAGTGCCCAATAAAAACATCATTTTAGTGACTGCTGCTTCGGTAGTGATGTCTCCTCCACTTAATACTCCCAAATCACTTAAAGTTTTACTTGTCTCGTATCTTCCCATAATAACCTCTCCTCCACTACACTGCGATACATTATATAATACTATTCCTTTATCGTTCGCTTCTTTAAGGCAATCTAAAAACCAAGGGTAGTTCATTGTATTACCAGATCCGTAGGTTTCTAAAACAACTCCTCTTAGTCCTTCTGTCTTCAAAATGCTCTTCACAACCTTTTGGTTGATACTTGGGAACAGTTTTAATACTACTACATTATCATCAAACTTTTTCTTAATGCTTAATCTGGCATCAGGATCATGTGGTTGAAGTGCAGCGAAATTGTATTCTATGAAAATCCCTGCTTCTGCCAACTTTGGATAATTTTCTGTCTCAAATGCAGCAAACGTACTACTCCTTATCTTCTGAGACCTGTTTCCTCTCAACAAAAAGAAGTTGAAGTAAATACAAACCTCATTGATAATTGGAACACCATCCTTCTTTGAAGATGCAATCTCCAAAGCGGTAATTAAATTCTCTCTGGCATCCGACCTAATAAATCCAATTGGTATCTGAGCTCCAGTAAAAATGATTGGCTTATTAATACCTTTCAGCATAAAGCTTAGAGCAGATGCAGAATATGCCATAGTATCTGTACCATGAAGGATCACAAAACCATCATATTGCGAATAATTCTCATATATGATATAGCCAAGATCTATCCAATGCTCATGATTTACATTAGAAGAGTCCTGCGGCTCAGGAAATGAAATAACTGTTAGCTTCAACTCCAGGGCACTCAATTCAGGAATACTTTCAAGTACTCTGCCGAAATTGAATGGCGCCAGACTTCCAGACTTGTCATAAGCCATTCCGAAAGTTCCTCCTGTATATATGATCAATATACTTGAATCAGGGTCTCTACCGGCGGTGGTTTTTATGTTGACTATCTTATAATTCATCAGCCTGAAATAATGTTAATGCATTTTTGGATGTAATAGTAGCAATTTCATCTGCCGATTTGCCAGTAATCTCTACTAATTTTTGAGCTACCAGCGGAATGTAGGAAGGTTCATTTCGTTTCCCTCTATGAGGAACCGGTGTTAGATATGGAGAATCAGTTTCGAGAACAATTTTATTGAGATCTATTTCGGGAATCTCATCTTTCAATCCACTATTCTTAAATGTAAGTACACCCCCTATTCCTAAATAAAACCCAAGATCAATTATCTCCTTTGCTTCTTCCTTTGTGCCTCCAAAGCAATGAAAAACTCCTTTCAAGTCAGGGTTATTAATTTCTTTGACTAAGTCTATAGTTTCTCTTAAAGAATCCCGGCAATGAATAATCACAGGAATTTGATGCTGGATTGCGAGTTGACATTGAATCTTGAATGCTTCAACCTGATACTCATAACCCGATTTATCCCAATAGAGATCTGTCCCCATTTCTCCAACTGCAACAAACTTTCGCTTATTAAGCCAATCCTCAACCTCGTATAGTTGTTTCTCAAAATCCTTTTTGACGCTGCACGGATGTAGACCCATAGTGGCGATACAGGTCTCTGGGTATTTTTCTTCCAGCTCTAACATACCGTCAATCGATTCATGATCGATATTAGGCATATAGATCTTTCTCACACCTGATTCGTGTGATCTGGAAATAATTTCATCAATATCTTTCTCAAAATGCTCAAGATATATATGAGCATGTGTTTCGATATATCGCATTGCTTACCCTGGGTTAATGGCCAAGGGGCAAATTAATACTATAAGGTTTTAAATCTGTAACCTAATTCAAGAAAATGATCCAGAAATCCGGGAAGTACTTGTCTTAAGTGTTTCTCAGCTTTGAGGCTATCATGAAAAACCACGATTGAACCGTGTTTCACTTTTGAGATTGCGCTTTTATAGATTTTATCAGCTGATAACATTTTATCAAAATCACCTATTAAATAGTCCCACATGACTATTTGATGAGTCTTGCAAATTTCTTTGATAGTACCTCTCTTAATTTTGCCGTATGGAGGTCTGAATAGATTCGTTTTTGTATGTTGATCTATGGATTCCTGACACTTTTTAAAATCATTAAAATATCTACCAAGATCGTTTTCCCAGCCATTGAGATGATTGTATGTATGATTCCCAATCTTGTGACCAGCTTTTATTAGTTCCGACAATATTTCAGGATTGTCATCTACGTTCTTTCCTAAAACGAAGAATGTGGCTTTAATATCTCTTTGAGTCAATTGATCTATTACCCATGGAGTGACTTCAGGAATAGGCCCATCATCAAATGTCAGATAAAGACATCTTTCAGATTCTTGTTTTTTATCCCAAATTAATCCAGGGTAGATTTTTTTAATGAGCCAGGGTGTCTTTAGAGTATAATTCCTCACTTGGAGAGGTTTACTTTACAGGATAGCATTGTAATGTCATCTCGATAGTTGTTTTCTCCTCTAAACTTGTCCACCTGATTAAATATCTCGGCATGAATCTGCGCTGGTTCCTGATGTCCTTTCGTTGCAACAATTTCTGCTAGACGATCTTCACCAAACTCCTCCCCCTCATCATTAAAGGTTTCTATAACACCATCAGTATATGAAAACAGAAGGAAGTTTTGATCCAACTCTAGTTTACCTACCTCCAGAAATGGAAGTGGATTAAACATTCCAAGAATTGTAGTACCTGCCTCAAGTAATTGGTAATTACCATCAACTACCAGAATTGGAGGGTTATGACCACAGTTAACGTAATGAAGCGTCTGAGCATTCCCATCATAAATTGCAATAAAGAATGTGATGAAGTTCTCTCCGTTTCCGCTAAAGTTAATTTGGTAATTCAGCTCATCAACAATTTCATTTAAGTCAGAAGAATTTCTAACCATGGTACGCAGAGATGCTTGAAAGTTAGACATCAACAAAGCTGCTGGTACTCCTTTACCACTTACATCGGCTATACAAACCATAAACTTATTGTCAGCTAGTGGAATATAATCGTAGTAGTCACCTCCTACATCTTGATGAGGAATGTAACTTGCTTCCAGCTGAAGGTCTGAATTGTTTGGAAGACTATTTGGAATCAGGTAATTCTGAACCTGTTTCGCAATCTCAAGTTCTTTACGATAAGCTTCCTGCTCTATTTGTTTACGGGCCAACTTCTTATTCTCGATGGCCACAATTATAATATTGGTTAGTGCTTGTAAGAATGTTCTGTCAACGGTCTGCTCAGAAACATCTGAAACACCTCCTAAGAATACTACTGCTAAAAGTTTATCCTTATGAGAGACCGGGAAAACCTCATCAAACTCGCAGAACAACTCATCGCAGGATGCAATCTCCTCCGCTTGTTTTAAGTTTTGATATGACTCTGGAAGAGATTCACCCTCCATCTTCCTGCTTGTTCCATAATTCACCTTGCATACCCATGAATCATCCAAAACAAACAGCCCTATCTTTTCAATTTTAAGATCTGCAAGAAGTGTGAATCGATATATTTTATACAGAGAATCTTCCGACAGATTGTTGTTAATAGCCTGTGTTATTTCCAGTAAAGCATTGAGCTTTAAATCTTTGATTTGCGAGTCCTTAGAACCAATCATCACTTATCCATTGCTGTTATGAGCCATTAATCCCGCTTTTGTAGCCAGGTAAAAATATCTCCTTGCGTCTCTATCAAAATTCAAATCATCCTCCGGCACATCGTCAGTTGCTGAAGAAAGACATTTAATCCAACTCTTTTGAAGAAGCTTGTTTAATACTTTTTTGAGCTCATGGTCCTCCAGATCGGTTTTCTCCATCAGATCATCGAATGACACCACAAAGTATAATTCATCCAATACGTCGTATTCCAAATCACTCATTTATAACTTCTTCCTTTCCAGTTATATTTAATAAACAATGAAATTATAGATAAAAAGACAATATAAAAAGGGTACATGACCTGTAAAATACAGAATTCCAGTTTTGAGAGCCTAACTCCCATTATTTCAGATACTGATTTCAAATAGAAAAATTCTGCCAATACTTTGATTGCTAATATACCAAGAGCAATTCCTGGCTTAGTCATGAAAAATAAACCGATTATTCCAATTGCAGTGGCAGCCTGAAACAAGAAAACCAAAATGGCCCAAATAGTAACTCTCGATTGCTTGTGGAACCTCCACTTACTTGCCCACCTGATTCTTTGATTTAAAAAGTCCCCAGCACTGTGCTTTGCTGAAGTACTAACCAAAGCATCAGCCGATTTTATAAACCTCACAGAATCACTCGACTCATCAAACGCTTTTTGAAGTAAAAACTCATCATCTCCTGATGCAATATTGGTATTTCCATCAAATCCCTGCACTCTTTCAAATAGTGATTTACGATAACCAAGATTAGCTCCATTACACATAATCGGTGCGCCCATCTCAAGGGATGCAGCCCCCAATCCAATCAAACCTGCAAATTCCAATTGTTGTAGCTTCACAAAGCTCGATTCCTCACTAAAGAACACAACCGGTCCTAAAACCATATTGATGTTATTATCCAAAAACTGATGAACATAATTTCGCACCCAATCCTTACTGATCCTACAATCACCGTCTGTGCATAAAATGATATCATTTTGCGCTTTTGAAACGCCAATCGTTATTGCACTTTTCTTACCTTCTGGTGCTTGAAGCTCTTTTAAGGAGTATAGCTTTATTGCTATTTCAAGTTCTTTAATGGCTTGTTGAACAATTTGCTTTGTACCGTCCTCGGAATAATCATCAATTATCAATACTTCAATCAATTGATTATTATAGTTCTGATCAGCAATATCATTTAGCAGTTCCTTTATACTTGTTGCTTCATCTCTTACTGGAATCAATACAGAAACCTTTAATTCCTGATCTGATGTTACTATCCCTTCAATAGGAATTCTATCCCAATAAACTTTAAGCAAGATTAAGTAGATGGAATACAGAAGTATGAATGTGAGAGCTCCGGCAAAAATCAATTGTGAACAAGTTTTAATTTTGGAACAAACACAATTGCTAATGAAGCAGGCAAAAAAACATTAATAATCCACAGAAGTAATGTCGCACTAATCACTAAAGACGCGTCAATACCGAATTGCCCAAAAAACAACAGTGCAGAAAACTCTCTGATACCAATGTCCCCAAATAAATTAAGAGTCGGAATGATAGATTTAGCCAGAAATATGAATGCAATCCCATTCAATAGTATCCAGGTTTCGATATCTAGCCCCACCATTCTAAAGATCAGGTAAAACTGAGTAAAAAACACCAAATATCGGAATGCCGATAATCCAAGAATCTGTAAGATAGTATTAGTTGAAACCTCTTTCGTTGCTGCAAACCAGTGCCTTACAGTTTTCATAATCCTTGTACGGAACTTGAAAACCAATATACTAGCAATTAGAACACAACAGGAAATCAGTAAAATCAATAAATTCAAGTTCCTAAAATCAACAAAGCGTTGATTAGTCAATAAAGTTATAGTTCCGATAAGGCCAAACACGACCGTTATTATAGTCTGGCAGATTGAATTGATCAAAAATGATCCAACCTGAGCAACTTTAGTTTTTCCTTCCAAAGTTGATACCCGACCAGATAAATCCCCTAAAGAGCTAATAAATTGTTTAAACAACAAACCGATTAATACTGCTTTCACAGCTTCATAAAAACTGTTGATTTCGACAAGAATCTGCCACTTTCTTGCTTCTAACCCCCAATTCAATGCCATTAACATCAATACTAACGCTATTACCAGTGGCTCCATATTTACGAATTGAAAATCAGCCAAACTATGCTTTGAAAGTTGTGTTACGATAAACCAGGTAATCAAGCTTAGTACAAGTAGCTTCCACAAATGGTTTAGTAAAGCCTTATGATTTTTAATTATGGATACCTTCTTCATAAATTGCACCTATGAATGATCAGACAAAAAAAGAAAAAATAATTCTGGGCATTGATCCGGGAACCACTGTCATGGGATACGGTCTGATCATAGTAAAAGGCTCTGAATTCAAGTTATTGCAGTTTGGTGTTATTCATCTGAGCAAATATACTAACCATGAAATTAAGCTTAAGAAGATTTTTGACAGAGTATTGTCAATTATTGATGAGTTTCATCCGGATGATGTAGCATTAGAAGCTCCATTCTTTGGAAAAAATGTGCAGTCTATGCTGAAGTTGGGAAGAGCTCAGGGCGTTGCAATGGCCGCTGCTTTATCAAGAGAAATCCCCATCACGGAATACGCACCTAAAAAGGTAAAACAATCCGTTACAGGAAATGGTAATGCCAGTAAGGAGCAGGTTGCTGCAATGCTGAAGACTCTTTTGAAATTCAAAGAGGCACCCAAATTACTGGATGCCTCTGATGCTTTAGCTGTTGCTTTATGCCACCATTTTCAGGGAGGCAAAACAACAAAGTCTTTTAAAAGTTGGAAAGCGTTTCTCAGTGAAAACCCTAATCGAATGAAGTAACTTAAAAGTTGGCTTTAATCTTGTCAGCCATCTCACTCAGCTCATCAGGTGTAGGCTTGAGTTTCATTCTGCTAAAATTCATGTCTTCCATGGTGTTTATTGGAATTAAATGAACATGTGCATGAGGAACTTCAAGTCCCATTACGGTTACGCCTACCCTCTCGCAGGGAACAGTTTTCTTAATCGCTGCAGCTACTTTTTTAGCGAACAAATGAAGTCCAGTGAGCACCTCATCTTCTAAATCAAAAATATAGTCTACTTCTTGTTTTGGGATTACAAGACAATGACCTTCCATTAATGGATTAATATCAAGAAAGGCCAGATAATCATCATTTTCAGCAACAATCTTTGCTGGTATCTCGCGATTGATGATTTTGGTAAAAATACTTGCCATCTTATTAATAAGAGATATCTAGTATATCAAATTCAATCTTCCCTGCAGGTGCATCTACAATTGCTACCTCTCCTACTTCTTTACCAATAAGTCCTTTACCAATTGGAGACTTGATAGAAATCTTTCCTGTTTTCAAATCAGCTTCTTCTTCAGAAACCAAAGTATACTTTACTTCCATACCGTTCTTCTTATTCTTAATCTTAACGGTAGACAAGATTCCAGCTTTAGATGTATCAATTGAAGATTCATCAATTACTCTTGCATTAGCAACAACTTCCTCTAGCTTCGATATTTTCAACTCAAGAAGTCCCTGAGCGTCTTTTGCTGCATCATATTCAGCGTTTTCACTTAAGTCACCCTTGTCTCTGGCTTCTGCAATTTGCTTGGCCATATCAGCCCTTCCTTTTGTCTTCAACTCCTGAAGCTCGTTCTTCAACTTCTCTAGCCCTTCTGGGGTGTAATAACTTATATTAGACATATCAATTCGTTTATAAACAAAAAAGAACGGTCCTATCGCTAGAACCGTCTTTATCTTTTAATTTCTTAAAGTGAATTACAAATATACAGATTTTAGGCGCAATCAAACAACTTTAGGGGATTCTTGATAGTATTTCAGAATCTTGTTTGCCAACACCTGACTAATTTTTTCATATGACTCAAAAGTCCAGCCTGCAACATGTGGAGTAAATATTACTTTGCCTGATTCCACCAGCTTTTGAAATGTGTTTTTCTCTGCTTCAGTAAAAGTTGAGAACTTTTCGTTTTCCAAAACATCTAATGCTGCTCCTTGTATTACACCATTATTTAATGCTTCACTTAATCCCTCCAGAGAAACTACCTTTCCTCTGGATGTATTGATCACATAAATACTTTTGAGAAATCCTTTGAAAAAGTCTTTATTGATAAATAATTCAGTTTCTGAAGTTAGTGGTACGTGAATGCTAAGGATTTCAGTTTCAGCATAAAGCTCTTCTAACTCAACCATCTTCACATAAGGCAATGGCGATTTGGAATTATACTTATCATAAGCCAATATATTAACATCAAACCCACTTAGCTTCTTAGCCAAAGACTGACCTGTATTACCAAACCCTACAATCCCAACTGTCTTGCCTTTAAGTTCAATCCCCCGATTCTCCTCCCTCATCCAGATACCATTCTTCACTTCGGTATTTGCTGAGCCTAAATGATTGAATAAGTTCAGAATCATACCTATTGCATGCTCTCCTACTGCGTCTCTGTTTCCTTCAGGTGCGTTGAATACAACTATGTTCGTTCCTTTTAACGCTGACTCATCAATATTATCAATTCCAGCCCCTGCCCTTGCTACAAATTCGAGCTTAGTGGCTTTATCTATTAATTCTTTATTTACTCTGATTTTGCTTCTAACAACCAATCCGTGATACTCATGAATAATAGCCAACACTTCCTCTTTGGTGATTTTTGGTTGATAATCGATCTCAACCCAATCCTTTTCCAGGATTTGCTGGAAGCTTTCGTGTAAATCGTTGACTACTAATATTTTTTTATTGGTCATTTCTCTGATGGCTTATAAGCCGTATAATGAGTGAGCTACAGCAAAATAAACGATAAGACCTAACAAATCGTTGGCTGTAGTAATAAAAGGTCCAGAAGCTAACGCAGGATTGATTCCAAATTTATCTAACAACAGAGGAGTAATTGTCCCCATGAAGGATGCTAATAAAACAACACTAAACAAAGCGAAAGCAACTGTCAATGCTATTCTTTGATCTTTGGTAAACAATATCACCACTCCAAAAACAATCAAAGCCAGTATCACCCCATTTACTACAGCTACAAACAATACCTTCACTAATCTTTTCACAAGACTGTCAGTAAAAGCGCTTCTATTAGCTAAACTTTGCACCACCAATGAAGAAGACTGAATACCAACATTTCCACCCGTTGCAGTAATCAATGGAATAAAAAATGCCATTATTGGTATCACCTTAATTTCACCTTCGAAAAAACTAATGAAGTATGCTCCAACAAGTCCCCCAACCAAACCAATAACCAGCCATGGTAACCGGGCCTTTGAAAGTACCCATACAGTATCATCTTCCTCCACATCCGAAGATATACCAGACATGATTTGTCTTTCTTCTTCTGCTTGCTCAGTAATTACATCTACAATATCATCAATTGTAATTCTCCCAACCAGTCTACCTCTTGCGTTCACAACAGGTACAGCATCCAAATCATATTTCTGCATCACAATAGCTACCTCCTCTTCATCCAGATAAGTCTCAACAGAAACCACATCAGGATCATAGATATCAGAGATCTTCATTGCATCGCTTGCTAGAATAATTCTTTTAAGAGAAACTTTCCCGATCAACTTCTCATGATCATCAACAACATATACAGAGTAAATTTTTTCAACATTTTCTGCTTGCTTTCTGATTTCATCAATACACTGAAGTACGGTCCAATTAAGGTTAGCTTTGATCAGCTCTTTTGCCATCAAACCTCCGGCAACATCTTCATCGTATCTTAATAGATCAAGAATATTAGATGCCTTCTCTTCATTTTGCAGGAGGCTGATTATTTCTTCTCGTTTCTTGAGAGGAATTAATGCCAGGATATCTACCCCGTCATCAGAATCGAGGTGTTCTATAAATTGGGCAACCTCTGAAGAAGTGAAGTCCATGATAAACTTCCCTTTAATGTCTTCAGCGAGATCACTTATAATTTCTGCGCTTACTTTATTGTCGAGGAGATTTAGAACAAAGTGACATTCCTCTGTCTCAAACTCATCAAGAAGAGCGGAGATGTCGGCAGGATTTACTCCTTCCAGCGTCTGGAGAATAAACTCATCGTCTCGATTTTCCAGGGCAACCTGAAATAGATCGAGGAACTCTTTGGTAAGTTCAAAATGAGTCAATTGTTCCATGATTGCTCAATCAATTTTGTTAATTCAATAAACTGATTAACCGAAAGTTGTTCGGCTCTTTTGGTTAGCATAGGTTCGTCCCTGAGAGACTCGGGCAAATTTAAATTTTTTAAAGAGTTCCACAACGTTTTGCGGCGCTTTTGGAAACCCTCCTTAACAACCCTTTTAAATAGCGCTTCATCACATTCCAGTTTCTTAACATTATTTCTGGAGAATCTGATTACTGCTGATTTTACTTTAGGCGGAGGATTAAATACCCCAGGAGGAACAGTGAATAAATATTCCACTTCATAAAACGCCTGCAATAGAACACTCAGTATACCGTATGTCTTATTGCCTTCTTTTGAGCTAATTCTATCAGCTACTTCCTTTTGAATCATCCCTACAACTTCAGTAGCATGATTGCGATAATCATATATTTTAAAGAAGATTTGAGAACTTATGTTGTAGGGAAAATTCCCAATGACTGCAAAATTCTCTTCTGGCAACTCTGATTTCAAAAAGTCTTGCAAATGAAATTTCTCTGAATGATCAGGGTAATGTTTTTTCAGGTATTCAACAGATTCATCATCTACATCTAGCGCTTTAAAATCTGGAATTCCATTTTCAATCAAATATTTGGTTAAGACGCCTGTACCTGGGCCAATTTCCAAAACATGTTTTTCATCTTGATTTAGCTGCAATGCATCCACTATCTTAAGTGCGATATTTTCGTCTTTTAGAAAGTGTTGTCCCAACTTCTTTTTTGGCCTTACTGAATCCATTGCAATTTGTTTTCCAAATAATTTAACTTGCAGGAGCAAATTAAGGGTTATTCTTTCGTATTGAATGACCAATAGCAAAGAAATTTGTTAAGTGCTGATAGCAAAAAATGACAAAGAATAATACAAACGACAAACCACTAATCGGAATTACGGTTGGTGATATCAATGGTGTTGGACCAGAAGTTATCATTAAATCACTGATGGATAATCGACTTTGCAAATCCTTTACACCTATTATATATAGTTCCGCCAAGGTAATTTCCTTTTACAGAAAGAACCTGGATTTACAGTCATTCAATTATTACCAAACTAAGGGATTGGACAATATCAACCCGAAGAAGGTTAATGTGCTAAACATCTGGGATGAGAATGTTGAGATAAAACCTGGTGAAGAAAATGAAGATGGTGGCAAGTACGCATTACTTTCTTTAGAAAAAGCCTCTCAGGATCTAAAGGATGGTAAAATTCATGCCATTGTTACAGCACCTATCAACAAGAATAATATCCAATCAGACGATTTTGCTTTTCCTGGCCACACAGAATACCTGGCTCAAAAGTTTGAAGTAGATGATAATTTGATGTTCCTTGTTAGTGACACACTTAGAGTAGGTGTAGTTACAGGACACATTCCATTGAAAGATGTTCCAGGCAAGATTACAGGAGAAGCCATCAAAAAGAAGCTTAAGATCATGATCAAGTCTCTGAAGAAAGACTTTGGCATCAAAAAACCAAAGATCGCTGTTATGGGACTTAATCCTCATGCTGGAGAAAACGGATTACTTGGAAAAGAGGAACAAGAAATAATTGGTCCTGCATTGGAAGAAGAGAGAAATAATGGCAATCTGGTATTTGGACCTTTCCCGGCAGATGGATTCTTCGGTTCAGATCAATTCAACTCATATGACGGAATTCTGGCTATGTATCACGACCAAGGATTAATACCATTCAAAAGCATGGCATTTGAACACGGTGTGAACTTCACAGCAGGTCTTCCTGTAATCAGAACATCTCCTGATCATGGAACTGCTTATGGGATTGCTGGTAAAAATGCTTCAAGCGAGACTTCTATGAGACAAGCATTGTATCTGGCATACGATGTTTGGAAAATGAGACAAGAGAATTCATAATTCCTTAATCTATTTATTGCTTTTTCTTTATTATTTAGAAATCTCTCCGTAAATTTGCGGTTCTTTATTCAAAGGGAAGGATCGATGAGAGCTTTAGATAACTACAGAATCGATATATACAAGCTGCCAAATAAAACGCACAGCTTTGATTTTGAGTTTGAAAATTCTTTTTTCGAGCTATTCGAGAATAGCATTATTGAAAAGGGAAAAGGAACTTGTCATCTGGAGTTGATGAAAGAGGAAACGATGATGACGGCAGACTTCCAAATAGATGCCGAAGTTGAGTTGATTTGTGACAGGAGTTTGGAACCATTTATGTTCCCAATTAAGAAGTCAGAAAATCTACTGATCAAGTTCGGAGAGGAAGATGTTGAGTTAGGTGATGAGATTATTAGCATACATAGAGACACACAGTCTTTAAACATTGCACAAAATATCTTTGAATACTTAACCATCTCAATTCCAATGAAAAAGCTTCATCCCAAATTTGAAGGAGAGGAAGAAACTGATGACCTGATTTATTCTTCTGATGATTTTGTAGAGGAGGAAGAAGAGAATGAGGAAACATTGGATCCCAGATGGGAAGCATTAAGAAATTTGAAAAAACAATAACATTAAATACAATTAGAAATGGCTCATCCTAAGCGTAAGATATCGAAACAAAGAAGAGATAAGAGAAGAACGCATTACAAAGCAGAACCAAAGAACTATATGATTTGTCAGGTTACTGGAGAAGCTCATTTGCCTCACAGAGCATACTGGCATGAAGGCAAACTTTACTACAAAGGTAAAGTTGTGATGGAGAAGGAAGTTTTAGCCTAATCGTTAGAAGAAATAGAAAAGCCTGTATAAATTGCAGGCTTTGATTTTTTAATAACAAAATCACCTAGATGAACCTTAAACGAGCGGCTATTACTGGAGTCCACGGGTATGTTCCAGATTACATCCTGACTAATCAGGAGTTGGAAACAATGGTGGACACAAATGATGAATGGATTACTTCCAGAACGGGTATTAAAGAGAGAAGAATCCTAAAAGGTGAGAACAAGGGTGTTTCAGTAATTGGAATTGAAGCTGTAAAAGGGCTTCTTGAAAAAACCAATACAAAAGCTGAAGACATTGACTTGATCATATGCGCCACAACTACTCCTGACATGGCATTCCCAGCCACGGGTAACATCATTGCAAATGCTGTTGGAGCAGTTAACTCTTTCAGTTACGACCTTCAGGCTGCTTGTTCAGGATTTCTATATGCACTTACTACCGGATCTCAATTCATTGCGACCGGACTTTATAAAAAGGTTATCGTTGTGGGAGCTGATAAAATGTCTTCCATCATTGATTACACCGACAGAGCTACCTGTATCATTTTTGGAGATGGTGGTGGAGCTGTTATGTTAGAACCTTCAGAAGACGAAACTGGAATTATTGACACAGAACTTCATTCTGATGGATCTGGCGAACCTTATCTTCACATGAAAGCTGGTGGAAGTAGAAAGCCGGCTTCTGTTGAAACACTTCAAAACAAAGAGCACTACGTTTATCAGGAAGGTTCTCAGGTTTTTAAGTTTGCTGTGAAAAACATGGCAGACACTGCAGCTGAAGTTGCCGACAGAAACAACCTGACTGGAGATGATATTGCATACTTGGTACCTCACCAGGCTAATAAGAGAATTATTGACGCAACAGCCAACAGAATTGGATTACCTGAAGAAAAGGTAATGCTCAATATTCAAAAGTTTGGTAACACAACCAGCGGAACTATTCCGTTGTGTTTATGGGACTATGAGTCTAAATTGAAAAAAGGAGATAATCTTATCCTTGCAGCATTTGGAGGAGGATTTACCTGGGGCGCAACTTACATCAAGTGGTCCTACGATTCTAAATAGTATTTAACAAGTTCAAATAAACAAATTCACTTTTCATGGCAACCACAGCAGATATTAGAAACGGGTTGGTTATTGAATTCAATCATGACCTGTATTCTGTAGTTGAATTTCAACACGTAAAACCGGGAAAAGGTCCTGCATTCGTAAGAACAAAACTTAAAAGCGTTAGGACTGGAAAAGTAGTAGATAATACATTCTCTGCAGGTCACAAAATCAGCACTGCAAGAGTAGTAAGAAGACCATACCAATTCCTTTACAAGGATGATATGGGATATAATTTCATGGATAATGAGACTTTTGAGCAGGTAAGTATCCAGGAAAACCTTATTAACGCTCCTCAATTCCTTCATGACGGACAAGTATGTGAAGTAATCATTCACGAAGAGCAAGAAGAAATTTTAGGTTGTGAACTTCCTTTACATGTAGAGGTGACTGTTACTTATACAGAGCCTGGTATTAAGGGAGACACTGCAACAAACGCTTCAAAGCCAGCAACAATTGACACTGGTGCAACAGTACAAGTTCCCCTTTTCATCAATCAGGATGAAAGAATTAAAATCGATACTACTAAGGGAGCTTACGTAGAACGTGTAAAATAATTTATATTTACCGCCATTTCAGGTTTTACCTGTTATAGAATAACGCCAATTTATTGGCATTTACTTAAAGAATTGACCCTAAAAACTTAATTAATAGATACCTATGAAAGCAAAGGAGATAAGAGATTTGATAGACTTTATTTCTCAGTCCGGATTGGAAGAGGTTAACATTGAAACTGAGGAATTTAAGATCAATGTAAAACGCTCAAATGAGGTTACACAGCAAATAGTTGAAGCAGCTCCTGCTCCAGTTGTAGCAGCTCCGGTTGCAGCAGCACCAGTGGCAGCAACACCTGCTCCAGCAGCGACTCCAGCTCCGGCAGCAGCTCCAGCAGCTGAAAGTGCAGGTTCTGACGACTCCAAGTACGTACAAGTAAAATCTCCAATGATTGGGACTTTCTATCGTTCTTCAAATCCTGAGTCTCCGGCATTTGTAAACGTTGGTGATAAAGTTTCAGCAGGACAGACTGTATGTATAGTTGAAGCTATGAAGTTATTCAATGAAATCGAATCAGATGTTAGTGGTACAATCGTAAAGGTATTGGTTGAAAATGCTCAGCCAGTTGAGTACGACCAGCCATTATTCTTAGTTGATCCATCATAATTCACTTTAACGAAGCGACGTGTTTAAAAAAATATTAATTGCCAATAGAGGAGAAATTGCTCTAAGGGTAATTCGTACCTGCAGAGAAATGGGAATTAAAACAGTTGCTGTTTATTCTCAGGCAGATGCGGATAGTTTACATGTAACATTTGCGGATGAGGCTGTTTGTATCGGTCCTCCTCCAAGTACTGAATCATATTTAAATATCCCAAGAATCATTTCTGCTGCTGAAATCACAAATGCAGATGCTATTCACCCGGGATATGGTTTCCTTTCAGAAAATGCTGAATTCTCAAAAGTTTGTGATGAGTACGGCATCAAATTCATCGGAGCAAGCGCTGACATGATCAGCAAAATGGGAGATAAAGCTACAGCTAAAGATACTATGAAAGCTGCTGGTGTTCCTACCATTCCAGGTTCTGATGGATTATTAAGCTCTGTAGAGGAAGGAAAGAAAATTGCCAAGAAAGTAAAATATCCAGTGATCCTAAAAGCTACTGCCGGTGGTGGTGGTAGAGGTATGAGGATTGTTAACGATGAATCTGGTTTCCAGAAAGCATGGGATGATGCTAGACAAGAGTCTGGTGCTGCATTTGGTAATGACGCTTTGTATCTTGAGAAATTCATTGAAGAACCAAGACATATTGAGATTCAGATTGTAGGTGATTCCAGAGGAAGAGCTTGCCACTTATCTGAAAGAGATTGTTCTATCCAAAGAAGACACCAGAAACTAATTGAAGAAACTCCATCTCCTATCGTAAGCCAGGACTTAAGAGAGAGAATGGGAGAAGCAGCTATTAAAGGTGCTGAAGCAATTGGTTACGAAGGTGCAGGAACAATTGAATTCCTTGTAGATAAGCATGGAGATTTCTACTTCATGGAAATGAATACAAGAATCCAGGTAGAGCACCCAATTACAGAGGAAGTAACTGATTTCGACTTGATTAAGGAGCAAATCAAAGTTGCTGCTGGAATTGAAATCTCAGGACAGAATTATTTCCCTCAGTTGCATTCTATGGAATGTAGAATCAATGCTGAGAATCCTAAGAAAGGTTTCAGACCTTCTCCAGGTAAGATCACTAATGTTCACCTTCCAGGTGGTCACGGTGTGAGAGTAGATAGCCACATTTATGCCGGCTACACAATACCACCAAACTATGACTCTATGATTGCTAAATTGATTGTTTCTGCTCAAACCAGAGAAGAAGCAATTGTTAGAATGAAAAGAGCATTAATGGAAACTGTAATCGAAGGAATTGATACTACCATTCCATTGCACATCAAGCTTATGGATGATCCTGTATTCCAGTCTGGTAAGTTTACTACAGCTTATTTGGATACATTTGATTTTGATAGCATTTAAGTTAGAAATAACTTATTGAAAATATAAAAGCAGCTCTTACCGGGCTGCTTTTTTTTATATATTTGCAACCGTCAAACCTGAAGTCGAATTCATCAACTGTTGTGATTCTACCTTGGGTGTATTATTTATTTAACTATCTAGAAATATGAAAAAAACATTAATCTTATTCACATTTATTTCCTTATCATTCACTGTTTTTGGCCAGTGGGTTAATGGAACAGATAAAGTCACAACCACAGATCGTGTTGGAATTGGGACTACAAGCACTAGTAACGCCATTACAACAATTACTACATCTGAGTCAACAAACATACTCAGACTTGTAAATGATGGTAGTGGAAACGAGTCAAGCATAAGATTAAGAAGTAAAAACACCAGTGGTTCTTTTTTACATGCCGATATGGCTGTTTACTCGACCGGTAGTAACACAGGCTATTTGGGATTCAAAGTCCCTCATAATAACACAGTCAACAGTGGTTATGATTTTATAATAAATCATCTGGGACAAATGGGTCTTGGGACAACTTCTCCATCCGCTACTTTTGACGCAATTAAAGATCAAAATAATGAGTCAATAATCAGAATTGTAAATTCCACTGCTGGAACATCGGCTAGTGCAGGATTTAAAGTCAATAGTCAGGGAAACAATGTAAGACTAATCTCATTTGCCGATGCACATTCTACAAATGCCAATGAAAACTGGCTAGTATCTCAGGCAGGAGGTTCAAGCTTGGTTTTTGGAACGCAAGACCTTGAACGAATGAGAATCAATGCCCATGGGAATGTTGGGATTGGAACTAATTCTCCAACTGGTGATGGACTTACTGTTGTCGGTGGAGATTCTGGTCAAGATTTCCTAACACTTGAGAGGCCAAATATTGGTAAATTCAGATTCAACTCAGGTGGCTATAGTACTAGAATGACTATTGGCAGTAATAATGTTGATCGATTCACTCTTGGCTGGGATAATTCTGAAGCTGGATTTGCAATCTCCAATGACATTGAGTTTTCCACTCATGAACATGCGTTTTTCATAAAAAATACAGGTAATGTAGGAATCGGCACCACAGATCCTGATGCTAAACTCACCGTAAAAGGAAACATCAAATC
>JANSWY010000052.1 GCA_024743255.1 bacterium | reverse complement strand
CATGTAATGAAGGAGATTTGAAATGGATAGATTTTGAGAATGTATTGGATGTGCCAACCCCACAGACAGATTGGTATATTTATCAGTATGTGATGAATAACAAGAAGTTTGCATTCACAGCTGAGTTTGATAAATCACTGCAAATGTTAAAAATGGAAGAAGAATTGGAGGGTTTAGTAGTATTTACCAAATAAAACCTCAGGTATTGCTATTAAGTGTAATATGTTATTCTGTTAATGATATGCAATTTCCATTGTTGATTTTTCAATGAATCAAACTTTCTGTTAATAAAACCGCTATATTTGCCCCTTTTTTAAAGTTTGGGCCATGCGACGACTATTTCATAACTTCACTCATAATCCTAAAAATGATATCCTTTCAGGTCTTACTGTAGCGCTAGCGTTAGTGCCAGAGGCTGTTGCATTTGCTTTTGTAGCTGGGATTGATCCTTTAGTAGGTTTGTATGGTGCCTTCATGATGGGTATTGTTACAGCACTATTTGGTGGACGACCTGGGATGATTTCAGGAGCGACTGGTGCTATGGCTGTAGTGATGATCCACCTGATCCAAAAAGGGAATGAAGTAGGGCTTGCGCTTGAAACTCCAATTAATAACCTGGGGCTCCAGTGGTTATTTATTACACTTCTTTTTGTTGGGCTAATCCAAATGTCTGCGGGCTTCTTAAGATTAGGAAAGTTTGTGAGATTAATTCCACATCCCGTAATGATGGGTTTTGTTAACGGTCTTGCAATCGTGATATTCCTTGCTCAACTGGGAATGTTTAAGGAGAATGTTAATGGCAATATGCAATGGCTGCAAGGAGCTGAACTTTTTACAATGCTTGGGTTAGTGGCTTTAACCATGGCAATCATGTTTTTATTGCCAAAACTGACTAAGAAGTTACCAGCAGCTTTGGTTGGAATAGTAGTTGTGGCAATGATTACAATATTTGGAGGAATTGAAGTAAGTACTGTTGGTTCTTTCATCAGAGATGGTGGAGGTTCTGGTCTTGAGGGTACATTACCTTCTTTTCAATTTCAGATTTTTGGATTAATTGATACAATTTCTGGACATTGGGATTTGGTGATCACAACAGCGTTTTTATTGGCGGCAGTTGGATTAATTGAATCATTAATGACATTGAACCTTGTAGATGAAATCACTGAATCGAGAGGAAGTGGTAACAGAGAATGTGTAGCTCAAGGAGGAGCAAATATTCTGAATGGTCTATTCGGTGGAATGGGTGGTTGTGCTATGATTGGGCAATCAATTATCAATGTGAACTCAGGAGGAAGAGGTAGACTCTCAGGTACTGTTGCTGCCATAGCGTTATTGTGTTTTGTACTATTTGGAGCTCCACTAATTGAGCAAATTCCAATTGCTGCTTTGGTTGGAGTAATGTTCATGGTTGTTATCGGAACATTTGCCTGGAGTAGTTTCAGAATCATTAGGAAAATTCCTTTAGCGGATGCAGTTGTGTTGGTGGCTGTATCAGCAATTACAGTTTGGAAAGATTTAGCAATCGCGGTTATCGCGGGAGTTATAATTTCTGCTCTTGTATTTGCATGGCAAAATGCTACAAAAATTAGAGCAAGGAAGAAAATGAAATCAGATGGTACCAAGGTTTATGAGATTTGGGGCCCATTGTTCTTTGGTTCAGTACAAAACTTCAATGCTAAATTTGACGCTAAAAACGATCCTGAAAAAGTTGAGATTGATTTCATAGAATCAAGAGTAACAGATCATTCAGGAATTGAAGCTATTGATAATCTGGCACATAAATATCTGAAATTAGGTAAGCAAATTAAGCTGACACACCTTAGTCCGGAGTGTAAAACGCTACTTCTAAAAGCAGACCCTAAATTCAATGATATTATTGAAACATCAATTGATGATCCAAGATATTACGTGGCAACAGATACAGTAGACCAGGAAGTTTAATCTGCTTCTATTGGAGTCTCCCAATATGTTCCCTTTATAATTTGATTATTCTTGAGATTAAAGGATATTGACCTATCAAGGTGTTCAACAGATACTTTGTGGGTGATAGAATCATTTCTAAACTGCAATCCTTTTATTTTTTGTCCATCCTTAAAATGAAATGACTCATTTATTAATGTTCCATTCTCAAACTGAGCTTTCCAAAATGTCTCCCCTGTGTAATAATAGGAAATAACATCACCATGCAGTAGACCTGATTGATTGAATATGTAGGTTCCGCTTTTTTGGCTGTAATCAAAATAAGTTGTGACCACTTTATTGCCATTTTCATCATGGGAAATCATATCATCTGGCTTACTATTAATACTGATATAATGACTATCAGATTCCAAATCGTCTACCATGTCATACGCGGTTGTTGGATTTGACATGATACTTACAAATCCATAGGATATGGCAAAGACAATTACTCCCGTTACCAAAAGTCTAATTATGATGATTTTGAGTTTGGTCCTGGGAAATAATGGAATTGGCTGATTAGGTTCAGGAGGCTTTCTGGCAATAGTGGTTTTACCGGTATACCTTTTTACCCTTGAAGGTTCCCTAAGTTTTCTAAAGAACTTTTTCGCCTTTCGGGTATAAACTGATTTTCGCATTCCAAAACCCATGTAACCCATATTGCTAATGATTGATGTATGATATATTTAACGGGACTATTAAAATCTGGGTTTACTGGACCTTTTTGGTTTTGGTTTTGTTGGTCAAATCATAGATGTAGGTGTAGTCATCATTTGTCTGGTTGGCAGCCATTATACCAGGAGTGTAAAAAAGCTCAATTTTATCATCCTCATCTGACCATTTTACAGACCCATTTGAGACTTCATCTTCGTAAACCACTTCACCTTCAGAGTTATAAACAATGAACTTTATAAGATTGCCTGGTGAACTTTCCAGAGGTGAGGCTTTCTGACAAAGTACGTAAGTATTTGATTTATTTGATTGGCATTCAGTATCATCTCCCAATGCTGCCTGGGCAGTAGTTTGTAGCTTATCCACGTTATTTGTCTGATTTTTCGAATTCTTACAGCTCAATAGAAATACTGTAAAAAATATAGTGACTACAAGAGTAATTCTTTTCATTTCTAGTGGTATTAGGTGGATGTTATTCACAATATACGCATCTTTTTTTAACTGAAGTGCCGTTATGGGAGTAGTAATAATTTCACTATCTTTATTAAACACGCCAAATTGTAAAATTTATGAAATCCAACCCTAAGAAGCTTTTAGCTTTGTCCACAATTTGCTTGTTATTGGTTGCAGGCATTATAACATTCAAAACCAATCAAAAAACAGAAAGAGAAAAATATGAGGCGTTTCTAAGAGAACACCCTTATATGAACCGCGATTTTGAGGAGGTATCGAGCCTTCCAAAACAAGATAGGCCGGATCTGGCTTTTGAACATGAGTATCTAATTACCATGGACCCGAAAACCAAAAGGCCTGAAAGAGATCGCTTAATGAAAACTTTCAAAGACCTTAAAACACAAAACTTGAGGCTGACGGATGCCCCTTGGGTTGAAAGAGGACCATCAAATGTAGGTGGAAGAACCCGTGCCCTTGCTTGGGATCCCTCAACAACTAACAAAGTCTGGGCAGGTGGTGTGACCGGAGGACTTTGGTATAATGAAGACATCACAAGCTCTACTTCAGAATGGCAAGGAATTGACGACTTCTGGGATAATCTATCAATCACATCAATTGTATTTGACCCCAATAACTCTGATATCATGTATGTCGGAACTGGTGAAGGATGGGGAGTTGCTGCCATTAGAGGCGAAGGTGTCTGGAAATCTAGTGATGGTGGAGCAACCTGGTCACAATTGGCGAATTCAACTAATTTGAATTTCGTAAACGACATGGTCATGAGAGACGAATCTGGAACGAGTGTTCTCTATGTAGCTTCCACAAGAAATTTCTATCAAGGAAATAATCATGGTTCTAATGGTGTTTACAGGTCTGATGATGGTGGGTCTTCTTTTACACAGGTTTCAACAATTGGAGCTACCGATTTAAGCTTAGCAGCAGATGATAGAATTTGGGTTGGAACAAGTTCAGGAGATGTATTCTATTCAGATGGTGGTACCAGTTTTACGGAATCAATCAATACAACTAATGGAAGAGTAGCTCTTGCTGCTGCACCATCTAATTCCGATTATGTTTATGCATTGGTGGAGAATTCTTCCGTTGTTGAAATGATCATGTATACTGATGATCAGGGTGCAACATGGAATACTACAAATGAACCGGCGGATGTAGATAATGGTATACCAGATACTGACTTTACAAGAGGACAAGCATGGTATGATCTGATTATTAAAGTTGATCCAAATGATGAGAATACTGTGATAGTTGGAGGTATTGATCTATTCAGAACAACGGATGCAGGTACCAATTGGGATCAAATTTCGAAATGGTCAAATAACAATAACCTCTTCAACCTCAATGTTTCATTGGTACATGCTGATCAGCATGCTATAGTCTTTAAGCCAGGAAGTTCTACAGAAGCAATTTTTGGAACAGATGGAGGGGTTTATTACTCTTCAGAAGTTCAGAATTCCGGTAGTACTGCTGTAATAAATAGTAGGAACACAGGATATAATGTTACACAATTCTATACATGCGCGATTCACCCTGATGCCGGAGAAGATCAATTTCTGGCAGGAACACAGGATAACGGAACTCAAAGGTTTACTACCGCAGGGATAAATGAAACAAATGATGTGTTTGGTGGTGATGGGGCTTATTGTGCGATTGATCAGACAGAGCCAAGTATTCAAATCGTTTCTTACATAAGGAATTATTACGGGGTATCAACAAATGAAGGTCAGTCCTTTTCTACCATTACAACAGATGTAAACTCAGGGTTATTCATCAACCCTGCTGATTATGACGACAATCTGAATATTCTTTACTCTTCATATGATGGTAATAATATCCAAAGAATCACCGATATAGGTGGGACGGAATCAGTTGGGACAATATCTGTGAGCATGGGATCAACTAGTTCACATCTAAGAGTTTCTCCTTATACAACTGGTTCAACAACATTATTTGCTGGGACTTTATCAGGGCGGGTTTACAAAATAACAGGAGCAGATACAGATTCACCAAGCGCTACTGAAATTACCGGATCCTCTTTTCCAAATGCATCAGTTTCGTGTATTGAGATAGGTGCTGATGAAGATGAGTTATTGGTTACCTTCTCCAATTACGGAGTTACCTCTATTTGGTATTCTAATGACGGTGGATCATCTTGGGAATCAAAAGAGGGAGACTTTCCTGACATGCCTTTGAGATGGGCATTGTTTAACCCTCAAAACAGAAGTGAAGTTATTCTGGCAACAGACTTGGGTGTTTGGACTACAACAGACATTTCCACTTCTTCTCCTCAGTGGTCAGCCAGTAATGTAGGTCTAGCAAATGTAAGGGTTGACATGCTGCAATACAGAACCAGTGACAATGAGGTGATCGCTGCTACCCATGGTAGAGGGTTATTTTCTTCGAACCGATTTGGAGCAGGAGCTCCTAGAGTAGATTTCTCGGCAGATCAAAGAGTTAGTTGTGCTGGTGATTTAACAGTAAACTTTACAAACCTGACTAGCAGTAACCCTGCAGCAACAAGTTTTGCATGGAGTTTCCCAGGAGGCTCACCTTCATCCTCTACTGAAGAAAACCCTCCAAGTGTTACTTATTCGACACCAGGTATATATGATGTATCACTCGTGGTTACCAATGATCTTGGAGAAACCACCGAAACAAAATCTGATTATATAAGTGTTGCAAGTGCACTAACACTACCAATATCTGAAGGGTTTGAAGGATCTACCTTCCCACCTGATTGCTGGATAGCAGTGAGAGGTGATAATGGTTTGGGTACAGGATTTGACTGGAGCCAATCTACAACCACAAACAGTGGTTCAGGAGCAGCATTTGTAAGGTATGAAAATGTTACAGGTGGGTTAGCTGAAGATTGGTTGATTACACCTGAAGTAAATCTATCAGGTGGCTTTAGTAGTTCCATGACCTTTTACATGAAGGATTCATATGCAACAGATTATGGATCAACTTACCAAATTAGATATTCTACTACATCGCAATCAGATTTGTCGTCATTTACAGTTCTTGAAGAATGGGGAGAAACTGATATTTCAACGGATTGGACACAAAGGACAGTTGATCTAAGTAGTTTGGACGGTTCGGAAGTTTATTTGGCTTTTGTTCTTACGCAGGATGATGGTGATGACTGGGCGCTGGATGATGTAGTGATCTCTTCAACCGGAACAGTTGAAATCTCCATAAATGGAGCCATGGAGTTTTGTGCATCTGATCCATCCACTTTGAGCGTTACTGAGAATGCAGACTATACCTATCAATGGCTATTAGATGGAGCTGATATTTCGGGAGCTACAAGTTCAGAATATACTCCAACGGAATCAGGTTCTTACTCTGTTAATGTGACTTTTAATTCTAATACAATTACTTCTGAGTCTATCGATGTTGTTGTTGACGCAGTGCCTGAAATCACTAATCAAACCGGTGATGTGTTTGGCTGTGCTGGAGAGGCAACAAATTTTGAAGTGGAAGTAGAGGGCAGTAGTTTGACTTATCAATGGTTCTATGAAGGAGCAATTTTAGAGAATAGTGATGTTATCAGTGGAGCTACCACTTCAATGTTGAGTATTTCGGCTCTTGAACTTAGTATGGAAGGTACATATAGTTGCATGGTTACCAGCGGAAGTTGCGAAAGTACTTCACCAGACATGGAGTTAACTATTGTGACATCACTGAGTTTTTCTTCACAACCCGAAGATGTTGAAACTTGCCAATCGGAAACTGTCCAGTTTTCGGTAGCTGCGTCTGGATCCAATTTATCATATCAATGGCTACTCGATGGACAGGTTATTCAGGATGATTCTCAATTCAGTGGCTCCACAACTGATGAGCTTACGATTTCGAGTGTTACTTCAGAAAATAGCGGGTTATACAGCTGTATGGTTAGCAGTGATTGTGAACCACAGGAGTCAGATGAAGCAACATTGACTGTTAATATTTGTACAAGTACTCCCGGCAAATTGTCAAATGCTATTGAAGTATTTCCTAATCCTACCAAAGGGGAATTTCAAATTGACTTTGGAAAAATTCAATTTGATGGTCCTATCAGTATTCTGGTTATTGGGTTGGATGGAAAGACTAAACTTGCTAAAGAGATTATTCAAAATAGTGAATCCCAATATGGTTTTGATCTAACAGCTTTCCCTAAAGGAATGTACGTTATCAAGATCAGTACAGAGCAACAAACTCTTACAAAATCTATTATAGTGGATTAACGCAGATGCAATTTTCAAATAACGAAAGGATGGGTGAGAACTCGTCCTTTTTTTATTGCTATTACATCGAAATCTGTTTTTTGTACAATCCTTAAATCCTGCGTTTCATCGAATACTGGCACGATCTTGGTAACATCCCTCAATAAGATTAGTTAAATTATATAGTAGATGAAAACGGAGGCTATTATACAAATGATGGAATGGGTCCCTTCTGTAGTTGGGATTATTTGGGTGTTTTTGACCATATTGTTACTAATCACAATTAAGGTTGTAAGACAAACTCAAAGTGAGAAGTCTGCTCAGTTTTCAAATCTGATTTTTCTTTTACTTGCAAGTTGCTGGCTACATCCAACTTATATATTTGGATTGCAAACATCAGCGGGATTCTTAGGCTGTTTCTTAACACTTGCGATTACATTAATTATGATATACAAACTGCAAAGTGTTTCAAAGTTGGCAGCTTCGCTAATGGCTCCTGTGTTATTATGGAGCGGTTTTGCTTCATTATATACTTTCTTATTGCTTTTGTAACTAATTAATGAGCTACTGTCAGTAAATTACTGAGCATGAAATGGTGGCCATTAATTTTCTTACTCCCTATCAACAGTCTGTTGCAAGCTCAGGATAGACCGTCAGATCAATCAATCGAATCTCTAAGCGAAAAGATTAAGATTCTTGAAAGGAATGAATTAGTTCAATCTATGGCTCAGCGGTCTTTGTTGATTCCTTCTTATCATCCAATAGAGAAGTCTCTTATAGCTGTTCAGTCATTCAATTTTTGGAAGCACTACAGTAAGGAATCATTAGTTTCTCATTTAAATGTGTATTCATCTCTCCACTATGCAAACAAAGCCATGGACCAGTTATTTGCGGAAGACAGTAGTGTGAATCTGGAGAGAAACAATTTTTATCAGACCATGGCCCATACGGAATCTGTGGTTTCGATCAAATTTGGTACTGATCCTAATAGCTTTTACTCCGCCAGTTCACACGGAGAGGTTTTGAAATGGAACCTTGATCAATTAGAAGATATTCCCAATTTAGTTTACAATGAAAGACATTTACTGAGATCGATTGAAGTGAGTGATGATAATGATTGGTTACTAATAGTAACAAAAGATAGGGGAGTGAAAATTCAAAAAACCACCAATGATATTGATGGAGAACCAGTTTTCTTTAATGATCCTGAGTCAGTTCAATCGGCAATATTTGTTCCAGGTAAAAACCAATATCTGAGCGTAAATGACAAAGGACAAATGAGAATCAAAGGGTTTAATGCCGATACAACCACTATTTCCACTATTGATGCAAAAGTTCTTACACTGGCCATTAATCAAGATGATGAAACAATTTTTGCCGGAACTGAAGAAGGTCAGTTGAAATATTGGGAAGAACGAAAAGAAGAAATAACAGAGGAGTTTGAAGGCTCCTATGCAATCAATGCTCTCGCAATCAGTCCAGATGGGAAGATGCTTGCAGTTGGGAGAGAGAAAGGTGATGCGGTACTTTGGGATATGGAAAAAGAAAAGGTGCTTCGAGTGATTTCTGGGCACCAATCAGCAATTACAGATCTCGACTTTCATCCAACACAACCGTTACTACTTACATCAAGCAGAGATGGAACTGCAAGGATTTGGGACCTAAACAATCCTAAAAAGTTCCCAATCGTATTAGACGATCATTTTGATTGGGTTTTGTCCGCTTCTTTTGATACTACAGGTGACAAGATCATTACTGGATCAAAGGATAATTTCATTAGAGTCTGGCCATTAGATCCTCAGGTTTTGGCTAACAGGTTATGTGAAATGCTACCCAGAAACCTTAGTGCCGAAGAATGGCAGGAATATGTTGGTTCCCAAATAACATTTCAAAATACCTGTCCTAATCTGGATAATTGAACGCCCAGATATTATTCATTTCTTAAGGACTTCACTGGATTAACTATTGCGGCTCTACGGGCCTGATCGCTCACAATTAGTAGTGCAAATCCTAATGCCGCAATTCCAACTGCAGGAAAAATCCACCACGGTATCTCAATATGAATAGGATATCGCTCCAGGTAGTTATCCAGTAAAAACCATGAAATTGGCGCAAAGAGAGTAAAAGCAATAATTACAAGAATTGAGAAGTCTTTCGAAATCAAAGCAATTAAACTGGAAACAGAAGCCCCTAATACTTTTCGGATACCGATTTCTTTTATTCTTTGCTCTGCAGTAAATGAAGCTAATCCAAATAATCCAAGCCCTGTGATGAAGATTGTCAGAATTGAGAAAATGGTAGCCAGTTTTCTAGTCAGAGTAATCGTTTTGAATTTCTCTTCATAGTCAACATCAACAAAAGTGTACTCGAAAGGATATGCGCTATTGTATTGCTCAAATATCTTTTGGACTTCTGCGAGGTTGGCGTTTAATCGGTTGTTCTTATTGAGTCTTACTGTCACGATTCCCATCCACCTTGGGTGGACTATCGCAAACATTGGCTTTACTTCTCTATAAGGTGATCCCATTATAACATTATCATAAACTCCAATTAACTTTCTTTTGTCGCCCCATAATTCTAGTTGAGTTCCAATTGGATCTTCAAGATTCATTAAATCCAGAGCAGCTTTGTTAATAATGATTGCAGCTGTATCAGTAGCAAATTCCTTTGAGAAATCTCTTCCTTGAAGTACTTCAATTCCCATAGTCTTAGCATAGTCATACCCTGCAGTAATTGTGGTGAAAATTACCCGTTGCTCATCCGGTTTTCCAGGCCAGCTAACAAAGTTATTGGAGTTTATTCTGGTCACTGCGCTGTTTGATCTGGTAACCGATTCAACTGCTCCTGATTGAAGAAGTGATTGTTTTAGAGCATCATAGCTATCTTCAATTTGATCATTGTTTTCAATACTAATCAGATTCTGTTGATCATAACCCAATTCTCTGTTTTTGATAAGATCAATTTGTTGGAATATTACCACAGTACTGATCATTAACAGGATAGAAAATCCAAATTGAAGTACAACCAGAATTTTTCGTGGTGTAGTAGCTCCCTTACCCACTTTTATGGTGCCTTTTAACGTTTTAACTGGTTTAAAAGAGGAGAGGTAAAATGCAGGGTAGCTTCCTGACAATAGACCAACAAATAGAATTCCAAGTATAGAAGTAGCCCAGAAGTATGGGGAAGTGAAATCAATGAACAGCTGTTTATCAACCAGGTTGTTGTACCCTGGTAAAACAAGTTCAGCTAAGAAAATGGCGATAACGTAAGCTAAAAAAGTTATAATCAATGATTCACCCAGGAACTGCATGATTATCTGAGGGCGTTGTGATCCGAGGCTTTTTCTGATACCAACTTCTCTTGCTCTTTTTTCAGATCTGGCAGTAGCCAAATTCATAAAATTGATACATGCAATAATCATGATGAAGAAAGCAATAACTGTAAATAGCTGCACAAAATCACCTCTTCCGCCAGCCTCTTTTCCTTCTTCAAAATTGGAGTTTAGTCTCCATCTCTCCATTGGGTGAAGAAAGAATGATCTTGGGATATCATCTTCTCCATTTTCTGCAAGCATGTTTTCTGTCGCTTTTTCTACTAGCAACTCATCATTTGAACTTGATAATTCTACAAATACCTGAAAAGAGTAATTTCCCCAATTCGTTTTATTGTTTCTAATCCACTCGTTATTGGCCTCCCGGTGTTTCCAGGGCATAAGATATTCAAATTCGAATGAGCTATTTTTGGGAACGTCTTCAAGGATTCCAGTTACTTTTAATAGACTTTCATCATTTACTTTCACTATTTGTCCCATTGGATCTTCATCTCCAAATAAAATTTTAGCAAGGTTTTTTGTGATGACGATAGAAGAAGGGTCATCCAAAACCGCATCCGCTTTGCCTTCTGCGAGTTGAAATTCAAACATCTCAAGAAACTCTTCACTCACATAGTAACCTTCCTGAATAATTCTGTTATCACCATTTGCCAATAATCGATTATTTCCCCAGCCTGCAACACATGTATTGACAATATGACTATCCGCATTTTTCATGGCCTCATAAGTAGGGAGTGGTACCGATGACCAGGAATTGACAGTGCCATCAAATTCGGCATTTACCCATACCTGATACAGCTTTTCAGATTTTGGAATGAACTTGTCAAAGGAAGTTTCGTCATTGACCCAAAGAAGAATCAATAGACTACATACAATTCCAATTGAAAGACCAGCAATATTAATGAAGGAGTAAAGTCCGTTCTTACGGAGGTTACGTAAGGTTACGATTAGGAAGTTCCGGAACATAGAAAATGAGTTTTTGACCTTTAATAAGAGACAACCAAAGAATACAAAGGTTGCAATCTTTGCTTGTCACTTGTATGAATTACTGGTCAAACTCCGGATGGTTACAGGAGAATTAAAAAAAAATCATTCTTCCAGGTGGAACCGGTAGATTAATTTGATTTTGAAGCCAAGTCCATTATCAAGATCTGGGTTTAATCGGGTTCTGTCATCTCCTACAAGTAATGCTGAAATACCATAGTCAATTTGATCACCCTGGTTGAATTGTCCATAATCATTTAGCGAATACACACCTTTCAATTGTAATAGAATGCTCTTCTTAAGGAGATTGAATTGCACATATGTGGAAACTTCCTGAGAATTTTTATGAGCGTAGGTTTCTGCAAACCTATCATCGCTTAATGCATAACTCCTTACAAAAGCCCTGAAATCAGAACCAAGATTTATATACTTTCCTAAGCTGTAATTCACATCATAGGTGATTGGTAAAGTAGCATTTGCTTCAAATCGTTTATTAGGTCCCTGATAATATAATCCAAGTAAAGGAACGAAGAACATCCCAAATTCCTCTGATGTAGTATAGACCCCAAATTTATATTTGAAGTTAGGCTTAGTGGCCACACTAAATAAAGCTATTCCACCAAACTGAAAATCGTCGGAACTCATGTTTTTATAGTCCCCGGCAACTTTTGGTAGTAGGAGGTAGGTTCCAGAAAACCGTTCGTTGTGCTTTACGCTTAATCCAAGCTTTAAAGTTGTTGATTGTAAATTGACACTAGGTGAAGTAGGACTAAGGTTAAGACCATTATTAGTGTAATCAACACCAGTCAAAAATGCTATTTTGTCATTGATTACTAGTGGGTAGGTTAAGCTGGCATCAATATCGCTTATTTGAGTGGTACCTTCCAGGTCTGAAAAAGTGATCTTTTCTGTATTTCCTACTGATAGCTTAAACAGGTCAACGTATTGCTGTGCTGATACTGTACCAGCTACAAAAAATATTAGGAGTGTGATTAAATATCTCATGACATGTAGGAGTCAAAATTAATACCAACTTGCCATATTGACCTTGAATTGCAGGTTTTGTTGCCTTATGACAACTTTTCAGCAAGCATGATTTCTCCACTCACTGTTCCCTTTTCATTTATATCAAGCAAATTGAAATCAACTAATTGATTCACCAGTTCTTTGTTGTATTCAGTTTCAACTCTAACGTAGTTATGAGTAAACCCGAACATTCTTCCCTGGTTTTCTTCTTCCTCAAACAACACTGTGGAACTTGTCTTTAGATTTTGCTCATAGAAATGTCTTTTCTTCTTATCAGAAAGAATTCTAAGCATTTTTGAACGATTATTCCTTTCAGCCATAGGGACAACACCATCTAGTTTTATTGCATTTGTGTTATCTCTCTCTGAATAAGTGAAGACGTGTAAATATGATATGTCTAGTTCGTTCAGGAAGTTGTAAGTCTCGTTAAACTCTTCTTCACCTTCACCAGGGAAACCAACTATCACATCAACACCAATACAGCAGTGAGGCATCAATCTCTTGATGGTCTCAACGCGATCAACATAAAGCTCTCTCAGGTATCTTCTATTCATCGCCTTGAGAATCGTATTACTTCCTGATTGCAGTGGAATATGAAAATGCGGTACGAATCTTTTTGAGTTAGCTACAAATTCAATGACATCATTACTTAATAAATTAGGCTCTATAGAAGAGATTCTAAATCTTTCAATTCCTTCTACTTCATCTAATGCTTTTATAAGGTCAATGAATTTCTCTTTTCGTTTCCCATTTTGAATACCGAAATCTCCGATGTTAACACCAGTCAGCACAACTTCTTTAACATCAGTAGATGCAATTTCCTGGGCAGTTTTTACAATGTTTTCGATACTATCACTTCTACTTTTTCCTCTGGCTAATGGGATAGTGCAAAAGGAACATCCATAATTACATCCATCCTGAACTTTCAGGAATGTTCTGGTTCTATCGCCATATGAATATGAAGTGTGGTAATCTTTTGCATCATAAACATCACTCGCGTAGATCTGTGGAATCTCCTTTCTCTCAAAGTTTCCGAGTAGTTCCAGAAGTTTGAATTTTTCCGAAGCTCCCAAAACGGCATCTACTCCCGGGATTTCAACAATTTGTTGAGGCTTCAACTGAGCATAACATCCAATAATTGCCACAAAGGATTCAGGTGAATTCTTCTTTGCCTGCTTAACTATTTGTCTGCACTTTTTATCTGCGTTTTCTGTGACAGAACAAGTGTTGATAACAAATATATCTGCACCCTCTGTAAAATCAACACGCTCATAACCAGCTTCCTGGAATGTTCTCGCGATTGTTGAGGTTTCAGAGAAATTTAATTTACAGCCTAGAGTATAAAATGCTACAGTTTTCATCGGAACGCAAAATTAGGGATTAACTTGTTAATAATCAGTATGTAGAGATATTTTAGATGAATTGCCCATCAAGGAAGACATGTATTGAACATCCTATTGTTCGTAATCGAACTATATTTATGAGTTATTATTTTATATTGAATTGATAATCAGTTGTTTAGGTGTTTTGGCACAATTATTAACTATGAAATTCAAAACTTACTTACTTACCTATGCTTAAAAATTTTCTTATTACCTCGTTTAGGTCACTGCTGAGAAACAAGTCTTATTTAGTATTAAGTACTTTGGGACTTTCTCTTGGAATCTCATGTGTTATTGCTATCTATTCAATAATTGATTTTCAGACAGGATTTGATCAGCACCAGAAAAACTATAGTTCGATTTATAGGGTAGTTGGCCAAATTACAATTGGAAACGAGGATGTTCAAACACAAACGGTTCCTCATCCATTATCTAATGCCATCAGAGAAGAATTATCACAAGTAGAAGCAATGACTAATACTTTCATGCTTCAGGAGCAAGTGAATATTCCTCAAGCAAATGGTGAGGTGAAGAAAATCAAGCAAAATAGGATTGCCTTTGCTTATAATGAGCTTTACGAAATTCTCTCATTCAATTGGGTAGCAGGATCACCAACAGAAAGAGACGACAAAGAAGCTGTTTACTTAAGTGAGACAACAGCAAAGAAGTTTTTCGATATTAAGGAAGATGTGTCTGCCGTGTTAGGACGAACAATCGTATTGGCTAACAGCCATAATTTGGTTGTAAAAGGCATATACGAAGATCTGCCATTAAAAACTGACTTCCCATTTGAAATGGTGACTCACTACGAGAATCAAAACAAGGTGAATCCATATTTCAATGAAGGTAAAATTTGGGCTTCCTTAAATGGGGGGACCCAATGTATTCTCAAATTAAAGGATGCGGCATCCGTTGAGAATCTAAAAGCAGACCTTAATAAGTCATTCGAGAAACATAATGTTATTGAAGGCCTTTCTCTGGATGTGCAATCAATGAACGAGATACATACCGGCGATGTAGGAAACTATAGCGGTATCACTTTTCAGTCTACATATAAAACGATTTCTTATACTTTAGCTGTATTTCTGGCAATAATAGGAGCTATCAACTTCATAAATCTTACAACTGCAAGAGCAGTAAAAAGAGCAAGAGAGGTTGGGATCAGAAAGGTACTTGGGAGCAAGAGAAGTGATTTGATTTTTCAGTTTCTGTTAGAGACATTTTTAATTGTTCTTGTTTCGGTAGGAATAGGTTTTTTCCTGGCAGAACAAATTCTGGTCTTATTCGAATTGGGATTTGGGTTAAACATGCATATGTCGGAAGTAGCTATTTCCACCTGGATCAAGTTTATAGTTGTGGTTTCTCTTGGAATGACATTGCTGAGTGGAATCTATCCGGCATTGGTACTTTCAGGTTTCTCTGCATTATCAGCTATGAAAATCAAAGTTTCAAATGTAGACAGACAAAGCAAGCTGCCTCTTAGAAAGATATTAGTTGGACTTCAATTTGGGTTTTCCATTACTCTGATGATTTCAGCGATGGTGATTTACTATCAATTGAATTACATGAAGAATCATGATACAGGATTTGATAGTGAAAACATTATTTCATTGAGATTTCCTACTCCGGATATTGAGAAACAAAAACAACTTAAGAGCAGATTGGAACGATTTCCTGAATTTGAGAAAGTATCACTTCATTTAGGAAGCCCAATTGCGAGAACTAACAATACCAGCCAATATTTTAATCCAACGCTGGGAGACGATCAAACTTTCACTGTCAATGTGAAGAGCATAGACGAGAACTATCTTGAACTATTTGATCTTAAGCTATTAAGTGGACGAAATGTGTTGACAACAGATTCCGTTGATAATGTCATTATTACCAAGCTCGGAGTTGAAAGGTTTGGTCTGAATAATCCACATGAGGCTTTAGGGCAGGTTCTTCAATCAAGATATGATAGAAAGGTTAAAGTAATCGGAGTAATTGATGACTTCAATGTTGAATCTCTTGAGTCAGATATGACGCCAGTTTTCTTGCAATATAATCCTCAGGGATATTTTGAAATGGGATTGAAACTGAGTGCGCAGGCTAGTCAGGATATTCCGGCTGTAATTGAACTTGTGGAAGAGAATTGGGATGCTGTGTATCCTGAATTGTTAATCGAGTACGAGTTTGTTAGTGAGCTGATTGCCAATAAGTATAGGTTTGTTGATGTAATGGGAAAATCAACTGGCTTCTTCGTATTAATTGCTATTTTAATTAGCGTATTAGGACTTTACGGATTGGCGGATTATATGGCTAATGCCAAAAGAAAGGAAATTGGAATACGAAAAGTGGTTGGAGCTAGTGTAAAACAGATTCTATCAATTTTCGCTAAAGAGATTTCAGTAATCCTAATAATAGCCTTTGTGGTATCATCATCGATTAGCATCTTTTTGATGGATAAATGGCTAAACGGATTTGAATATAGAATATCTATTGGATACGAAATTGTGTTAGGTGCATTATTTGGCACGGCAATTGTAGTAGTAATGTCAATAGGTTATCGTTCTTATAGTGCTGCTCGCATCAACCCTGCGACAGTTTTAAAGGACGAGTAAAAAGTTTAAGCGTGAAGATTGAAAAAGCTACCCTTGTAGGGGTAGCTTTTTTTGATTTCTTATTGATATAGAGGAAGTTAAATTTCAAAAGTGGGCCTTCCAAAAAGTGGTGGCAACCTCACTCTAGACTGTGTTTCCGTGTGCCCGGTTATGATTGCCACTTTAACCCCTGCCGCTCTATGTATCGGTAAGGATCACACTTTAACCTTATCTTTAGTATCAAGTTTAATCCTGTCCTCCTGCAATTTAACAGCTTCTTCGTGAATTGCATCTAAAAATGCCATCATAAATTTTTCACTTAAGCCTTTTGTCTTTCCCATGTCTACTCTTCCTTTAGTCACTTTCTCCCAGCGATCTTTCTGAAATACAGCCAAATTGTTCTCTCTTTTGTAATCACCAATCGACTTTATGTAGTCAAACCTTTGAGATAGCAATTCAATGATTTGCTCATCTACATGATCAACATTTTGTCTCAATCTTTCAATATCCGACTGTAATTCCGGTCTTGCTTCTACAGACTCTCTGATTACCAGGTTGTTCATCAACTCATGAAGAGCATCAGGTGTAATTTGTTGTTTAGCATCGCTCCAGGCGTTATCAGGATCGTGGTGAGTTTCGATCATAAGTCCGTCCAGACCAAGGTTCAATGCTTTTTGAGAGATTTCCTGGATCATTTCTCTGTTTCCGCAGATGTGACTTGGGTCACAAATAATTGGAAGTTCTGGTAATTCTTCTTTCAATCTAAGCGCGTAACCCCATTCAGGATTATTTCTGAACTTAGTTTTAATTGTACTCGAGAATCCTCTGTGAATAGCTCCGAGTTTTGTGATGCCTACTTTATTAAGTCTTTCCATTGCACCAAGCCACAAAGCCAAATCAGGATTGATTGGGTTTTTTACGAGAACCGGAATATCAACACCCTGAAGTGCATCACATATTTCCTGTACCGAGAATGGATTCACTGTAGTCCTTGCTCCGATCCAAAGAATTTCAATCCCTGCTTCAAGCGCTTCTTCGACATGCTTGGCATTAGCTACTTCCACTGTTACTGGAATTTCAAGAATTTCTCTTGCAGCTTGTAACCAACCTAAACCTTCTTTTCCTATACCCTCGAAAGTTCCAGGTCTTGTTCTGGGTTTCCAGATACCTGCTCTGAATATGTCAGGTTTGGCACCTTTCATTCCTTCTGCGATTTTAATAATCTGCTCCTGGCTTTCAGCGCTACACGGTCCGGCAATGATAGGGTTGGTATTGAAATCGAACCCCCAGTCCGCAATGTTTGTAATCTCGATTTTGCTACTCATGGCTTTGAAATTTTAAATAAAAAAAGCCTGGTCCGTTGTTCGAACCAGGCTTTGTATTTCTTTTTGTTTTGTTTCTTATTAGTCAAGACAAACCCGATCCGAAGCTATTGCTCGGTAATAAAAAAAGTAAAAATAAAATGGGTTCTGTCTTTTGATCATGCTGTAAACGTATGAGGCAATTATTTCAATTGCAAGGAATTTGTTAAAAAATTATAGTTTCCATATCATAATTTAAAAAATTAGGAAGGCCCCCCACGGGCGGATTTCCAACATGGGAGACCATTCCACATCACCAGCTATGGATTATCTTTAAGCTGATATGTGGAGATTTTAGCAATAGGTAATAATTGCATCTATTTTACATATAAATGTATTATTCCCTGAATTATTGCTTTGGTCTCAAATTTATTTTTATTCCATTCTAAGTTGAGTTGTTGGATTGAGTTTAGCTGTAGAAATTGATTTTTGAGCAACAGAAACTATAACAATGGCAAGCATCAATATTGTTGGTGCAACGAAATTAACCCACCCAATTTCCATATGATAGGCATAGATGATGTCCAGGAGGTTCCCAATTACAAAGTTTCCCAGTACCAATCCTATGATGCCAGAAACCCCAACAACCCATATCAGTTGATTATTGATCAATTTCAAAATAGAGCCGCTAGATGCCCCAAGCACCTTTCTGATTCCAAACTCTTTAATTCGTTTTTGTATGGTTAGAGATATTAATGTGTAAAGCCCAAGAATAGTTATCATAACAGCCACAACAGCAATGAACACATTTATATTCAAAATGATGTTGTTTGTCTGACTGAGTGCTTTGAGGACCTTTTCTTGTTTGTAACCTCTATACAATTGATTGGGGAATTGGCTGTACCATACTTCCTGAAGTGTTCCCATAAGCTGATCAGAATTTTGAGAGGTACTGATGACAGTTGCATATTGGTAGTCAGATTCTGCAACAAGTTGAATAATGGTAGGCCTGATTTTATTGGTAAGCATGATTGGCTTCAAATTGAAATCGTCAACAAGTCCGATTACTGTTGATTGCTGACCGTTTACAATCAAAGTTTTATTCAGCATATCACCCCCAAGTTCTTCGTTTAGCATATTGTTTATAAGAATATTGTGCTGATTATCTTTGTGCTGCTTGTCGAGGTATTGTCCCTGCTGAAGTCTTACTCCAATGTTTTCGATATAATCCATTCCAGTTCTAAGTTGGGAGGCCTGGATTTCATTGGAAGCATAAGTTACAGCAACGTCTGTAGTATGAAAACCCACCACATCTTGCGTTCCAGATATGCTTGTAATTCCCGGGTTTTTGCTTAGTTCATTTGCCAATATATCAAATTGTTCGGGGGAGTTTAGTGGGATATTCACAGTGTTAGAAATACTGTAACCTCTATCAAGATTCTTTTGATACTCACCGTTTTCAATAAATACTAGTAGAGCAAATACATTGTAAAAGCAGACTATGAATTGAAATGCTAATAGCCCCTTGAACAGTAAATTTTTTCCGGAAAAACGAACCTTGTTCTTAAGGATTTCCAAAGAGTCGAATTTGCTAATATAAAATGCAGGATAGGCGCTTGATAGAAAAGCTACCAATGTGAAAACAGCAACTCCAAAGAGTATCAGATTGGTCAGATCTACCATATTGAAATCAACAAGCTGGATATCAAACATGGCATTGTAATATGGAATGATAAAGTAACTGACTCCTACAGATATCAGAAGTGCAATTAAGACCATCAAAGTGTTTTCTACCATAAATTGAATGATGATTGTTTTTCTATGGCCACCAATAATCTTTCTGATCCCAATCTCTTTCAGTCTTTTACCGGAGATGGCAATACTGGTGTTGATATAATTAAAGCATGCGAGAAGTAGAATGGTAATTGCAGAACTGATTGTTCCTAGCACTGATGCGGGATGAAGATAACCCATAAAATGACCCTTATATTGTTGGTTTTCAAAAGCTGGCCAGTCAAGGATTGAATCGATCCGATACGACTCTACCAGAAGGTCTTTGTTTTTAGAGTTTTGAATTTTGAGTTTTGAGTTGAGCTGTTGTTTGATTGAAGAGATTGATTCGGATGTTTTTATGAATGTGCCATCAATCCATTGATCCCAGCTGGTTCCATCTACATGATAATACTTCTCGTAGTTTTCAAATGGAGCAAGCATTGAAAAGTAGAAACTGGTATTTCTTGGGGCCTTTTCAATTACACCTGAGATTTGATAGGAGACTTCATTATTACCTGGTAATAGCAGGGTTATCACTTCTCCAATGATGTTTGTTCGATCAAATAGTTTGAGAGCAGTCTCATCATCAATTACAATGCTTTGGCTTCCATTTGAGTTGAATGCCTTGCCGTGTAAAAAATTGAATGAAAACATCTGTAGATATTCCTGATCCACGAAACCTATATTTTCCTGAAATAGATTATCTCCAATTTTGAGGGTTACACTGTTTCGGTGAAATCTGCTGGATTGCGAATTGGGAATTTGATCCAGGTGATTTTTAAGAGTAACAGGAGTGATGCCCATTAGTTTATTATCCGAATCAATATCTCTTACAGCATTGATTTTGTAAAGTTCATTAGCATCATCAAAGTATTGATTGAATGAATTGTTGAATTCAAAATTGAAGTAGCCAATGATGCAAAGAGAAAATGCAATGCCCAGACTAAAGACATTGACACTAATAAAGAACTTATCCTTTTTGAAAGCTCTTACTGAGGTGAGTAGGTAATTCTTCCACATAATTATTTTGAGTTTTTCTCAAATGTGGAAAAAGTAGCACCATCATTCGTCCAGATCGGTCGGGTTGGACGTGTTGGACTTCATATTTTTCTTGAATTCACTAGGAGTGAGGCCTTCTCTCTTCTTAAAAATGCTATTAAATGACGACTTGGAATTGAATCCACAATCCAGTGCAATTCCCAAAATTGACAGATGACTATTAGATGGATCTACACTTCTATTTTTAAATTCCTCGACTCTGAATCCATTAACATAATCGTAGAAGTTGATTTTTAACTGATCATTTAAAGCCTGAGATAAATAATGCTTTCTGGTGTCCGCCAATTGGGCTAATGAATCGATATCCAATTTCGGGTTCAGGTATGGTTTATCCTTATTCATTAGTTCCTCTAATCGGCTAGTTAACTCAACTAATACATTATCGGGAACTGCAGATTTCTCATATTTGGATTTGTTATTAGATTCTTCAACAGGAGGGTTTACAACCGGAAGATTAGTGAATATTGCCCTTTGTCTGATCCCAAAGAACCCAATGACTACAATATTGAAGATGATTACAATGGCAATAACTTTGAAGCTGAACAAGAAACCCACCCATTCAAACTCACCGGCCCAAACAATTAAAAAGGAAATCCAGAAGCCAATTATTTCTAATAATATCCAGTGCCTTAACCAACTCAGAGTTACCTTCTCATGATATGAAAATTCATTTTCTATTCTAGCTCTATGTTTGAATAGTAAGTGGAGGCAAATTGCAGGATATAAAAAGCTGAAGAATGCCATTATCAATGCATAGTAGGTCAGGATAAATGGCAGTTTCCCTCTAAGGTGAATAAACCCATCAACTACCCAGATTTCAACATCTTCCCTAAAAAAGTGATAATACAACATTGTTGAAGTCACAACTAAGAATGGCAGGAAGTGGTAGGTATAGTTTTTTAATTCAAACTTCCTGGGCTTAACCAGAGCACTTACATAGAAAAAAAGCAAAGGAGCAACTAAATAGGGAAGTAGCCCTATTACAATTAATATGGATTGATTGTATTGATCAGTGATCTTTTCGAAGCTTAGGTTGAAATAGTAGAGTTGAATAGCGTTTAGAATTAGCCACGTAAGCAAGATATAATCGAATACCTTCTTGCCACTTTTGGTAAGAAGTAAGGCACTTAAGAAGAATGCCTGGGCTATTCCGATGTAAACTACGATTGTCATTAATTATAACCTGATCTAATGTGAAATCTACTTCAGATTTAGTCGATTGCAAAAAAAAAGCCGCCGTTAATTAAAACGACGGCATTTGGGAAGTAAGTGTTATTTCTAACGTTGAGCTAGTCTAATGTTTCGAATGATTTGAAACGACTTAACTCAATTTTTTCCATTTCCTCCTGGTAAGGTTGCCACTGCTCTTCAAAGAATTTGTTTGTACTTTGAATTGCTTCATCCAGCGAATCTTCAGCTTTCTTGATCAAATCAAGTTCGGTTGCAGTTGGAGCTCCTTGCTGATTTCCAGTATAAAAAATGGCCCATCCGATTCGATTACTTACATATTGCTTGTAATCCAGGGTAATTCCTTGTCTCTTATCTTCTTTGCCGATGAAGATATCAATTTGATTTGATATACTATCACCAATTGCCTTACTTTTTTCTATTTGGTCCTTAAATTTTTCTTCACTTTCCTTTTTAAGGTCCTTTGCAAGTAAATCTGCTGCCTCTTTTGCCTCTCTAAGTTGCGTTACTGCCTTTTCAGATCTGGCTGTGAAACTTTCCAGTTTCTTAAGTGCGTCATACTTTTTTTCTAGATCCGCAATATTAACAACTATTCTTGGATCATACCTTACTTCCAGCTCAGTAGAATCAGATTTATCACCATAAATTACTTTTACCTTGTATGATCCTGGTAAAACAGTCACACCAGCAGGCTCATTTCCGTTTTTCTTGGGAACTGTTCTGGAGGGTCCCTGAACCCCTTTTTCATTAAGTCTCCAGTAAGTTCTGTTCAGTCCTTCTTCTTTCGGAGCTTTCTGCCTTAAAGTTCTTATCAACTCGGATCCCTTGTAAATTTCAAATGTCAATGAATCATAATTGACTTTTTCTTTCTCTTCATCTTTAGAAGTCTCTCCTGTGGTATTTGCAGTCTGATTCTTCTTGCCTTTTTTCTTTTTGGTGTCGGTTGGAGCTTCGTCTTTCTTCTCTTCCGGTTTATTGAAGCTGTAAGAAATCATTGCTCCAGTTATTCTGTTTGTACCATTAAACATGGCATCACCACCAAACCTCGTTCCGGTAGGTTGCTGACTAACAGTGATGTAGGCTGTAGGTGGAGAATAGATGTTTACAGTTTCTCTTAATGCTCCAGAATTTCTCGCCATTTCCCTTAACGGTCTAATGTCATCTAATACATACGCAGCTCTTCCAAATGTACCAATTACCAGATCGTGTTCTCTAGGTTGAATAGCCAGGTCTTTGGTAGAAACAGTTGGATATTCGTTAGTCCATTTGGTCCAATTGCTTCCGGCATCAATGGAAACATAAAGTCCATCATCAGTTCCAAGGAATAGTAATCTTGACTCTTCAGGGTCTTCAACTATAGAAAGGGCATAGCCAAATACTTTATTCTCATCAACAATTCTTTGCCATGTCTGACCAAAGTCTCTTGTTCGGTATGCATAAGGTTTGTAATTGTATCTTCTGTAATCATTAACTACAATCAAAGCCTCTCCGGCATTTTTTACAGAAGGTTTAATTTGAACAACCCACGAACCACGAGGCATTCCGGTGATATTATTCGTTACATTAGTCCAGGACTTGCCGCCATCTCTGGTGATCTGTACCACGCCATCATCAGTACCTACCCAAAGCACATCCTTCTGAACTGTACTAGGTGATATTGCTAAAATAGTAGTGTGGTTTTCAGCTCCTGTAGCATCCATTGTTAGTCCACCGCTTTCATCTTGCTTTTGCTTTTCCGGGTCATTGGTTGTCATATCCGGAGAGATAACCGTCCATGTTGTTCCTTTGTCGGTACTCTTGTGAACGAATTGACTACCAAAGTAAATAGTATTATTATCATATGGATCCTGAGCAATTGCGGCATTCCAGTTAAACCTTAATCTCATTTCAGGATCAGGATGTGTTGGACGAATTAAATGGTTATATCCTGTTTCTTTATCATATCTGGAAACAAAACCTTCCTGAGACATAGCATAGCCATATCTGGTATTGTCGGGATCAGGAACAACATCGAAACCATCTCCAAACGCAAGTTCCTGCCAGTAGGAGTTTCTGATTCCTTGTGCTTTCAATACGTATGCAGGACCACCCCATGAGCCATTGTCTTGCATTCCTCCATAGACGTTGTAAGGGAATTCATTATCAACACTTATATGATAGAACTGAGCTACTGGAAGGTTTTCAACAAATCTCCAGGTTTTACCTCCATCTTTCGTGATATTCAGTCCTCCATCATTTCCATCAATCATGAAGTCAGGATTGGTAGGGTGTATCCACCAAGCATGGTGATCCGGGTGCACTCCGTTATTCACACCATATGCAGGCATTAATTGCGAAAAGTTCTTACCACCATCCTGGCTCACATTTACGTATGTGAAAATTGAATAAACTCTGTTTTCATTTACAGGATCAACATAAATGTCAGAGTAATAAAATGGTCTGTTTCCGATATCATTCTTGTCATTAACCTTCGACCATTTGAAACCACCGTCTGTACTTTTATAAAGTGCGTTCTTTTTAGATTCTACTAGTGCATATATAATGTTGGGTTTGCTTGGCGAGATTGCTAAACCAATTCTACCTAGATCACCTTCTGGTAAACCATCTTCACCCGTTCTTTCTTCCCATGTTTTACCCCCATCATGAGTGATATATAATCCAGAACCTGGTCCACCTGATTTAAATGTCCATGGCTGTCTTCTGTGCTGCCACATAGCAGCAATTAGTTTATTTGGGTTTTTAGGATCAATTACGAGATCAGCAACCCCGGTTTTGTTATCTACAAATAGAATTTTCTTCCAGGTTTCACCGCCATCAGTAGTTTTATAAACTCCTCTTTGAGAATGTTCTCCCCAAGGTGAACCAATGGCTCCTACATAAACGGTATTTGGATCAGTTGGATCAATGATTACACGGTGAATGTGTCTGGTTTCTTCAAGCCCCATCGATTTCCAGTTCTTACCGCCATCAAGACTTTTGTAAACTCCATAGCCACCATTCAAACTATTCCTTGGGTTCCCTTCTCCTGTACCTACCCAGATTACGGATGGGTTGGATTGTTGAACAGCAACTGCACCTATTGATGCTGTTTTTTCATTATCAAAAATTGGCTCCCATTTAATTCCTCCACTAGTGGATTTCCAAAGTCCACCTGAAGCTGTCCCAGCATAGATGATGTCTGGGTTGCTTAGTACTACATCAATAGAGGTCACCCTTCCACTCATTCCTGCGGGACCAATACTTCTGGGCTTCATGCCTTTCAGTAGATCCATATCAAGTTTTTGAGAGAAAGTTGTATTGGAGGACAAAAGTCCAAACATGAATAGCAATAAGTAAATTTTCTTCATGAGATATGATTAATCATTGAACAGGACGGCAATCTAATCTAAAACCGACCTTAGACCAACCAGAGATCAATGAATGGAGATTGTGGGTGATAATTGGAGATGGTAGACGAATTGGGATTAGGTAATTCCTTTGATTTTTTCAATAGAATGAAATTATTGAAAAATATCTCCATTTATAAGTAACTGTAAATCAGTTGTTTGTGTGTGATTGTGGTTTTTTTCTGTAATTTTTTTTAAACCATCATTAAACCATTGATACCCTATCACATCTAAGGGTGCAAATGGTTAACAAAAATGATACTAACTAAAAAACTTATAACAATGAAGAGAATTACATTAGCACTTGTCAGCATCCTCACAATCACGTTTATGTCATGTCAAGATGAAGCAGGTACTGAAACCAGCATCGAAGCAGCTCTATCGGTTGCGGATCTTGATACAGAGGAGTCAGTAGATGCTTCATATGAAGACATTGATGACATTACTGAGGCTGGAATGGAAGATGTGGCTGCACTTTCTCAAGGAAGATTCAACAGAAGGGATGTTCTTGAATGTGCTGAGGTAACTCACGATACGGTAAATCAGACAATTGAAATTGTTTACGATAGCCTTTCAGGATGTTCAAACCCATCAGGTAGAGTGAGACATGGTAAAATACTCGTTTCTTACAATAGCCCAAGATATGAGATTGGTGCTTATAGGGAAGTGACTTTTGAGGACTTCTATTTGGATGATATTAAAGTTGAAGGAACAAGAAGAATTGAGAACATTACAGGAAGCTCTGAAGATGCACCTAAGTTCCAAATTACTATCACAGGTGGACAGCTAACTTTTGCAGATGGTACTACAATTACAAGAGATGTTGATCATATCAGAACATGGTACAGAAGTGAAAACCCACAAGATGATTATGTGACTTTGGAAGGAACAGCGTCTGGCTCAAGAAGAGATGGAGTATCATATACTGCAGAAATCACCGAAGCACTGACTTTCATGAGATCATGCAGAAATCAGGGGTTCATTCCAGTGTCTGGAACTAAGGTAATCACTGGAGAAAGTACAATCACAATGGATTTTGGAGATGGTACGTGTGATAATCTTGTGGATGTAACTACAGATGGTGTTACTGAAACTATCGAAATCAATCCGAGAGGACATAGAAGAAGGGGATAAGAAATTTAAGACTATAGTCGATCAATGCGACTTTTGTGAGGTGATGATGACCGGGATCCAGTAGGGTTCCGGTTTTTTTGATTATGTTTAGATCAATAGTATCTCATACAACAAACATCAACTTTTGTGGTGATCAAAATATACATTAATACCCTTATTATTTCATTATTGCTATGTGGCTGCAATCAACAGGTAAGAACCGCGGAAGCTCGAATTGAACAGTTTTATAGGGATTCTGTGAATGTTGGTGATAAAAAGTTCACACAAATATCTTTAGATCCCATTTCGGCACTGAAAGGTTTTTCCAAAGACATTGTCGGTTCTGAAAATGTGAGGGAGCATCATTACAATTTGGCAGAGAATAGAAGGAATTTACCTATCTATCCATTGGAAATATTTGGTGAAAATTTAGAACAGATAATTGCTTTTTCCGATAAGCGCAAAACCAAATCTTTTGACCCTTCATATCATGAATTGTTTCTAGCATTTGCATTTGATTACGGAGATACGGCTACAGCAAACGCAGCATTTGACACATTGACCAATTTTATCCAAAAAAATATTTATCAGGCTGATAGTTTGGCTGTTTCAGGCAATGATAGCGTAAAGAAGTTTCAATGGGGAGTTGGCAAGTCCGGAGGTTTATTTTGTCAGGTGGAACGATATACTTTATTGCTGATTAAAACTTGCGGAGATCCCCCAACAAAGGGCAAATGGTCTGATTATGAGAAAGGATTTCTTAAAAACATTTTTCCTGATCAAAATAATGCTATCGTGTTCAATGCACATTGTGGAGATATGATGTTCATATGTGATACTATCGCCTTGAAATATTAGATGCTTTCATGAGGCTTATTTAATGTTTCAACCCTCTAAATGTTTATCCCAACGAATTTGACTTTTATTCATCCCATTAAATGAGTATCTTCTACACATTAACACAGAAGGTCAGTTTGAAGTTACTTGATCAAACTTTGTGGGAACTAATTCTAAGTAATGAGAAAACTAATCAATCGATTAAAGTTTCGTAGTAAACTTTTAATCATAACATTAGTGCCAATTTTCGGGCTTATTCTGTTCTCAATCATCTTATTCAAATCAAACAAGGAGCGTCATTCAGAGATGCGGTCGCTTCAGCAGTACATTGAGTTTAGTGAAGTAATTGGGTCTTTGGTCCATGAAATTCAAAAGGAGAGAGGTAATACAGCCGGTTTCCTTGGAAGCAAAGGAGTCAGGTTTAATTCAGAACTTAGAGCTCAACGGAAGCTTACAGATCAGAGATTGGATCCTTTTAATACTTCTTCGGAGTTTATTATGACACAATCCGTACAGGGAGGAATCAATTCAAGATTAATCAATGTACAATCAATATTGAAGAAATTAAACAATGTTAGAGCTAGTGTATCTCGGCAAGATATGCCCTTGAAAGAGGCATTGGGATACTATACCTCTATTAATACTGAGCTACTAGATATAGTTGCCGGGCTTACTAAAGTAAGTTCAGATGCTTCGCTTGTGGCTGGAATTACATCCTATTCTAATTTCATGAAGGGAAAAGAAAGGGCTGGAATAGAGAGAGCAGTGTTAAGCAATACTTTTGCCGCAAATTCATTTGGTGATGGAATGTATAAGAAGTTCGTTGAGCTGGTTGTTGCACAGGATTCTTATTTAGACGTTTTTATCTCAGTAGCGGATGAGCCAACGATTGATTATTACAGAAAGAGTCTTAAAAATAATGCGGTTGAGGAGGTGAATAGAATGCGCAATATTGCACACCAAAAACAAGCTTCTGGAGACTTTGGTGTTGATTCTAAATACTGGTTCGATACCATCACCAAGAAAATAAACCTATTGAAAGGTGTGGAGGATTATATTAGTACTTCTCTCAAATCTCAGGCTAAAAGTAAAATGCAATATGCATATTTGGTCCTGATTGGTTCCATAGTGTTTTCAGTATTAATCTGTTTGATTTCTATTACGGTTACCTATTTTGTCATCAAAGATCTGGTTGAAGTAATGGGTGGAGAACCGAGAGATGTATTGAAGAGAGCAATGAGAATTGCAGAGGGAGATTTAACATTTGATGTAAATAGTGCCACAGATTCCAAAGGGTTATTAGGAGCAATACATAAAATGTCTACGGTGTTGAAAGATGTTATTGTCAATGCCAAATCTTCTGCAACGCAACTTTCTAGAGCAAGTACTGAATTAAGTGGAATATCGATGCAAGTTTCTGACGGTGCTTCTCAGCAGGCAAGTTCAGCTCAGGAGGTATCTTCTACGATGGAGGAAATGACAGCCACAATAGAAAGTACATCGATGAATTCAGTAAAAACTTCACAGGCTACCAAGGACTCAAGTGTTTTACTTAAGGATACAACAACTTCAATCAAATTAGCATTAGAGTCGATGAAGAGGATTGTTAGCAAAATTTCAGTGATAGGGGAGATTAGCCGACAAACGAATTTATTAGCGTTAAATGCAGCGGTTGAAGCTGCCAGAGCCGGAGAACACGGCAAAGGTTTCTCAGTAGTAGCTGCTGAAATTAGAAGGCTTGCAGAAAGAAGTCAGGATGCGGCAAAAGAGATTGATGAGGAATCTGCTAGTGGAGTTGCGATAGGAGATGAGGCATTTGGTAAATTGAATGCAATGAATGAGACATACGAGGAAATATTGAAACTGATTAATGAAATATCTAATTCTAGCCTGGAGCAGAAAAATGGAACTAATCAAATTAACGGTGCTGTACAGGAATTGAACGAAGTGATACAATCCAACGCAGCTAATTCTGAAGAAATGGCAGCTAGTGCTGAGGAGTTAACGGCACAATCACAAATGTTGCTGGAATTAGTAAGCTTCTTCAAAACAGAATTGGAAAGAGAAGCCATTCCTATTGTAAACGATGAAGAGAATCAATCTCCGTTTATGAAGGTAGCATCTTTTTAGCGTGATTAGTCACTGGTAAAAGCATAGGAAATGATATTGGCTCCCATTTTCAATGCTTTTTGTCTGACTTCCTCAGGATCGTTGTAGATTGATTGATCTTCCCATCCATTTCCTAAATCGCTTTCATAGGAATAGTAACAGACAAGTCTACCTTCATAGATTATTCCAAACCCTTGTGCTGGTTTACCATCATGTTGATGGATTTTTGGTGGACCTTCCTGGAAATCATATTTCTGGTGATAGATTTCGTGGCTATAAGGCAATTCAACAAATTCTAAATCTGGGAAGACCTTTTTCATTTCCAGTCTAATAAATTGATCTAACCCATAGTTATCATCTATGTGTAGAAAACCGCCAGAAATAAGGTAGTTTCTTAAATTTTCAGCATCAGAGTTACTAAAAGAGACATTACCATGGCCGGTCATGTAGACATAGGGGTATAAAAAGAGTTCAATGCTTCCTACCTCAACAACTTCTTCGCTTCGATCAATATTGGTCTTTATGTTGCGGTTACAAAACTTGATTAGGTTTGGTAAAGCGGTTTTGTTGGAATACCAATCTCCGCCACCATCATATTTCAGTTTCGCAATTTTTATATCCTGTCCAAAAACAGAGGAGGATAGAAGAATAAAGACAAAAAGTAATCTCATTTATTATTTTCCAATTAATGCTTTCAAATCATCAACGGAAATATCTTTAAAATTGTTGATATTAAGATCAGTATTGGTCAATTCTTCTTCTGAATGGGTCGTTATCAGGCCAATTACTTTGGAACCAGCGTTCTTTCCTGCTTCAATTCCTAGCAGAGCGTCTTCAAAAACAATGCACTGATCATTGGGCAACCCGACTGCTTTTGCACATAGTTGATAGACTTCCGGATCGGGCTTGCCTTTCGAAACATGTTTATCATAAATGATACCATCAAAGTAGTTTCTAATATTTAAGCCATCAATGGTAAATTCTACATTTTCAATTGGAGCGGATGTTCCTACAGCCATTTTAATTCCAGCAGTTCGGACATTATCCATGAAATCTAATAGCCCTTCAACTGGAGCTAAATCAGATCCATAAATCTCTCTGTAAAGAGCCTCTTTTTCTTCACCAAACTTTTGCGCTTGCTCATCAGAAATGCTGTCGTCAAAGAATTCCTTAACAATTCTCTTTAAGGTTTTCCCATTAACATTCTTTTTGTATTCATCTTCCGTGATGGACTTTCCATGTTTCTCAAAAAACTGAATCCATGCCTCAAGATGATAATTGTGATTATCCACAATCACGCCATCCATATCGAATAGCAGTCCAATATTTTTACTCATACCAGATTTAATCAAATAGTTCTAAAATTGGTTTTCCGTCGGAAGCACTAGGTAGTTTAATTTCGTACTTCAAACATAGGCTGGGTATGATGTCGGTTATTTCGTGATATTTGGCAGATTTCTGAGCTTTGATTCCTTTTCCATAGATTAAGAGTGGAACATGCGTGTCATAATTATATCCAGAACCATGATTGGTTCCAGTTCCTCCCCATCTTGTAGGAAACCATCCTGATTCAAACACTACAAACACATCGCCAGATCTCTGCGGGTTATATCCCTTCTGCAGTTTTCTTCTAATACCTTCGGTGTAGTTGTTTTTCATCAAATCAGTTGCAGTGAATGCAGCTTTGATTCCGTCAAATGTCATTAACAAATCTGCTATATCTTGTTGGAATTCCTGAAGAGACAGCCCTTTCTTTTTTATTAATTCTCTGTTAAGGAATATTTGATTACTTCCAGTATTTAGGAACCATTCACCTTCTCCATATTTGTCATTTGCGTATTTGCCTACTGTGAATTTTATTGGAGAAGCCTGTATATATCCTGCAGGAGCATTGTTATCCATCAGATATTGTGGGACTTCTGCTACTGCATGATCAGCAGTCAGAAAAACGGTGTATTCTCCCTTTCCAACCTCTTCATCCAGTGTTTTGAGTAGTTGGGCCAACTCCAGATCAAGTCTTAAGTAACAATCCTGTAACTCTACGGCATTCGTCCCAAATCTATGTCCAATATAGTCAGGAGCCGAAAAGCTGATTGTTAGTAAGTCAATTTCCTTATCTGCTCCAAGTTCCTCTGACTTAATCGCTTCCTCAGCTAGTTCGCGGATAACAGTATTGCCCCAAGGGGTGGAAGGGAGTAATCCATAATGCCCGGACTTTTCTTGTAATGCTTTTAGGTCATAAGGGAATATAGGTGCTAGTTCCTTATCAATTCTACCTTCATAAGGAGAATCATCAGGTCCGCTTGCGGTGTATTCTTCAATTGGTAGTAATGTATTCCAGGTTTGGCTTAAGTACTTTTTAACATTACCCTTGTCGTTGTATTTTTTCACCCATTTAGGTAATTCGTCTCTGTAATATTCGCTTGTTACGAAATTTCCAGTTTCCCAATCGTACCAGTATGCTCCATTAGGCATATGGCCCGAAGGAAGAATTGCTCCTCTATTTTTTATGGATAGACCAATGACCTTTCCTCTTTTCTGAGTTTGTAGTCTGATTTCATCAGCCAGATTTGTTACGATCAGGTTTTTGGGAGAATACATCCCGGAATTATTTTCAGTACCAACTGATTTAACAGTACTGTCACCAACACAATTTATTTCTTTGCTTAATTCCTTTGAATACCATTCATTTCCAATGATTCCGTGATTAGCGGGCGTGGTGCCACTAAAGATAGATGCGTGACCTGGACCAGTATTAGTTGGGGTGTAATTGTAGTGAGTATTCACCGAATAGAAGCCATCATTCATTAAACGTTTGAATCCATCATCTCCAAACTTATCTTCATACCTGTAGAGATAATCAATTCTCATTTGGTCTACCACAATTCCTACAATCAGTTTCGGTCTTTCTTGTGATTGGGAGAAAGTGGGGTTAAAGAAGATGAATAAAAATAGTGTTAATGCAAAGCCCCTCATAAGTATGTTTAGTTATCCTTCGGTAAATGAACCTCGCGCAATTTCATTAAAAAATATGAATGCCACTAATCCATTAGAATATTAAGCTGTTATCTACTTAACCTAGTGACTAGAGTTTTCCAAGTAAGCAGGATAATTATAGAATTCATGAATCAATTCTGCAATCAGACCAGTCCAGCCAGTTTGGTGAGATGCACCAAGGCCTTCACCGTGATCACCGTGAAAATATTCATAGAATAATACATGATCTTTGAAATGAGGGTCATTCTGATGTTTTAGCTTACCTCCATTTACTGCCCTATGACCTAATTGATCTTTACTGAATATCTTAAGAAGTCTTTCAGTTAATTTATGAGCAAGTTCTTTCAAATGAACATACTCTCCGCTGTTTGTTGGATACTCTACTTTAAAATCTTCTCCATAATAATGAAAAAATTTCACTAGTGATTCAATAATCAAATAGTTCATAGGGAACCAAATTGGCCCTCTCCAATTGGAATTTCCACCAAACATTGAGGAATCAGATTCTCCTGGTAAATATTCAATTGAAAGTAAATCCCCATTTATTTGAACCTGATATGGATTCTTCTCATAGTATTTGGAAAGTGCCCGTATACCATAATCGGATAGAAACTCTTCAGGGTCCAGCATTCTGTTGAGGATTTTTTTCATCCTATGTCCTCTAAGAATTGAAAGTAACCTTCTGCCACTTTCTCCAGGGTTTTGCCATCTGGCCACCAGGTTTGCAAGTTTTGGTCTTTCCTGTAAGAAGAACTCCAGTTTTTCCTGAAACTCGGGTAGCTTTTTGTAGGTCTCGTCTACCAATATTTCAATAGCAAATAATGGAATCAACCCAACCATGGACCTTACTTTAAGAACTTGATTTTCCTTATCAGGTCTATGCATCACATCGTAATAGAAACTATCCTCATCATCCCAAAGGTCAACATGAGTGTCTCCGATATCATTCATTGCGCCAGCGATATATAGGAAGTGCTCAAAGAATTTGGTTGCTGTATCCTGATAAACTGGAAATTTGGCTGATAAATCAAGCGCGATTCTCAACATATTTAGTGAGAACATTGCCATCCAACTTGTACTATCAGCTTGTTCAAGTCTGGCGTGCTCAATGATCTGATGATTTCTATCAAAGATTCCGATGTTATCCAAGCCAAGGAAGCCTCCCTCAAATACATTATTCCCATCGGTATCCTTTCTGTTTACCCACCAGGTAAAATTCATCATGAGTTTATGAAACGCTTTCTGAAGGAATTCATAGTCACCTTCGCCGTTTTCGGCTTCATCCATTTTGAATACACGCAGAACAGCCCATGCATGAACTGGCGGATTTACATCACTAAAATTCCACTCATATGCAGGAATTTGACCATTTGGATGCATATATCTGTCCTTAAGCAAAAGAATCAATTGCTCTTTCGCAAAATCTGGATCTATCCTGGCAAGAGGGATGCAGTGAAATGCTAAATCCCAAGCGGCATACCACGGGTACTCCCATTTATCAGGCATACTTAGTATGTCATGATTAAAGAGGTTTTGCCAACCTGAGTTTCTTCCTTTTTTTCTTATTTCAGGCGGAGCATGCTTACCTTCATCTCCATGGAGCCATTTTCTTACATTGTAGTAGTAAAATTGCTTGCTCCACATCATACCGGCAAATGCCTGCCTTTGAATGTTTTTATGATCCTCGTTGGTAACTTTTTCCTGAAGCTTGTGATAGAATTGATTCGCTTCAGCAAGTCGGGTTCCAAATATTTCTTTAAAATCAACAAAAGGATCCCTGTGCGGCTTATTG
>JANSWY010000134.1 GCA_024743255.1 bacterium | reverse complement strand
TGAAGGCTGCTAATGTTCTGTTAGTTCTCTTGTTTGCCTGGAGTTGTTATTGGTTTATTTACTCTATCACAAAAAGAAAAGAGGCGGCATTCCTGGCATTTGTTTTAGCAATATTCAGTCCGGAGTTAACTTATTTTGTGGCTCAGTGGCCAAAGAATTTATTGGGTGTAATTATTCTCATCAATCTTATGTCAGCGCTCAAGAACAAGCAAAGGTTCCTTATTCTCCTATTTATTATCGCAGGATTCTTTGGGCACAGAATGACTGCAATTCTGAATGTCTTAGTTGTACTATCATGGTATTTATATCAAAGGGTTTCGATTAAGTATTTGGTCGGAACAGCAGTGATTCTGATAGTTTGTGTTTTGGGATTGCAACTTTTCCCAGGCTTACTGAATATTAATGATCTGGAACGTTTAAGTGGTCTATTGGGAAATTCCTATAATGTGGCTCCTTATAAACTGATAATGACTTTGGGACCAGAGAGAGTCAATTGGTGGTGGCGAGCGGAGTTAATAGTCTTAGCAATAACTGTGCTTCTTCTATTTATAAAAATTGGTTTCAACATCTTAACCGACACTCAGCAGCCCACAATATTGATATCTGCCGTATTAATCCTGGTACTTTGGTTTCCATTTTACAAAGTGGATTTAGCAGGAGCACCTTATCGGTTTTATCATGTTGGTGCTTTGTTTCTTCCATTGATATTGTGTCAGGTAATTGATTTTGGGAAATGGAACTGGGGAATTATGGTTTTACTCGTAATTGCCTCCTTCTTTAGCTATTCCAGTTATAACCCAAAACTTCAAGACCCACCATATGCCAGGTATGATCAAATAAGTGCAAAAGTAAAATCGAACTTAACAGAAAACCCCGAACTAATCATAGCACACAAGGGACTTGCTGATTACCTGGATTACAAGCTCTCAATTGACGCCATGTCCTGGGTTCCTGAATATGAAATCGCAGAAGGCAAACTGTTAAGAGTAGCATACTTACCTTTCCCCCAGCTCTTTGAACACTACACAAAATCAACAGCAAAACAGCTATCAACTTATTACTACCTGGTACTGGAAAACGAATGGCAATCATACCTAAAAGAACTAAAGCTCAACGAAGATGAAGACCTGTATCTCGAGCACACAGATTGGAAAAACCCAAACGAAATAAGACCGAAGTACCTTACGGCAAATAAGAAATTCTAATTTCGAAATCCTAAAGCCTAAACAAGCATTGAACGCAAAAACTAAGCCGGAACCCATAACTCGAAACCCGCTCATCTACCACACTGACCCCTAAAGGGGAAAACAATAATCAAAAAATACACAAAACTGTTAACTGACAACTGTCAACCGACAATCACCCCTCCAAAAGCGGCTCATACATCATAACAGCATGATTCTCCAAAAGCTGTTCCTCTCTAGACTCTCCGTTCTCGTTTGTAACAGTTCTGACAATTCTATTATGCCTGGTATAACCTCCCCAAACCTGATGTACTATTCTATGATCGGCTTCTTTTATTTGATACGAGTCTGTGACCGGAAGATTTGATCTGATCTCACCATGAAGATATTCATCTGATAGAACTAGTTTTATCTGGAAATCCTGTTGAGTGTTATTCTTAATCTGAAGATCGATATAGTTATAGGCCAATGTAGCTCCAGCTCCGAAAGGTACTTTACGGTTTACATCTGGAAACACATCAAATCCATGACGGTATCTTTCCGTGACAGTCAAAGGGCTATGAATGGCCATCCAAAACAATAAATTTCCCATTTGGCATAAACCTCCCCCTACTCCACTTTCAATATTGCCCTGGTTTAATACCAGTCCAGGTAGGTATCCTTTTTGGGAAGTTGGTTTTCCTACCAGGTACCAAAACGAAAATACTTCCCCAGGTTTAATAATCAGTTGATTGATTTTCTGGGAAGCTAATCGAAGGTTAGTCACTTTGTTGTGTTGAAGTTGCATATCAACATCCTTCAATGGTCGCAACAAAAAGGATTGATGTTCCTTTACAAGGTATTGTAGATTTTGTTTACTTAGATTTTTGGCAAAACTTCTATTCTGGGCTAGCCATTTCAAGTTTCGTTTGAAGGAATAATAAGCTTTCCCTAATTTCCTTCGAAACCTACTTCTTTTCAGTGGCTGACTTATACCATCCTTAAGCATGTGTCAAATTTAGACAACCAATGATTAGATTCACATTGATTACTGCAAATCTACCTCTCCTAAGCTCAATAATTTTCCAGCATTATTCTCCTGGAATGCAACTATTGCCAGATCTCCTTTAACATCTTTCGGAATTTGAATTTTTGTAGAATTAGAATTTTCAATATCAATTTCACTTACTGACCTTACCACATTCACATGGTTTAATGTTCGTCCTCCATTTTCACCGCGGTTTACCTGCGTTTTTGCCTCACGTTGAACTAATAGTATTGTTGTTTCAGCACCATTTTGAATATCAACTGAAACTAATACTTCCCTCCCTTCTCTATTCGCTTCTATTTTTAAGGTTTCCAATTTTGAGGATTTCTTAGCATCACTAATACTGGTGTTCATCTTGTAACTGTCAGATCCAACAAACTCTACTTCTCCATTCACGACCGCTTGGGGAGTATAAACTGTAGTATTTCGAAAAATTTGAGCGTATGCATACTGTCGCTGCGTACTTTCCGTTATACTGAATGGATCTTTCCAGCCGAGTCTATTCCAATAGTCTACATGGTAGGACAGAACTACAACCTTGTCATCCCCCAATTCTACTATTTCCTTCAAAAGCATATCAGCACTTGGACAGCTTGAGCACCCTTGAGATGTGAATAATTCTACTAAAACTTTCTTATCTCCTTGAGCAAAACCCGGTTCAAAAACTAGGATTAAACTAAGAAAAACTAACATTTTAGACATAACTAATTATTTTAATTTCTCTAAGAAAAGAAGAAAGTATCACAGAATTATCCCAATATTGTATTCTTACTAAATTCAATGCCCGGTTTGTCTTTTTCACTACTTGTCACCCTTTTGTCAACCCTTATTAATTTGGAAATGAGAAAATTTATGATTCCTTTGTAGGACTGTTGTTCTGGTTTGCTTGGCTAGAATTGAATACAGAGCAGCAGGAGTTTCAAATTAAAGTGTTATTTGGTTAAAGTCAGTCACTAGTATTTTTCGGTAGGACGTTGGTATGAAGGGGCTGACTTCTCTTTTTCAAAAAAACACAAACAAATTACTTGGCTCCAAAGTAATTCCCCACGTTAACCCGAGAATATTATTAGTATATGTGTGAGTGCTAACTGTAGAAATCAAAGACTACTGACTGCTTAGCAAAGACCTCTGACCGCATAGAAATGGCTGCTGATTCCTTAGCAAAAGCCGCTGACAGTATAGCAAAGGCTGCTGGCTGCTTAGCGAAGACCTCTGACCGTATAAAAATGATTGCTGACCATGTAGCAAGGAGCCCTGACCGTATAGAAATGATTGCTGACCATGTAGCATGAGACTCTGATCGTATAGCAAAGTCTGTTGACTGCTTAACCAAGAAAGTACCATATCTAACTTTCAAGTTAGCATAACATTTTCGTGATCAGACAGTTATATCTTAACTTAAAATATTTGAAATATTAAGTCTTTGTTGGAACATCTAGTGTATCTACATTTACCTATATTTACGACGAAGCACATTTTATAAAGCAAATCAAAAATCTTTATTATGAAATTATTCAAACCATTTTTTGCGATCATCATGATATCTGCAATTTTGGTATCATTTAATCTAAAACCAGTAGCAGAGACTTATCAGGTAAACTCAGATGAAAGTGATGTTAAGTGGACAGGTTATCATGTGGCTAAATCTTACGAGCACTGGGGTAATATCAAAGTTAAGTCTGGCAGCATCGTTATGGAAGGAGATGAACTCACAGGAGGCGAATTTGTAATCGATATGACTTCAATTTCATGCGGTGATATTGAAGATACTGAGAAGAACGGAAAACTTGTTGGGCACCTTAAAAATGAAGACTTCTTCAATGTTGAGAAGTATGGTGAATCAAAGCTTGTTATTAAAAGTGCAACTAAGAAAGGCAACACTTACAATGTAACAGCAGATATCACAATTAGAGGTATCAGTAATGAGATTACATTTGATGCTACAAAATCAGCATCAGGTGACCAGGTAGAATTTAATGCAACTATGAAAGTTGACAGAACTGTACATAAGGTTATGTATGGATGGTCTGTTGAAAACGTTGTTTTGAGCAACGAATTCAAATTGGATGTAAAATTGGTTGCTAAGAAATAATCAATTGTAGTGGTTATATTATGAAGAAGATAAAGCCGTTTCGTTGACTCGAAACGGCTTTTAGTTTTTAAAGGGTTTTGTTCTTGCTCCAGGCTTCAAATAGTTTATCCTGATCAGCGTTGGTTTTTTTCATTTTTGTAACTCTGATATTATTTCCCTCTCCAGAAACTTGAAGCCCTATCTTCTTCAGATACTCCTGATGTGGCAGTGGGTCGTTGCTTAATACGTATTTGTCAAAGAAAGTACGAATTTCAGGATAAGTCATGGCTACAATATCATCGAAGAAAGTTTCTTCGGACACTGGTTTACCTTTACCGTATTCATCCACAAGTTTTAGCATCAATTCTCTTAAGCCCATTTCTCCTTCAGACAATTCCAGAAGCTTTATATCCAGCAATCCCGCAACCAATGAACCTCTGAAGTAGATATTACCATATTGCCTGGCTCCTTCTCCTCCGTTAAACGATTCATCAGCCAGCTTTTTTAAACTCCATGAGGTATCAAAGTAATTTTCATCAACTACAATTTTTCTGGCTACTGCATTGGCAAGGTAACTTTCCAAATCAATGACTTCTCCCCTATATAACAGAATATTTGATGCCCACTCAGTAACTCCCTCATACATCCATAGATGAACTGATGGTGTTGGAGAAACAAAATTGAATGACTCTATAATCTCACTGTGAATATTAAGAGGCGTTACAATATGAAAAAATTCATGTGAAGCAATATCGGTTACTCTGGATAGGTACTCAGGCGTTGGATCATTTTCATTTAATACATACTCTGAACTGTAGGAATGTTCCCAGGCTCCCGTTGTTCCTGGTTGGTTAGGTTCAAAATGATATAAGAACGTATAGTTGTCTACAGGTAATTTCACCAAAAACTTGCTTGCAGCATCCAGCATGGCAGACATCTCAGAAAGTAACAAGCTCGAATTCAATTTGTCATTCTGGCTGTAGGTGTAAATCTCAATTTTAGTACCCGAAACAGTTGTATCCGCTGTTGTGAGATTTCCTAAAAGTATTGGCGAATCTACAGCGTGATCAAAATCGTTCGCTTGAAAAGCACCGTCCACAAATTTCAACGCACTTCCTGATTTCCACGCCTGGTCATGTTTTATTGATAGTGAAATCGGTGCTTTTTGCAAGCCTTCAAAGTACCCCATAAAGGTATGTGCATTTAATAACGCATGATCTTCTTCCAGAGAAGAACCACACATCAGGTAAATTGGATACTCAGACACCTGGGTATCAAATGTTTCAGCTACCTTATACGTGATGGTTTTAACCTTCTTCGTTTTGCTCAGCTTGTATTGGTTGACAGATGGATTGGAAACCAGAATCTCTTTTCCCTTTTTGTCAAAAGCCTTGAAATCGCTGATGTACCGTCCTATATTCATAGTTTGATAAGTACCCGGAGCAGTAGCTGCAAACTGGAAAACTGAATTCTCCTCCGCCAATTTTCCATCAACATTTAAAGTAACAAAGAGAGTATCGAGGTTTTGGGTTAGATCAAGATCATACTTCATAATTGTAGCATCCTGAGCAGAAACAGCCCCGATTAATATGGTTAGTAGCAATGTTGTTGTTAATAATTTCATTTCTTCTATTTCAAATTCAACTCAAAGAAACGGAAAATACGATTGAAAGGTGGTGTCGTTCTGATTAGTGGGGATTTATGATTAAGAATGGAATAACATTTCTTGAATTAACCATCAAAAAAGTATCATAAAAAAAAACGAGACTACTAGTAGTCTCGCTTAAATGATAAAAAAGTGAAGTATCACTTCTGTTTTAATACCTCCACTTCTGAAGTCAGCTTCCTAATTTGGGCATTAGCCACTTCCAGTTGTTTATTTTGTTCAATCAGATACAATGTCAACTCTTCTATCTTTTGTAATAATTTAGAGTCCATTTCTCCTAAGTTAATTCCATTCTCTAAAATCTCTTCTTCCTTTGGAATATTCGGGAGGTGCCCTTCTTCTTCAATATATGATTCCACTTCTTTCAGGGAAGGTAATTCATAATCATCTAAGAATACAAAGTCGGACCAACCGTTTGCCTCTACTTTCACTTCTCTTGCGCCAATCGATCCTTCAACTGCTAATTTATGGCTTCCCGTTGATATGGTACCAATGCCAACACCCGCTGAGCTTCCAGGTAACAACACAATTCTGCCTGATGCATTTGCGGATGCATCGATCTTCAATTGTTGAGTAGTGCTACTTGTATATATATCAAACGTTCTTCTCAAGTCCTCCCAATTAGAGTGTATTGTACCATAGAATTGTGCATTTGCATCATAGCCATATATCCGGGCATATCTTCTTTGACCATTGCTTGAGGTCTCCTTACCCAAATGAAAGTCTCCATGCTCTACTGCAAACTTTGACGAAGGGTTTGTAGTACCTACCCCTATATTTCCATTTGATTGAATCGTAAAAAACTTATTGGTACCATAATTAATGTGGAATTTACCCACAAATTGATTGTTGTCGTAGTAAGAATGGTACAACCAGTACCTTTGGTGAACATCTCCATCAAGACCTATAGATAATCCTCCTGCTGCTCTACCGTTATCTGAATTTACAGTGAGGTCAACATTATAATAACTGTTAGAAGAATTGGTTGGGTTTTGAATCGTCATACCTGTTGGAAGTCCATTTTGTTCAGTAATCTGACCATTTGAATAGTAACTTAATACAAGACAGAATAGAATTGTGATTTTGGTTTTCATAAGATTTAAATGTTGATAAATAAATAGTTTATTTAGATTTCGAATAGTAATACAATTAAATATAGTTATTTCCCTATAATGCTAAAAGCTCCCCAATATTTCGGAGAAGGATACTGTGCTTTTACTTTTAATTGAGCTTGAACAAATGCTTGATGCTTATCTCTGGTTTTGACCAATTCTTCGTAAAATGCTTCCATTAATAGCATGGTAGTCTGGTCATTCACCTTCCAGTAACTCATCACTACCGATTCTGCTCCTGCGATTAGAAATGCTCTCTGTAGTCCAAATACGCCCTCTCCATTTTGCACCTCTCCCAGACCGGTTTCGCAAGCTGATAAAACGACAAGATATGTATCATCAAGGTACATGTTCATCACCTCGAAAGCAGTTAGAATTCCATCATCCAGATTAATGTCATTAGCACCCTTATCACCAGCTGCCCCTGCTAAGTAGAGTCCGGAATTAAATAGAGGATTTGTGTTCTTATTGGAGTTTTTATTAAAAAATCCGTGAGTAGCTAAATGAAGAATCGCCGGGTTTTCAATTGACTTCACATTCTCTTCAAGTGCATCATTTTCCATCAGAATTTTAACTTCCAGTTTCGACTTTCTAAGGTTATTGCTTACTTCCTGTATCTCAGAATAAGTCCCTGGTAGTTGAGTCAACTCAAAATCTCCTCTAAGTTGCAAATTTGATTTTTCGTCAAATCCAAAATCTGGCCTTGTTATTTGTGCTACCATCTCCTCCTGTGATAAATCAAAATTGGGATACCCAATCAAATGCACAGTTCCTGTATTGGGTAGCTTAGAAGTCTTCTTTTTGATATCTCGTGTACTGGTCACTATTCTCAGATCAATTTCATCCAATAAATATTGATCTTCCTCCGCATTGTACAAACTACTCAAACTTAGTTTATGAAAGATACCATCAGAAGCTATGTACACCTTACTTACATCTCCTAGTACATTCTTTATAGGTCTCCAGTACTTATTATATGAATCTTTATCCTGGATTCCGTATTCTATGGAATTGCTATAACGTCTGTAGGCAGCACCTTCTAACTCATTCCCATTTTTAAAAAGTACCGGATAAATTTGATCCTCTCCTGATCCCTTCAAAATCAACGCCGCATAAAATACCGTATCAGTGAACACTTCTTTTGTATAATCAAATTTTCGAAATCTTAGTATCTCAACAGCTGCCTCATCCTTTCTTAATAGTTTATGTACATCTTTGACTTTAAAATGCTCATTTAGTGAAATTGTATTATTCGTAAGCAAAGACATCTTCACTTCCAGGCTGTCAATAACTTCACTAATTTCATTAATAAGAGCCTCGTCTGCCGAAGTTTGATCCGAAGTACATAGTCTGGTTAGTTTTGCTCTGTGCCCACGCCAATTTTGAAACAACTCCTTCAAGGAGTCGTCATCTGATGATGCGATTGTTCTACGTAGCTTAGAAGATGTATTAAAAAGTATTGCTTTAGACTGAAGTTGGTTCTCATACAATTGATTTAAATCAGATTGATCTAATCCATCTGCTTCAAATGTATAAGAGTTATAGATTTCATATTGTTTCTTAAGTCTGTCATAAAACCTTTTCTTGCCTGCGTCACTTAATGCGGGAAAGTAGTTATTAATCTGGTATCGAAAATTACTGTTCAGCACCTTAAAATTGTGAGCCGCAAATTGCCGTTCACCCAGGTTCATTTGAATTGGAATCAGGTTCTCAAAATATGATAGAACTTCTGGTCTGTATGTCCCAAAGGTTTCAAAAAAATCATCGTTGATATTGGATGCATACTCATTGGCTAATAGAAATTTCCCCATTAAGCGATACACATTGCTAGCAGCAATATATACGTCCATTTTGGCCCATTCATTTTCCTTTAGGTTAAGGTCATTTAATGCACTTATAATTCGCTTTTCAGCCTTTTTAAATTGTCCATTAGTAGCATAAGACCATGCCAGCTCTTTCTTTGCCAGAATTTCCTCTTTTGCATTTATTTCTAATGCCTGATTTAAAGCCAATTCGTGATAATAAACAGCACTATCATAGCTTTTCCCATTGCGATAGCCAATACCCAGGTTCAGATATGCAATGTGTAAAAGTTCCTCTTTCTGTGTCATTTTTAGCAAACGGATACTTTGTTTGTGCATATCATTTGAAAGATCATAGTCGCCCCATTCACTATAGATAGCAGCCATGTTGGCTACAATTGAAGCCTGATCCGTGATGAAATCATTTTCAATAGCTATCTGCAATGCAATTTTTCCACTCTCGATTGCTTCTCTATAAAAAGCAACATTCCTGTAGCAATGCAGAAGCCAGGCTTGTATTGATTGTAAGTATTGCTGTTCAGGGAATTCTGTTTTCTTGTATTCTACGTAACTGGCATAGAAGAAATTAATTGCATTCATATAATCCTGAGCTTGCGCCAACTCGACACCCTTACCATAATATTTGGGGTACCCTTTCCATTTATCCACTTCAACAGAGTCCGCACTATAAAATTCATATTCTGAAAGTTGGGGATAGTTTGTTTTATAGTAGTCTAAATACTGCTTAGTTGCAGGATTTTCCTTTAATGCTTCATTAATTGCCAATACAGCTCGATCTGATTCTCCTTTAGCCAGGTAGATTCCTGCTAAAGAGATATGACCCCAACCAAAATCCGGAAATAGCTCCATGCACCTATTTAAATAATTCTCAGCCTTCTCTAAATCGCCAGAATAGGTATAAAGTGAACCGGCAGAGAACAATGATTTCCAGGTTGGTTTAATTTCAATTGACTTATTATAAAATTCTAAAGCTTTCTCAAGATTATTGATATTCTTATAGTAGTCGCCCAATTCCATGTACAATTCATAAATATCAGGATTAAGCTCAAATGCCTTTTCCACATATTCATGGGTTAACCTGATATTGGGATCTGCTGGCTGCATGGTCCATAATCGATAATAGACATAACCATTATTGGGATCAATTTGCCTGGCTTTTTCATATTGGATCAAAGCATGTTCGAAAGCACTGTTGAATTGTAAAGAATAACCAAATAACAAAAGGTTATTTACATTATTAGAATCTAATGCAATCAGTTGTTGCCCATATTGTAGCGCTTGCTGATAGTCACTTGTTCCATCTCCGTTATTCATTCCCAGCTTCCAGCCGTTTTCAATGTGACTTAGAATTAATCCCGAATAACCTGCTTGCCTCTCTCCTTTCTTGACAAGCTTATCGTACGTCTTGATCGCTTTGTCATACTGTGCAGAGTTAAATTCCGACTGAGCCTGTTGCACTAAATCCTCTGTTGTTTGGGCATAAGTAGTGACAAAAAATAACAGGCAAACGACGATTGTCGAAAGGTTTCTCATGAGTGTTTCCAGCTTTGATTCGAATTATGTGTAATTTAAATCAAAGTATCTATATCTAAGATGATCGAAAGTAAGAGTATTCAATTTTCAATTAAAATAACACTGTTATTGTTCCTCATACTTAATAGCCAGGCAGTGTTTAGCCAATACGATTTTGTTGATTCTCTATCGCTGGCCGATCCATGTGGTAGATATAAAAACAATGTCCGTCCAATCAGTCCATTTATTACCAGCCCATTTTGCTGGTCTGACTTTGAAATTGAAACTGATAGCCTGGAGAAAGTCAGGATGTTCGGTAATTTGAAAAACCCGGAAAACCTTGGGAGCTATATGTATTCATATGAGGATGAAGAAGGTATTTACACTGACTCATCTAGTCTCACTCAGGTAAACCCAAACAACATTAGTGTAATTGATTACAACCAAGATGGTTTGCCGGATTTTGTATCCTCGCTCTGGATATCTTGGGCAAAGACTTTATACACAGAATTTTGGAGGAACAATGGTGACAGTTGGGAATTTGACATGAGGATTCAAGGTCAGATAGTTGAAATGAGTGGTGATACAATTCCCTGGTTTAAAACTTATCACGTACCATGTTGTGGAGATTATATTCATTGGATATACAAGTTCAAACTCACTGATAGAAGTTGGAAAATCAATGAGAGGGTTGCTTTCATCGGGAGGTTTCCTCGAACTAAGGAACCTATCGAATTTAGCTCGGAAGAAACTGTAAAACTTAATCCTGGAGATACGCTACTGTCATATCGGGATCACACTGGAGTCAAATTAAATGGGCAAGATTTTAGAGAATTTAAGGCAATTGCCATTCTAAAGGAATCAACGTCTGCTAAGGTATTGTATACAACGGAAGGGCCTCTTAACAGGAAACTAAAATTTGTATTAATTGAACCAAATGCAAAATTTGAAAAATCCTTTTTTAGAAGAGATCACAGGTTGAATAACCTTAGTAAGGATTTCAAAAAAGATATCGCGACTTATTATGGTGGGTGGATGTTGGATGCACAGCGGT
>JANSWY010000118.1 GCA_024743255.1 bacterium | reverse complement strand
CGCGCCTTCTAATGCAGATGTGGTATATGCCATAGCAGACGGAGGATCAGGTAGTCAGGATGTTGAGTGGATGTATGTGACTACTGATGGTGGAAGCAACTGGACAGAAATGAATATTCCTGTAATGCTTGAGCAGAGTTGTGGTGAAAGTCAGGATCACTTCACAAGAGGTCAGGCTTTCTTTGACCTTTCAATTTGGGTAAGCCCAACTAATTCAAACACTGTAATTGTTGGAGGTATTGACCTTCACAGAAGTAAAGATGGAGGAACCACTTGGGAACCTGTTTCTTACTGGACTGGTGTAGATTGTGGAGAATATGTACATGCAGACCAACATAGTGTTGCATATAGACCAGGTTATCCTGATGAAGCGCTATTTGGCAGTGATGGAGGTGTTTCTTATGGTATAGATCTTAATGGTGATGGGTTGCCAGAATTTGAAGATAGAAATAAAGACTATGTTACAGCCTTGTTTTACTCTTGTGCAGCTCAGAACCAAGTGCATTCTAACGTATTCTTAGCAGGAGCACAGGATAATGGTACTCAAAGGTTTACTTCGTATGGAGTGAATAACACTAGAGAGGCAACTGGTGGAGATGGTGCATATGTTTTCATAGATCAGAACGAGCCAGAGCTTCAAATTTCCAGTTATATTAGAAATGATTACTCTCTATCGATTGACGGAGGATTATCTTTTGAAGAATTCGCTGGAGAAAGTGATGGACTTTTCATCAACCCAGCAGATTATGACGATGATGCCAATGTGCTATATGCTGCAAGTAATGCGGGTTCATATAATGCCTACACCGGGATAAGTTCTGCAGGAGCTGGTTCGGTTTCTGTTCAAAATCAGCAACCTTCGGGTTTTTCAGGAACAGCCACAGCATTAACGGTATCACCTTATACAGATGATGTGTTATTTATTGGAAATAGTTCTAGTGGTGTATTTAAGATTACAGATGCTGCCGGAAATGCGCAGGCAACAGATATTTCAGGAAGTGGTTTTCCTGGAGGTTCTACAGTTTCAAGTGTAGCTATTGGTGATTCTGATGATGAACTAATGGTTACTTTTAGTAACTACGGCGTGGAGTCAGTATGGTACACTTCTGATGGAGGTGCTTCATGGACAAGTCTTCAAAGCACTTTGCCTGATATTCCTGTCAACTGGGCACTGTTTAATCCAGCGAATACAAATCAGGTTTTACTTGCAACTGAGCTTGGGGTATGGTCAAGCGATGATATTTCATCGGGGGACCCTAATTGGGAACCTACTAATGAAGGTCTCGCAAATGTGAAATCTACAATGTTACAATATAGATCCAGTGATCAACTTGTAACTGTCTCAACTTTTGGTAGAGGTCTGTTTACTTCCAGAGTTTTTGCAACGGAGACTAATGCAGACTTTCACACAGAGCAGAGAGTGGCTTATGTAGGTAAAGAAATTCAATTCGAAGATCACTCAACTTTGGCAAATGGAGATTTTGCATGGGATTTTGGAGATGGAAATGCTTCAACTTTAGAGAATCCAACACATACATATACAGCGGCAGGCACTTACTCTGTTTCATTAGCTGTTAATGGAGCCGCAGATACAGAAACTAGAGCTGATTATATTACTGTCCTTCCAATTAAGGATGATGAATACGCTGCTGCTGATGGAGGAGATTTTGAAGCAGATTCAGAAGACTTTACAGCTTTACTATTGCAAGGTGAAACTCAGCTATGGGAAAGAGGTGTACCTGGTAATGAGCTAACGGAAGTTGCTTCTGGTACAAGTGCTTGGAAAACACTTCTTAATGATGATATTCAAGGAGGATCTGACAGAGTTTCAGCGATTTATACTCCAATGTTCCAATTGTTGGAAAATGAAACTTACTTATTAGGATTTGATAGAAGCATGGAGGGAAATAGTTGCTATGGCCCTCTGGGTGTTAAAGTTGAATACACACTTGATAACGGTCAAACTTGGGCAACACTTGGAGATCCTGATCCAAGATTAGGATCTAATAATTGGTATGATGCAAGTGAAAGAGTGGAGTGTACTTTAATTAGTGATGTTTTCTTTGACAGGACTGGTTGGGCACTTACTACAAATGGTCTGGTAAGATCAGAATACGATATTTCGTTCCTTGGAGGAAATAGTGTGGCATTCAGAATTGTTGCTTCAATATCTAATCAATTCAATGAAGGTGGATATGGATTTGACGGAGTTTTAATTGACGATTTTGAAATCATCAAGGATCCACTTCCGAGAGCTTCTTTCTCGGTTGGTGCTTCAAAAGTTAACTATGTTGGTGATGATATCGATTTAGAATTCCTTTCTTATCAACCAGACGAAGTACTTTGGGATTTTGGAGATGGAAATACTTCTACGGAGTTAAATCCTACTCATGCATTCGAGAGTCCTGGTGATTACACGATTACTTTGACTGTTACCACTGGAGGTGTCGAGGATTCTAACTCAACAGATATTTCAATTCTGCCATATCAAAGTGGAAGTTACACTCTGGAAGATGGAGGTAACTTCGAAATAAATCAATCTAACTTTGCGGCAGATAATATTACTGGAACTGGTTGGGAGTTAGGACAATCATCAATTGAAGGAAAAGAAGGGACAGCCTCAGGAGATTTTGCTTGGGTGTCTGGTCTAGATGATGCAGAGTATGTGGACTTATCTTTAGCTTATCTATACACACCAAAATTTGACTTCTCTGTTTTAGGTGATTACAGAATGGATTTTAAAGCAAATTATCAGTTTGAGCCAAACTGGGATGGATTTATCGTAGAGTATAGCACCGATGGAGATACATGGATTAAACTCAACGATAGACAAGAAGATGGATGGTATAACCAAATCAGTGACCCTCAGTCAATATTTGGAGAAAGTGTTCCGATATTCAGTGGTGATACTGAAGGTGAATTTGAATCTTATGGTACTGATTTGAATTTCTTAAGTGGAGAAAAAGAAGTTTCGTTCAGAATTCGATTCCAGACTGATTGGGGAACTGTGGACGTTGGAATGGCTTTTGATGACTTTGTTATTACAGCACCAGAAGGTGGAGCAGTTACTGCTGACTTTTCTGTTGGAGATGGAGGTTGTATCAATAACTTTAGAGAATTCTCTAGTTTATCAACAGGTGGAATTGTCGCAGCAAGTTGGGACTTTGGAGCAAACGCTTCACCAGCTACTGCTGAAGGATTAGGCCCTCACCAAGTACAGTATACTGAAGCAGGACTAAGCACTGTGACATTAACACTTACGGATGTTGATGGTAATCAGATTGTGGAAACGAAGACTGATTACATTCAAACTGGAGCTATTCATAGCCCATCATTTTCAACTCAGTCTACTGCAGGCGGTGGATTTTTATTAACTGCATCCGAAGGAGAGGCGTATCAGTGGTATCTTGATGGTGAATTAATTGATGGAGCTACTTCTCAAACATATGAAACAACTGTATCTGGAGATTATTCAGTACAGGTAACAGTTAATGGGTGTCCTGTATTAAGCTTAGGTTCAGTTGTTACAGATTCTGATGATGAGTTAAATTCTTCATTCGCATTATATCCAGTACCTGCTAACAACGTATTGAATTTCGATTTCAATAATTCATATAATGGGCCAGTCGAAGTATCACTGCACACAATTTCTGGAGCTACGGTTAAAACTATCAGCTTTGAAAAGAATGCTTTTGAATTCAATGGGTCCATAGATTTGACGTCTTTGCAATCTGGTATGTTCTTTGTTACGATTAAAGGTGAGAAGGAAATTACTAAGAGATTCGTTAAGCAATAGAAGAATGAGAATACTTTATATACTTACTTTGGGATTACTTTTTTTAGGTTCAGCTTGTAAAACACAAAAAGCAGGCAGTCAGGATGTTTCGGTTTCTGATGAACAGAAAAAAGTAGTCTCAAAACACTTAGGGTCAGGTGACATAAGCTTTGATATAAATGAATCAAAAGAATATGTATTATGCATGCAGAATCCTGAGAAAAATGTCTCTAACCCTAGGCAAGAAAAGCAATATATTGTTTTGGACTTAAGCAGCGGGGATGTCGTTTATAAAGGCAGACTGGAAGCTGGTTATGTTAAATGGTATGATGCTGATAACCTGGAGATTCTAAATGAACCTGGTACTATGCCTAAGGAAATGACAAAAGATGATTTTACTGTCATCTATAACGTCAAAACAAAAGAGAAAATTGAAAAGAAAGATTTAGACAATTAATTAAAAGGAGCCTACAAATAGGCTCCTTTTTTTAGATATTGTGTTATATATTCTTCAATTCCATCTTCTAATGAAGTCATAGATACTGTGCATCCAATACTTTTCAGTTTATCCATTTTGGCTTCAGTAAAATATTGATAGTTTTCACGAATCTCCTCCGGCGTATCTTTAAACTGAATGTCTTTCTCTGAATTCATTGCCGAAAACACTGCTTGGGCTAAATCTAAAAATGTTCTGGCTTCCCCTGATCCTAGGTTATAAATTCCAGAGTCTTTCCGATGATGTAAAAACCAATATATCGTATCAACAACATCTTGCACATATATAAAATCTCTCGATTGTTCCCCATCAAGGTAATCTGAGTTGTGTGATTTAAATAGAGTGACCTTTCCTTCTTGCGCTAGTTGTCTATATGCATGATAGACCACAGAGGCCATTCTTCCTTTATGGTACTCGTTAGGTCCATAAACATTAAAGAATTTGAGCCCGGCCCAAAAAAATGGTTTTTCCTCTTGATTCAGCACCCATTTATCAAATTCATTTTTTGATTTTCCATAAGCATTTAGTGGTTTGAGATTAGGGATATTTGTCTCAATATCTTCATATCCCGATTCACCATTACCATATGTAGCTGCAGAAGAGGCATAGACTAATGGGATTTGATAGCTTACACAGCTTTTCCAGATTTTCTTGGAATACTCATAATTCAGCTCTTTGAGCAGATCATAATTGTTTTCAGTTGTATCTGTTCTTGCACCTAAGTGAAATATAAATTCCACCAGCTCAAAATTGAGATCTAACCAATCAAAGAATTCCTCACGCTCAACTCTTTGTTGAATTTGCTTTCCTTCGAGGTTTCTATTTTTCTCAATATTTGAAAAATCGTCAACAGCAATTATGTAATTAAAATTATGGCTATTCAGTTTTGATATCAGGCAGCTTCCGATAAACCCTGCTGCCCCCGTTACTACAATCATAAGATGTCAATTTGTGGCAAATGTAATTGAATGTCCGTTTCTTTGGTTCTTGACATTTGTGAATCCTATAATCAAATGAAATATTTCATAATTGCGGGCGAGAAATCGGGTGATTTACATGGAGGAAGTCTAATCCAACAATTGAGAAAGCTCGACAATGAAGCCATATGTAAGTGCTTTGGAGGCGATGAGATGAAAAAAGCTGGAGGGGATATTCTGGTTCATTTCAAAGAAATGGCCTTTATGGGTTTTTTGGAAGTGATTAGAAACCTGAATAAGATTTCAAGGCTACTTGCCAGATGCAAATCTGAAATCAAAAACTGGAATCCTGATGTAGTAATATTAATCGATTATCCAGGGTTTAATTTAAAAGTCGCAAGGTTTTCAAAAAGTTTAGATATTAAGGTACACTATTATATTTCACCAAAAATATGGGCCTGGAATCATAAAAGAGTACACACTATAAAAAGGTATGTAGACAAAGTTTACTCCATACTTCCATTTGAAAAGAGATTTTATAAGGAATATGGATATGAAATAGAGTATGTTGGTAATCCTCTTATAGAGCGAATTAATGCTTATCAGTTTGATGATACAATTGTTGGAAAATATAAAGATCAAAATTGTGTGGCTGTACTTCCAGGTAGTCGAAACCAGGAAGTGAAAAGCATGGGTGAGGTGCTTAGTAATTTAGTAGTGGAATATCCAGGTATTCGATTCTTAATTTGCGCTGTTTCATCATTGCCAGATCGACTCTATAATCGATTTAACAATTTAGAAAATGTAGACATAATCTGGGATCAACCATATGATGTGTTAAAAGTATCCCGCGTTGCTGTGGTTAATTCCGGAACCGCAACCCTCGAAACAGCTCTTCTCGAAATTCCTCAAATTGTTTGTTATCGCACTAGTTTTCTAACATACCAGATAGCTAAAAAATTAATAAGAGTAAAATACATCAGCCTAGTAAACTTAATAGCAGATAAACCCATTGTGAAAGAGTTGATACAACAGGATTTTAACGTGTCAGTCCTAAAATTTCACCTGGATGAATTGTTGAAATCGGAAGAATTTCGATCCAAAATGATTAATGAATATAGTAACATAAAAACTCAACTAGGTAATTTCCAGACATCTGCTATTGTTGCTGAAAAGATATTCTCTTCCATTAACGCCAAATAAAAACGCCTATTTGAATTAATCAAATAGGCGTAAATATCTAGTTAGCTATTTCTTTAGGCTGCTCTGAGCTTATTGAATTTGGACTTCTCAAATTTCTGTTCAGCATATGCCTTAGTGATTGAAAACTCTTTGATGCTGGTATCTGAAGGTAATTCAAACATAGCATCAGTCATGATCGCTTCACAAATGGACCTCAAACCTCTTGCTCCTAGTTTAAAAGCAACAGCTTTATCTACTATATAATCCAAAGCACCTTTTGTGAACTCAAGCTTCACATCTTCCATTCTAAATAGCTTCTCATATTGCTTCACAAGAGCATTCTTTGGAGTAGTTAATATAAGCTTAAGTGTTTCTCTACTTAACGGATCAAGGTGTGTCAATACAGGGAGTCTACCAATTAGCTCTGGAATTAGGCCATAACTCTTCAAATCCTGAGCAGTAATATATTGAAGCATATTTTCCTTATCTAAGGTTCCAGCCTCAAATTCATCCGCTCCAACAAAGCCAATTGGCCTTGTATTCAAACGAGTAGCTATATGCCGGTCAATTCCATCAAAAGCACCACCACACACAAATAGTATGTGTTCTGTATTAACAGTAATCATCTTCTGATCTGGGTGCTTTCTACCTCCTTGTGGTGGAACATTAACAGTTGTTCCTTCCAACAACTTTAATAATGCCTGCTGAACCCCTTCTCCACTTACATCTCTCGTAATTGATGGATTGTCAGACTTCCTGGCGATCTTATCAATTTCATCAATGTAAACTATTCCTCTTTCAGCAGCTTCTACATCATAATTAGCAGCTTGAAGCAATCTGGTTAAAATACTTTCTACATCCTCACCTACATAACCTGCTTCTGTCAATACCGTTGCATCTGCTATGCAGAAAGGAACCTGAAGAATCTTAGCTAATGTTCTGGCTAAATAAGTTTTTCCTGTTCCTGTTTGACCAACCATGACAATGTTCGATTTTTCAATCATAACATCCTCATTTGTATTATCCTGCATCAACCTTTTATAATGGTTGTATACAGCTACTGAAATATATTTCTTAGCTTCATCCTGACCCACAACAAATTCATCAAGGTGCAACTTCATATCCGCCGGCTTGATTAAATTGAATTTAGGTGAAGTGGTAGTGGATTTAGTTTTCAACTCCTCATTTAAGATTTGTTGAGCTTGAGAAATACACTTATCACAAATGTGGGCATGTATACCAGAGATCATCAGGTCTACATCCTTTTTATTTCTCCCACAAAAAGAACAGGTTACTTGTGCCATTTAATTTCTATTTAATACCTCATCAATGAGGCCGTACTCCTTAGCTTCGGCAGCTCTCATCCAATAATCACGGTCAGAATCTTGCTCAATCTGATCATATTTCTTACCAGAGTGCTTAGCTAATATTTCATATAGGTCTTTTCTTAACTCCTGCATTTGCTTTAAGGTTATTTCCATGTCTCTGGATTGACCTTGCATTCCACCACTTGGTTGGTGAATCATAATTCTGGAGTGAGTCAAGGCTGATCTTTTCTTCTCAGCTCCACCAGCCAATAATACAGCACCCATTGAGGCAGCCATTCCTGTACAAATTGTCGCCACATCAGGAGCAACATACTGCATGGTGTCATACATACCCAGACCTGCATACACAGATCCTCCAGGGCTATTGATATAAAGCAGGATATCTTTATTTGCATCAACTGATTCTAAAAATAAAAGTTGAGCAGTAATAATGTTTGCAATGTTTTCCTCTACTTGCATTCCCAGGAATATAATCCTGTCCATGATTAATCTAGAGAATACATCTATTTCCGCAAATCTTGTTGGTCTTTCTTCAATGACAGATCTGGTCATGTTTTCAACATGGTTCACATACGTGTCAAATGTGTTACCATTAATACCACGACCTTTAACAGAAAATTTTCTAAACTCTTCTTTGTTTATCATTATTTAGTTTGCTGAATGTTACAAAAATAAAAAAAGTCCTTATCAAAAGGACTTCAATATAACTTTATTTAGGCAAAGTAGGTTTCATCAAATCCGTAAATTTAACAAAACCCATCAGCTTAAAGTTTTCTAAACTCGTCTAAACTTACTTCTTTCTCTTTGCTAGAAATATTCTCTTTTATATATGCCAACACTTTTTCAGTCTGAACCTGATTGTGAACTTTCATGTAGTTGTCACCATTTTCACCTTTCAGATAGTTGTCAGCAAAAGCATCCATACTGCTTTCAAATTGATCTCCAACCATACCTGAGCTAGCAAACTGAGCTCTAATTTGATCCTTAGCTGCATTCACAACATCCTCATGTTCAACCTTGATCTCCTGGTCTTTCATCAATTTGTTTTTGATAAGTGACCACATCAACTCATCTGCATAATGCTTGTACTCATTAGCAAGGCTATCTTCAGTCAAACCTTCATTCGACCTCATTAACCATTGCTTCAAGAAATCATCAGGAAGATTGATTTTCGCTTTCTCAATGAGCTTCTCTCTGATCTTCTGATTGAATAAGAAATCCGCTTCACGATTATAATTCTCAGAAACGATTTCGCTAATCTTTGATCTAAAGTCTTCTTCAGTTGTTACCTCCTCGTTAGGGAAAGTTTTCTTGAATAATTCTTCATTCACCTCAGCAGGTTGAACTCTATTCACTTTGTCTAATTCAAATTCAAATTTAGACTTAGATAATTCCTCAAGATTCTCTTGCTCTCCAAGTAATGTGATCAAGTATTGGTCATCATCAAAATGCTTTCCTTCAACAGGAATCTTATCACCTTGCTTTGCACCAATAAATTTCTTTAAAGGAGTCTTCTTTAATTTTGATAATTCAATAAGTGCACTTACTTCAACTTCTCCACTAGTCAGTTTTCCATAAACAGAATCACCTTCTTCAGCAGTGTCAGGGTTAATAGATTCACCAAATTGATTTTTTAAGTTGTCAACTGTTTCATCGATAACCTTATCATCAACTTTGATTGTAGCCTTCTCAACTTTAATCTTCTTGTCAACAGCAATGTCAAAATCTTCTGCAAAGCCAATATTGTATTCAAACTCGAAATCTTTCTGGTTATCCCAGTCAATTGCATTCGCTTTTTCGAAGTTTGGAATCGGCTCTCCCAAAATCTGCAAATCACTCTCTCTAAGGTAATCTTGCAACTTGTGAGACAACATATGGTTAATCTCATCTACAAGAATAGACTTACCATACATCTTTCTTATCATCCCAGCAGGTACTTTCCCTGGTCTGAAACCCTTGATATTAGCCTTTTTGCTATAATCCTTGATTTTTTCCTCTACGCTATTTTGATAATCATCTTCGTTTAGCGTAATTTTAATTAAGGCCTCAGTGTCGTTGATTTTGTCTAATAAGATTTCCAATGTTGTAAATGTTTACTTATTCAAAAGAAAAACCCTCTCAACCATTTGGTACAGCTAAGAGGGTTCATTTTGTGCGGATGGAGGGACTCGAACCCCCATGCCTCGCGGCGCTAGATCCTAAGTCTAGTGCGTCTACCAATTTCGCCACATCCGCTGGTCGAAAAATGGAAGTGCAAATGTAAGTATTAATTTTGTTCAACAACAAAATTTTTAAGAAAAAAATTTTAAATGATAGCAGTAGATCTAGAAGAAGAGAAGAAGGAAATAATTAGGAGGTACCGTAAACTGCTAAGAAAAGCGAAACCACTCCTTAAAGATGGGGATGCCAAAATGATAAAAAAGGCATTCAACACCTCACTGGAAGCTCATAAGGACATGAGAAGAAAGTCAGGCGAACCATATATTTATCACCCATTAGAGGTAGCCCAAATTTGTGTAGACGAAATTGGATTGGGACCAACAAGTATAATTTCCGCCCTTTTACACGATGTGGTGGAAGATACTGACATGGAAATTTCCGATATAGATAGAATGTTCGGAAAAAAAGTTGGTCGAATTATAGATGGACTAACAAAAATTTCCGGGGTTTTTGATGAAGGTAGTTCTCAACAAGCAGAGAATTTCAGAAAAATGCTGCTTACTCTTTCAGAAGATGTTAGAGTAATCCTGGTAAAACTTGCGGATAGGCTTCATAATATGAGGACACTTGCTAGTATGCCCCGTCATAAACAATTGAAAATAGCAAGTGAGACCATTTATATATACGCACCTCTTGCCCATAGACTTGGACTTTATGCAATCAAGAGCGAATTAGAAGATCTCTACCTAAAATATACTGACAGGGAGACTTATGATTCGATTGCCAATAAGATAAGTGACACCAAAGTTTCTAGAAATAAATTTATCCGCCAATTTATTAAACCACTCCAAAATGAAATAACACGCACTGGTCTCAATGTGGAGATAAAAGGTAGACCCAAATCCATCCATTCCATTTGGAATAAGATGAAAAAGCAAAATGTTTCATTTGAAGAGGTATACGATCTTTTTGCAATTCGAATAATCATTGATACCGAATTGGAACTTGAAAAAGCCGCTTGCTGGCAGGTTTATTCCATTGTTACAGACTTTTACCAACCAAACCCAGATAGATTAAGGGACTGGGTAAGTACTCCAAGATCTAATGGATACGAATCATTACATACCACTGTAATGAGCGCAACTGGTCAATGGGTCGAAGTTCAAATCAGAACTGTGCGAATGGACGAAATCGCTGAAAAAGGTTACGCCGCTCACTGGAAATACAAAGAAAACACAAGCAACGAAAGCGGGTTGGAACAATGGATTATGAAAGTTCGGGAAATCCTGGAACAAAATGATTCTTCTGCTATTGAGTTTGTTGATGATTTCCGATCCAATCTGTTTCAGGAAGAAGTATTTGTATTCACCCCGAAAGGAGATCTGAAAACTTTACCATATGGAGCAACTGCCCTTGATTTCGCGTTTGATATCCACACCGAAATTGGAGCTCACTGCCTTGGTGCTAAAGTCAATCAAAAATTAGTTCCACTTAATTATAAGCTTAAAAACGGTGATCAGGTAGAAATACTTACCTCCAAAAAACAAAAACCAAATGAAGATTGGCTAAAGTATGTTGTAAGTTCAAAAGCAAAGTCCAGAATCAAGGATGCTCTTAAAGAGGAGAAAAAAGATGCAGCTGCAGATGGTAAAGAAATTATAGTAAGGAAACTTGGTCAGCTGAAACTAAAGTTAACTAATCAGGTACTTGATCAACTTGTCGAGTATTTCGGCACTAAAACTCCACTTGAACTATTTTATAGGGTAGGGAAAGGAAAGATAGATCACTCCGAAATTAAAAAATTCCAGGACCGACAGGTTGAAGAACAAAAACGAACCAGAAGAATTTCTGACCCTGAAGTCTTCAAAGGCGAAATCAAAAAGGTCAGGAAAAAAGATCAAGACCTTCTTCTCATAGGAGAGGATATGGATGTTGTAGAATATAAATTCGCGAAATGCTGTAATCCGATTCCTGGTGACGATGTTTTTGGTTTCGTAACAGTTAGTGAAGGAATTAAAATACACCGAACTACATGCCCAAATGCAGTTGAATTACTCTCTAATTATGGGTATCGTGTCATCAAAGCAAAGTGGACTTCATCCCAAGACAGGTCCTTCCTCGCTGGATTAAAAGTGATAGGAACTGATCGAATTGGAATGATTAATGATATTTCTAATGTTATATCCTCAGAACTAAAAGTAAACATGCGCTCTTTAAGTATAGATACTGAAGGAGGTATCTTTGAAGGTGAAATTCATGTATATATAGAGGATACAGAACATCTTGAAAAACTGATCGAAAATCTGCTTAAAATAGATGGTATCGTCAACATAAATCGATTTACCTAAATCAATACCCCTCAGGCCGTGATGAAATGGTGATTAGATGTATATTTGCAGGGCTTTAGAAAATTATGGCACTAAACGAAGAAATTTTTGAGCAGGTAAAAAAGATTTTTACCGCATATCTTGAAAAAAAAGGATTAAGAAAAACTCCTGAACGATACGCCATACTCGAAGAAATTTATTCGAGAGATGGCCACTTCGATGTTGAATCTCTATATATCAGCATGAAGAATAAAAATTATAGAGTGAGTAGAGCTACTGTCTATAATTCCCTGGATTTATTAATGGAGTGCGATCTGGTTAGTAAACATCAGTTTGGTCAGAACCTCGCGCAATATGAAAAGTCCTACGGTTACAAACAACATGACCATTTAATTTGTACAGAATGCCACAAAGTGGTTGAATTCTGTGACCCAAGAATCCAAAATATTCAGAATACAGTTGGAGAACTGTTGCAATACAATGTAGTGCACCATTCACTAATATTGTATGCAGATTGTCTAAAAGAAAATTGCGAGCACAAATTGGCAGAAGCCTCTAAATCATGAACTATTCAAGCGAAATCGTCAATAATATCTTTGAAATAAAATTCACTGGTGATCTAATCGGTGAAAACAATGGTCCTGAAGTAATTGAGAAAATCAATGATGTAATCAATCAAGGGATTAAGAATGCAATTGTTGATATAGAAGAAGTAAGATATATCAATAGTAGCGGTATCGGAGTACTAATTACAATCTTAACCAAATTCAGAAACAAAGGAGGTGAAATTGTATTGGTTAACCCTTCAGAACATGTAAAGAAGCTTCTGATCATTACTAAGCTCCAGGCAATATTCACAATAGTTGATTCCAAAGAACAAGCAAAAGATAAATTTAAGTAACTGATGGCAGTTGATGTTTTATTGGGTCTCCAGTGGGGAGACGAGGGGAAAGGCAAAGTAGTTGACTTTCTGGCGAAGAAGTATGATTTAGTAGCAAGATTTCAGGGCGGACCAAACGCAGGACATACCCTTGAATTCGAAGGGATAAAACACGTACTACATCAAGTGCCTTCAGGTATATTTCATGATGGTATAAAAAATATAGTTGGAAATGGGGTTGTGCTTGATCCGGTTATCTTCATGAAAGAACTGGATGATTTAGACCCGTTTAATCTAGACTTTAAATCACATCTCTTTATATCGAAGAAAGCAGCAATCATTATTCCAACACATAGATTACTTGATGCAGCTTACGAAAAATCAAAAGGAGATAAAAAAATAGGCTCTACTCTTAGAGGAATAGGCCCAACATACCAGGACAAAGTTGCCCGACTAGGGTTAAGAGTTGGAGACGTCATATCAAATGACTTCAAAGCCAAGTATGAAAAACTCAAAAAGAGTCACACTGATATCTTGGAGTACTATGAGTTTGAATATGACCTTGTGGAATTAGAGGAAAAGTTCTTCAATGCTGTGGAAAGACTTTCACAACTTAACCTCACAGATTCGGAATACTTTGTCAATAATGTGCTAAAGGAAGGAAAATCAGTTCTCGCTGAAGGCGCACAGGGGTCACTGTTGGATATTGATTTTGGTTCTTACCCATTTGTGACCAGCTCCAATACAACTGCAGCAGGTGCTTGCACAGGTCTGGGAGTTGCTCCCAAAAACATTGGTGAAGTATATGGAATATTTAAAGCGTATTGCACAAGAGTAGGTTCAGGGCCGTTCCCAACAGAACTGCATGACGAAACAGGTGAAGAGTTAAGGAAAGCTGGAAACGAGTTTGGAGCTACTACAGGACGCCCAAGAAGATGCGGGTGGCTTGATCTTCCAGCATTGAAATATGCTGTTATGGTAAATGGGGTTACACAACTCTTTATGATGAAGGCAGACATACTGAGTGCTTTTGAGACTTTCAGAGTTTGCACACACTATAAGCTCAAAGACGGAACACTCACAGATCAAATGCAATATGATCTGGCGCCAGAAGATTTTGAGTTAGTCTATAAGGATTTCCCAGGCTGGAACTCAGATCTATCAAGCATATCAAGTTTCGATGAGCTCCCAGAGCAACTATTGAATTATATCGCTTACTTGGAAGAACACCTGGAAGTTCCAGTCAACATTGTATCAATAGGCCCGGACCGAACAGAGACCATCATAAAAACAGAATTAGCAGTATCCTAATGAGAGGTTTACCTCTCATTTCCCGCTTCGAAGGGGGCAGGGGGATGTTTCCGTTATCAATTACCATTCTCATTAAGTAAGTGTATTTCTACGGGATTAATTTTCAAGATTCTCTGGGCGTGCCACAACGAGTACCCTAAGCCGGCCTAGCCGGCCGCAGCTTCAGCGAAGGCCGGGCTATCCGCACTCGCCTGCCGACCACACTGGCCGAACGGGCTCAAACAGATGCTTCTATCCCTCACGCGATAAACGATTGAAATAAATTACTTGAGATTATTATCAGGGATAATTGCCCTTCAAAGGGGGCCAGGGGGATGTTTCGTTCTGTAATGAGATATCTGTTAAAAGAAGGTATTCATATTTGTCATGATAAAGTTTGAAGACTAAGGGGCTCATAGATAGTGAGTTATTGAAGTGGTTAAAAAAAAGATAAAAAACTTTGGTGTTAGATGTTGGAGATAAAGATTGGGTTGTTATCTTTGCACTCCCATTCAGAAGGGATGGGCAGAAGGTTTTGAGATGGTAAGAGATGGTCAAAAAATATTTCAAAATAAATTGAAAATATTTTTTGGAATTAAGAAACAGATTGTTTTATCTTTGCATCCGCTTTGAGGGAGAGAGGTTGAAAGAGGCGAAAAATTAAAGCGAAACCGGGGAGTAAAAAGTTACTCTTCACAATTAGTTAAGGTATTGAGGATTGCATTAGTAGATGACTAAATAGGGTTTATTTCTAGTGTATTGATATTGCGACTAAAAAGTTCTTTGAATGAATGAAATATAATTGATAGCAAACCGCTTAAAAGGATACAATGTTATTTTCTTTTGAGATAAAGTTGGGCTCAAACACATTTACCCGCCGAAGCTTAGGCGAAGGTGGGTCGGCAGTTTAAATGTACTGCTTGTAAAATTTATTACAATGGAGAGTTTGATCCTGGCTCAGGATGAACGCTAGCGGCAGGCCTAATACATGCAAGTCGAGGGGCAGCACGAGTACTTGTACTTGGTGGCGACCGGCGCACGGGTGCGTAACGCGTATGCAACCTACCCTATACTGGGGGATAGCCCGAGGAAACTCGGATTAATACCCCATGGTACCATAAGTTCGCATGGATTAATGGTTAAAGATTTATTGGTATAGGATGGGCATGCGTTAGATTAGCTAGTTGGTGAGGTAATGGCTCACCAAGGCAACGATCTATAGGGGACCTGAGAGGGTGATCCCCCACACTGGTACTGAGATACGGACCAGACTCCTACGGGAGGCAGCAGTAGGGAATATTGGTCAATGGACGAGAGTCTGAACCAGCCATGCCGCGTG
>JANSWY010000181.1 GCA_024743255.1 bacterium | reverse complement strand
TTTATCACTCAATTGCATCCAAACACAAGATACGAAACATTAGCTAAAAAAGTTAGTAAAATCCTAATAAATTTAGTAATGTTTTTCTACCGTTAAGTGTTATTTTAGAGTATAAATTAAGATATATAAACCATTAAAATTTAATTACATGAAAGTTCTAAGACTATTATTCGCAATCGCTGTATTAGGTACAACTTTTTACGCATGTGCACCATCAGAAGACCCTATGAATGAGATAGATACAACTCTTTTAGAAGAAGTATCAACAGATGATGATGAAGATGATGAGAATACACCGCCAAGCACACCAAGTGGGGGATAGTATTATCATTTGATAATAAATCGTAACGATATGAAAACCAGTTAATTAAATAACTGGTTTTTTATTTTTCTAGTAACTAGAATTTGGTTAATATTGTTTCAGTGTCCATATCTTCTTGGGGCTCTAATTACGCATTATAAAAACCAAGATGAAAAAAATATTTGTTTGCATAATTCTGTCGTACACTGTTTTTTGGGGTTGTTCTGAACAAGTTGAACCTCTTGGATTAAACGTTAAGGCAAGATCATTCCTAAATCAAGAAACTAGAAATCTAGATTCTGCTCTACACTATGCTGAGAAAGCAATTCAGTTTAGTAAATCTCCTGAGCATTTATATTATTCATATCAACTGAAAGGTTATGTCCTGGATGAGCAAAAGAAATATGCAGGGGCCATAGCATATTATAGAGCCGCATTGAAGGTCATTCCAACATCAGCTGAATATGAAGAAGATTTTGCAAAACTCAATTTAAACATTGGCCGAATCCTAAAATTCCAGGATAAATATCAGGAAGCAATCGATCATTATGAATTGGCTCTAAAGTTTGCTGAGGGTGATGATAGATTGAAGCTATTGTATAACATAGGACTTGCGTACAAGGAAAGTCAAAACGAATTAAAAGCCGTGGAGTACCTTGAGCAAGCGTTAGTAATTGCAAGGTCCAACAACGACGACTTCAGACAGGCCAAAATATTCAATCAACTTGGTGTAATGTATAGATGGATGGGAGAGACCACTAAGGCAAGAGACTATTATTTTAAGGTCTTAGCACATAAGAATTTTTCCAGATACAATGATTACGCAGGTAAAGCTTACCATAACATAGCAGGTACCTATGTTGATGATAAGGATTATTTAAAGGCAGATGAGTACTACCTTAAGGCTCTGGATTACCGAACCAAGGATAAGGACTTATTTCTAACATACATGGACTTAGGAAACTGCAAGCTGCTCCAAAATGAAAAGGAATCATCATTAATATACCTTTTGAAAGCTGAGAAGCTATTTCCTTCTGTGCGAGTTACTATTGAGAATGCAAACGTGTTTTTCCTACTAAGCCAAGTTCATTCTAATAAAGAGTTATCAAATGAAGCTGTAAAGAAGTATAACCGATATGTATCTCAATCTAATAACTCTAACAAGAAAACTGCTGATAGTGTAAAGGCTACAAATTACGATGTGAAAGTAACAGGTATTTGGGAGCGATATCAGCAAGAAAAACAACTAAGATTTATCCTTCAATTTATATTGGGAATTGTTCTACTAGGATGGATAACACGTTCTGCATACAATCGATTCAAGAAACGTAAAGAAGCCAATTCAATTAATAAGGTTATAGAAGAGATTAAAGCGACAGACTCAGAGTTTGGAATTGAGGATATCCATTAGTTTAGATCTATCCTCCAGGACTTTGATGTACTTTTCTTTATGAGCTTCATATTGCTCCATTATTTGTAGAAAGTCGCTTTTTATACTATCAATTAACTCTCTATTTGCCTCGTTCATCAGGAGGTCTAATTTTTTCAATATAGAGATTGTGCTAGGTTCACTATCTGAACTTGCAGTTGCTTTAGTTTCAAGTTTGGTGCTTGATCCTACTTTCTTACTTTCATTTCCTGTAAGGATATAATCTTCTGTTGTACCCAATACTTGAGCTAGCCGATATACCACATCTTTACTAAGAGCAATCCCATTCTCATACTTGGAAATTGCATGAAATGTTCTGTTTATCTTACTGGCTAAATCTTGTTGGGTCCAATCTAAGTCTCTACGAAGCTTTCTTAGTCTTTTTCCGCGCTCAATATCCTCTATTGAGTGTTGCTCCATGCTATTATTTTTAAAATAGTTTTCTAATAATTAGAATTATTACGAATTATTCTATATTATTGCTATGTAAAGCAAGCGAAAAATTTTAATAATTACAAGCGAACGATGACAATTAAAGAGGCAAAACGGTTTTTAGAGAAGGGAGACTTGATTTCTATCGCTCGTTCTAATGATTGGAATTATGATTATTTCATTCAAGTAAGTACAGGAAAACGTAGTAATCCTGCTATGGAACAAGCAATTATAGATAAAGGTCTGGAGAGAAGGGAAGAATTAAGACAGGTTATTTAGAAAAAAATTTGCCTACGCACTAGAATAATTCTAATTAATAGAAATGAATAACAACACTACAAACCACATACTTTGGCCCGAATCAAAAGGATTTGAACCTACCGTAGACACTATAGAGGGCGAATTCTACGATTTAGAAGATCATGTCAGTGAACACTCATATAAAGCGGTTTACTCAATTACAGAGCATGATATACAGGTTGAAAGCATAGAGATTCAAGTAGGCCTCAATAATCTTGAATTACTCTCAACGGTCTTAGAGTGGTTAAGAGAAGATATTTTGGAAGAGGCAGATGATCTGCCGGAAAGTAACAGGCTCATACTTCAGTATGATTTAGACGGCTGGTGGTATACCCATGATGGGGTTGATTTCCAGTACGGACCATTAAAGAAAATTAGAAAACCGGTGAGGAGTCCCGAAGATATGGACAATCAGAGGAGTACTTCACCGAGGGGCCCGGTAGCTACTAGACGGGCCCCAAGGAAATCAAATTTTAAGGTTAGTTAGGTTGAGTTTCGAAAGGCCGTCGAGTAGGGCGGCCATTCCTTACTTAGAAAGAAATTAAATAAGAGAGGTGAAGTGTGTAAAAGGAGCTGGTTAACTCCGGCTCCCTTTCTTAAAGATGAATATGAAAGAGAAGTTGAAAATATGGTTTAGTGCTTTC
>JANSWY010000124.1 GCA_024743255.1 bacterium | reverse complement strand
CCTGAAACTCATCTATTAATAAATACTGAAATCTTTGCTGATACTTATTGAGTACATCAAGGTGATCTCTAAACAGGATATTAGTATTGAATAACAGGTCATCAAAATCCATGGCATCCGCGCTGAAACAACGTTCCACATAGGCTTTATAGATTCTACCCATTTCGGGTTTCATATTGGCGGCATCATCCTCCTGGAAGACTGGATTATTCATGTATTCCCTCCAGGAGATCAATCTGTTTTTCGCACTTGAGATTCGGTTATAGACTACATTGGGTTTATAAACCTTATCATCTAAACCAAATTCTTTAACTATCTGCTTAATGAGTGTTTTAGAATCATCAGTATCATAGATTGTGAAATTGCTGGGATAGCCTAATCTTGATGCTTCAACTCTTAAAATTCTTGAGAATACAGAGTGAAATGTGCCCATATAGATGTTTTTAGCATCTGAACCAACAAAGGTTTCAATCCTTTTTCTCATCTCTTTGGCAGCCTTATTGGTAAAGGTTAGTGCCATGATGGAGAAAGGTTCCACTCTATGTGCTTTGATGAGATGAGCAATCCTTAGAGTAAGTACACGGGTCTTTCCAGAACCTGCTCCAGCAATGATCATGCATGGACCTTCTGTGTTGACTACTCCTTCTCTTTGTGGTGGGTTTAAAGTTGATAAATAATCTTCGCTCGCATTCTCAATCATACCCGCAAATTTACAATTTATACCGAGAATAGGTGGTGGAAAAACAGGAAGAAAAGTGCCTATTGAAACTTAAAATAGGGGAAAGTAAAATCTATTTATCACAATAACTGCGAGAAAAGCTAAAAATGCCATTAGCTCTATAAACAGAATAAGATATTTAATGCTAGATTTGTTGCGTTTCAAAATCATTTAGGCTCGTTTTCAAGCGACACAAAAATTGGTCATAAATATCTTTAGTCCAAGGAAAATCACGAAAATGTTAACTAAATGTTATGGGACTGTTTCGTGAGTACAATCAATTAACCTGAACCAATGAAGAAGTTTCTCATCATAGCTTTTATCCTCATAGTAGGAATATCAATCACAGCTTACATTATGATTCCAAAAGTGATCTACGGGATGGTCACCGACTTTGAACCATGGACATTCGAGAAGGTTCTTGGAGATACTACCTGGATAAAAGATTACCAAATTGGTGACTACAGAGAGCCTCAGGATTTCGGTTATGACAACACGGAAGAGATTCAATTTACTTCTATAAATGATGGTGTGAAATTGAGTGCATGGTATGTGCCGTGTAAAAAGCCTACCGATAGTACTATTTTCATGATCCATGGTAGGACTTCAAATAGGTTGAAGACCATGAAATATTTGGAGCTATTTCAGAAGACTGGAATAGATACCCTTTATAATTTCTTCATTGCAGATTTCAGAAACTCTGGAAAATCAGAGACAGGAATGAAGACATATATGGGTTATAAATTCGCTGAGGATCTTGCCGGTGGGATGAAATACCTGAAAGAGGAGAGGGGACAGAATGAAATTGTTCTTTATGGATTTTCTATGGGAGCAATGTCTATTTACACTTATATAGGAAGAGATGAATTGGGAGCGTCTAATTATGATATTGATAGAATAATAATCGACAGTCCACTATCAAATGTAGTTGGCAACCTAAGATTAAGAGGTGATGAAATGAGTCTGCCATCCTTTTTAGTTGACAGAGCAATTGGTTTCTTGAATGATGATATAAATGGGTATGTTGAAAATCTTTCTATGTCTGCTCAATTAGCTGATTCCGATATTCCATTATTACTTATCCAAAGCAATCACGATACAAGTACACCAGCCAGCTTTACAAAAGAGGAATTGAAAAAGCTTTCAAAGCCCAATATTACCTCATGGTTTGTGGATAGTGCAGCGCATGTTAAGGTATATACCCATCCGGATTACAAGGAGGAATACACAAAAAGAGTTAGCGAATTTCTTCGCTAAACACTTTCGATATATTCGATTATACTCTCTTTGATATTGTTGAAGATATATTCAAGGTTTTCAGGGTTGTTTTCAAGTAAAGTAACTCTGAATCCCTGAAGATCTGAGCAGAAAGAAGAGATTGGAACTACACAAATGCCTTTGGCTGCAAGTAAGTAATAAACGAATCGCTTATCATGTGGCATATCTTCCTCCAGCCATTCATCTAGCAATTTTTTGATTTCAGGATTCTTAACCTTGAGGTGTTGTCCATCTTTTAAAGTATCTTTCTTAAAGATGATTGTGTTGTAAAAGGCCCCTTTTGTTTCGTTGAACCTTACATATTCTACTTCACTCAAAATCTCAGAAATTCTATTACTTCTAGCGCCGATTTTCTCATTGAATTCTTTTCTGAAATCCAGATACTTTGGATCAGACATAATTCTTGGGATAGCAATTTGAGGTAATTTGGTTGAGCTTACCTCAATCATTTTGGCGTTATCCAGTGTCTGACACAATCTATCAAACTCGGCATCTGAAGTTCTATTGTAGTATTCTGCCCAGCCACATCTTGAACCTGGCCATGGGAATTCTTTTGAAATACCTTTTAGGGCAATTCCTGGAACATCTCCTATGAAGTCAGCCAGAGAATAAGCTTTGTTTCCATTGTAAACTATATTCAGATAGATCTCATCACTTATGATGAACAAATCAAATTCCTTTGCGATTTCAACAAACCTCTCCAGGATCTCCAACGGATAAACCATTCCTGTAGGGTTATCGGGGTTGATAATCAGGATGCCAACTATTTGCGGATTGTATTTGACCTTATTATACAAATCCTCCATATCTGGATACCACTGATTATCCGGGTCTAACTTATAAGTTAGTGGATGGTGGTTGGCATGTGCCGCTTCAGCAGAAGAGTGTGTGGAGTATGCTGGAGAAGGACCAATTACTCTTGATGTTGGTAAGAGGTATTGGTAAATCTTGGCTATGGCATCTCCTAGCCCATTAAAGAATGTAATATCCTGAGCCTCTATTTGAACACCATTTCTTTCATTTGTCATGTTGGCAAGAAACTTACGGGTATCCAGTAGACCTTTGGAATGACTATAACCATAAGTGGCATCTTCCTGGGCTATTGAGGAAATAATGTCTTTCATCCACTGCGGTACTTCCTGATTCTTCTGAATAGGGTCACCAATATTTTCCCAGTGAATTTGCTGGTTCAAAAGTTTAAGTTTCTCAGCTTTCTTTACGATCTCTCTGATCTCATAGCTAAGTTCGTTTGCACCCTCACGTAATAAATTCTGCCTCATCTTAATTGTAACTATTACGGCTAACACAATTTGATCTGCAATATTCAATTTGGTTAAGCCGGCTTTTCGTCTTAAAAAATTTCGGGAAATGTTAAAAGAGGTGGCAATTTAGATGAAAGAGGTCCTTTTTCAAAAGAATTTTTGGTGATCTGATCGGACTATTTTTTTCTCAATTCCGATCTCAAAGATTGTCTTTTTATAGTCAATAGGAATCGGAGGTACTTATTCTTCAATTTCAATGATCATTTCTACTTCAACAGCCAGATTAACTGGTAACGAACCCATACCCACAGCGGCCCTGGCATGTTTGCCTTTTTCTTCTCCAAAGATTTCAACCAGAAGATCAGAACACCCATTCATTACCAGGTGCTGTTCAGTGAAATCTGGGGTAGAGTTGACCATACCAAATACTCTAACAATTCTTTTGACTTTGCTTAAATCACCATCAACAGCTGCATTAATTGTGTTCAATAAGCAAAGAGCAACATTTCTTGCAGCTTGGTACCCTTGATCAGTTGTTAAATCCTGGCCTAGTTTTCCTCTGTCTACTTCAGTAGGAGTGCCACAACTACCATGTCCGGCGATGAAAATTAAATTCCCTGTTTTTACAAACTTCGCATAATTGCCAACCGGTTTAGTGACTGGTTGTAATTCAATTCCAAGCTCCTTGATTTTCTCCACAGGAGATTGTGCAAATGATACTTGAAAGACTAAAATAAATAGGATTAGTGTTGCTATATATTTCATAGGGGATTTTTTTAAGGAACTTCTTGTCCATTACTTGCTTCAAGAATTTCAAACCATTGCATTCTTGATAATTTCAATTCAACTGACTCTGCGGCCGTTTTGATCCTATCTAATTTACCAGATCCAATGATAGGTAGAAATTTAACCGGATGAGCCAGTAGCCATGCATACATAACTTGATCAATACCGCTTGCACCAATTTCGCCAGCAATTTTTTCAAGTGTTGCTCTAAGCCTTGCAGATTTTTCGTCGGATCCAGAGAATATGGAACCACCAGCAAGTGGAGACCAAACCATTGGTTTGACCCTTTTTTCAAGCATGTAATCGATGTTGCCATTCTCCCAATGCTCCAGACAACCTACAGAAGCTTCTATCTGATTTGTTGCCAGATCAAAATCAAGATAAGATTGTAGCATGCTGAATTGGCCAGGAGTGAAATTAGATACTCCAAAGTTGAGCACTTTGCCTTCTTTTTTTAGTTTGGCAAATGCTTCAGCTACCTCCGCAGGATTCATAAATGGGTCGGGTCTGTGAATCAGGAGAAGATCAATTCTATCGGTATTTAAAAATTTTAAAGAAGTCTCTGCGGAATGGATAATATGAGCCTTCCTTGTGTCGTAATACTTTATTTTATGCTCAGGGTGTTTCTCTGAAATTAACTTGATCCCGCATTTGGTGACGATTTCCATTTGGTTTCTAAGGAAATTATTACCCTTGAGAACTTCACCAAAAATCTCTTCGCAGGTATAATTGCCATAAATATCAGCATGGTCAAACGAGGTAATTCCCAGATCTATACAATCTTTAATCAAGGTTTCAAGATCACCTGTGCTTAGGTTCCAATCATTCAATCTCCATACACCATGTATGAATCTTGATAAGCTTAAGTCTTTAGTTAGTGCTACTTTCTCCATTTCCAACTCATTTATAATGCAATATAGACAAGGAGATCATACTTAAAATACTACTTTCTTAAAATAACCTCATACAAATCACCTCTTCTGTCTTTCAGGTTTCTTACGCTACCAAATTCATGCAATTCCTTCAAGTGTTCCAGATCCACATCCGCAATCAGGGTCATCTCGGTATTTGGAGTGGCTTCTGCTTTAATAGCATTGGTGGGGAATGCAAAATCCGATGGAGTAAATATGGCTGATTGCGCATACTGAATATCCATGTTATTCACTTTTGGAAGATTACCTACACATCCAGCAATGGCAACATAACATTCATTTTCGATGGCTCTTGCTTGCGCACAATGTCTCACCCTATGATATCCATTTTGTGTGTCAGTTAGAAACGGAACAAATAGGATATCAAGTCCCTGCTCAGCATAGATTCTTGCTAGTTCAGGGAATTCAACATCATAACAAATCAATATGCCGATTTTCCCTGAATCCGTCTCAAATGTCTTGACCCTATTTCCTCCAACCATACCCCATGAAGTCTCTTCTGAAGGAGTGATGTGGATCTTTTCGTAGGAGTCATGTGAGCCATCTCGTCTACACAAATAGGAAATGTTGTAAAGCCTGTTGTTTCTAATGAAAGGCATACTTCCTGTGATGATATTCACATTATAAGAAACAGCAAATTCCTTGAATTTCTCTAACATAGGTTCAGTATGATCGGCAAGTTTTCTAATTGCTTCTGCTTCACCCAAGTGATTGTATTCGGCCATCATTGGTGCATCAAAAAATTCAGGGAAGAGAATAAAATCAGATTGATAATCACTTACAGCATCTACGAAATATTCTACCTGCTCTACCATAGCATCAAAGCTTGGGAATAATCTCATTTGCCATTGTACCAATCCAATCCTTACATAAGATCGCTTTGTATTTAACAGGTCTTCTTTCTCTTGATAGTAAATATTATTCCATTCCAGAAGTGTGGCGTACTCTTTAGAGGCCTTGTCGTCTGGAAGATAATTTTTCAAGATTTTCTTTACGTGAAAGTCATTGGATAACTGAAAGTTTAAAGTCGGATCATCCAGCTCTTTTCTTTTCACCTTGTTAATGTATTGCCTTGGACTAAGGTTTTCAGAATGCTCTTCATAATTTGGGATTCTTCCACCCGCCATTATTGCTCTGAGATTCAGACTTTCACAGAGTTCCTTTCTTGCATCATATAGTCTTCTACCCAATCTCAATCCTCGATGCTCTGGGTGTACTAAAATATCTATCCCGTATAGAACATCTCCGTTTGGATCGTGAGTGTTAAAAGTCTCATCTCCCGTGATCTGGTTGTAAGTATGATTATCACCGTATTTTTTATAATCAACGATAATGGCCAATGCGGCGGCAACCATTTCACCTTCTATAATCACACAAAGTTGCCCTTCTGGGAATTTCTCAAGTAGTCTTTTAATGTCTCTTCGCTTCCAATAGGGTTCATCAAAGTCCTTGTAAACCACTTCCATGATGGATTTAAGTGATTCGTAATCTTCAAGTTGTAAATGTCTTAATTCTAATGTCAGGTTGCTATCCATGCTATAATATCCTTAATCAATTCTAATATAGCCAAATTCACTTATTCCTCTTTTAGTATTTATTTAATAGAATTTAATGCACACAATTTTTGTTGTTAATGAAAATAAAATAATGATTGATGATCGGATTCATTAGGATTTATAACTTTGCAAAAAAACAACCCATTAGTAATGAAATATTACAATAGTATCATTGAGACAATTGGTGACACCCCATTGGTGAAACTTAATAGTGTTAACAAAGGAATACCAGGGACTATTCTTGTAAAAGTAGAGTACTTCAACCCTGGAAATTCCATGAAGGACAGGATGGCTTTGAAGATGGTTGAAGATGCTGAAAAAGCTGGGATATTAAAGCCAGGAGGAACAATCATTGAAGGAACAAGCGGAAATACCGGAATGGGTTTAGCCCTTGCAGCAATTGCAAAAGGTTATAAGTGTATTTTCACATTAGCAGATAAGCAGAGTCAGGAGAAGATTGATATTTTGAGAGCTGTTGGTGCTGAGGTTCATGTATGTCCAACAAACGTAGAACCGGAAGATCCTAGATCATATTATTCTGTTGCTAGAAAGCTGAATGAAGAGATTCCAAATTCATTCTACCCAAATCAATATGATAACCTGTCTAATGCCCTAGCTCATTACGAAACTACAGCACCTGAAATCTGGAGAGATACGGAAGGGAAAATTACTCACTATGCTGCAGGAGTGGGTACAGGAGGGTCTATGTGTGGTACGGCAAAGTATCTTAAAGAGCAGAACCCTGATATCGTTACGGTTGGAATCGATACATATGGCTCTGTTTTTAAGAAATTCAAGGAAACTGGAGTATTTGACGAGAAAGAGGTTTACCCATACCTGACAGAAGGTATCGGTGAAGATATACTTCCTAAGAATGTTGATTTTTCAGTAATTGACCACTTTGAGAAAGTGACTGATAAAGATGGTGCATTAATGACCAGAAGACTTTCCAGAGAGGAAGGGTTATTCGTAGGTTGGTCATGTGGTTCTGCAGTTGCGGGAGCTTTGGAATACGCTAAGAATAATCTTAAAGAAGATGATGTGATGGTAATTATTCTGCCAGATCACGGAACAAGATACCTTGGTAAAATCTACAATGATAACTGGATGCAGGATCACGGTTTTATTGCTGATTCTAAATTCGCTACGGCAAGAGACATTATTGCTCACAGAAATGGGAGTGGTGCATTAACAACTATTGAGAAATCTACACCAATCGGTGAAGCTGTAAAAACAATGAATAAAATTGGTGTTGACCAGGTTCCGGTTGTGGATGGTGAGAGCAGGATTATTGGAAGCCTTACTGATACAAAAGTATTAAGTTCATTAATTGAAAACCCGGAGCTGAAAGCAAAACCTGTCGAGGAAGTAATGGATCCTTCTTTCCAGTTTGTGGCGATGGACAATACCCTTGATGTATTGAGCTCTATCCTGAAAAAAGAAAAGAAAGCAGTTCTTGTTAGAGACGAACAAGAGCGTGTACATATCATTACACAAAGTGATTTATTAATGGCAATGACAGACTAATTGTCTATATTAGCATTAATAATTGAAAACAAATTCTAACTCTTTGCTTGCAATAAGTCCCGTAATTCACGGGACTTTTTTATTTTTCAGTTCATGGATGCACCAATAGGTATTTTCGATTCTGGTTATGGAGGCTTAACAGTTTTTAAATCGATTAAAGAACGATTGCCACAATATGACTACTTGTACCTGGGTGATAACGCAAGAACTCCATACGGTACCCGGTCTTTCGAAACAGTTTATGAATATACACTTGAAGCCGTGAAATACCTTTTTGATCAAGGTTGTCACTTAGTGATTCTGGCTTGTAATACAGCATCGGCAAAAGCTCTAAGAACAATTCAACAGAATGACCTGGAAAGGATTGCTCCTGGTAAAAGAGTTTTAGGGGTAATTAGACCAACCACCGAATTGTTGGGAAAGCTATCTAAAACCAAGAATGTTGGGGTTTTCGGTACAAATGGGACTGTAAAATCCAATTCTTATCTAATTGAGCTGGAAAAATTCTATCCAGAGTTAAAAGTATTTCAGGAGGCCTGTCCAATGTGGGTTCCACTCGTTGAAAACGGTGAAATAGATAATGCAGGAACAGAATATTTTATCAAACAGCATGTAGATAATATTTTCTCAAAATGTCCTGATATTGACTCACTTTTGTTGGCTTGTACTCATTATCCAATGCTGGCTTCTGTAATTGAAAAGTATCTTCCTGCTGGTGTCACGCTTCTATCGCAAGGACCTATTGTAGCTGAGAGTTTAGAGGATTATTTATCCAGACATCCTGAAATTGAGTCAAACTGTTCAAAAAGTGGTTCAGAGAGGTTTTTGACAAGTGACAGTACAGATAGTTTTAACTCGATAGGCAGTTTATTTTTGGAAAGACCTCTTAATTCCGAACATATTAAAATTCCTCATTAGGATTTTCGGGGTTTTAGCTTGAACTTTCAGGCATGATTACTTTTTTGTTTTATCTGCCGTTTATTTTGGGCTTTGTAGTCATTGGTGTTTGGGGTGAAAGAAAGATCGCTTCATTCATACAGGATCGTTATGGCCCTATGGAAGTTGGTCCCAAGGGGTTACTTCAAACAATAGCGGATCTTCTCAAAATGCTTCAAAAAGAGGACATCCGACCTAAAGCTGCAGATAAACCATTGTTTCTCATGGCGCCACTCCTAATTTTCGTGGCAATTTTTGCTGGTTTTGCGGTGTTGCCAATTAGCCCGGCAATTTCTGGAGCAGATATAGAAACAGGCGTATTCTTTCTGCTTGCTGTAGTTTCTTTAGATGTGGTTGGAGTTTTAATGGCAGGCTGGGGGTCAAACAATAAGTATTCACTTTATGGAGCCATGAGATCTGTAGCTCAAATTGTTTCTTATGAAATACCTCTGGGGATCACGGTCCTCTGTATGGTTGTTATAGGAAGTACGTTGGATTTAAATGAATTATCAAGTCTCCAAGGAATTTTCACTTCAGAAACTACTTACTTATTCGGTATTAAATCGCTTGGAATTGATGTGACCCAGATTGGAGGGATTCTTTCCTGGAACATCGTGCAGGTGCCGTTTTCCTTCCTAATCTTTTTGATATTCTTCATCGCTGGATTGGCAGAAGCCAACAGAGCACCATTCGATTTGCCAGAATCTGAATCAGAGTTAATAGGAGGCTATCACACCGAGTATGCTGGATTTAGATGGGGGATTTTTATGTTATCAGAATATGCTATGATGCTATTGGTGTCTTTCCTTGCCTCAATACTTTTCTTTGGAGGTTGGAATACGCCGTTCCCTAATATTGGTTCAGTTACAATGGCAACCTGGACAAGTGGAACACCAGGAGAATTATCTGGAGCCATATGGGGAGCATTTTGGTTGATCTTTAAGACAACAATATTCGTATTCGTCCAAATGTGGGTGAGATGGACTTACCCAAGACTAAGAGTGGATCAACTTATGTCACTGAGCTGGAAATATTTGACACCTGCGGCTTTGATATTGCTGTTGTTATGCGGGGTTTGGAAGATGTTGATGGTGTAGGTTTAGCCGGAACACAGAAGACCAGAGACGGAAGACCGAAGTAAAACTTTCAAATACTTTCTAGCTAATGAGTTTTCGTGAGTGCTTCACAATTCGGGATTCCGGATATTTCTTTCGTTTCTCTACAGAAATTCCGGAATGACGCTCTTTCGTAGATTAGGTATCCAAGTAATTAATGTTCCGTTTAACAGACAACAGACAACAGACAACAGACAACAGACAACATTACTAAAAGCAGTTCAGTTTGAACCACCATCTCAAACTCGTTAACCAACCAACCCCAAACTCGTTAACCCGCAACCCGCAACCCGCAACCCGCAACCCACATCACTCCATCACCTTCAAATACTTAGTCCAGGGACCAACTTCCTCCTTGTACTGTTTCGCCATAACTCTGGATATCTGTACAATATGCCCTAAATCATGAGCTACCCAGCAGGAGAGTAGTTGCTTTAAAGTGATCGCTCCAAATTCGGGATGTACACCAGTTTTTTTAAGGTTATCTTCATTAACATTCATTGAATCTAAAACCTGAAGATTCTTTTCTCTTAAAGATGTAAATTCGGCTAATAAATCATTGGTTGATTTTCCTTTGCTGTTTTCAAATTGAGCAAACCTATCAAACGGCACGAAGTTTTTATTGTCACTTTCTGAAAGTATAACCTTAGCCCTTGGAATCCAATCGGTGTTTTCTCCGTGAATTAAATGGCCAATTACATCATAGGGACTCCAGGTGTCTGGTCCTTCGTTTTGGCGGGTCCATTCTTCTGATAAACCTGATAATAGGTTGGTTAGAACTGTGGGTGTTCTCTGTAAAATTTCTTTTGCTTTCTTGATCTCAAATTCCATAGACTAAATGTACTAAGAAGTATCGTGGCAGACCTCTGTTATTGAGTTGTATGAAAAAATTTCATGAAACTGTGATTTAGACGTTTTGAGCACTAGATTTGACTTCCAAAATTGATTGTACCAAACATCCCTTCAAAAATGATTGTTGCATTGGTAATTTCGATGTTTTTATAGATTGATTAAACATTGTATTACCTAGATTTAACCCACAAATGTCTTATTGATTAACAAGTGGATTAGGCTAACTATAAATATGCCCTATTTTAAAGACATATCGATCGCATATAAAACGCTAAAGGATGGATTGAAACTCACTTTTAGCCACTTAAAAGATGCGACTAAATCAAGGGAACCTCTTGGGGTAGAGGAGGAAAACTATTTTGATCAGCAAAACGGTCTTTTTACTACTCAATACCCTTTTGAATCCCTACCAGTTCCTGATAACGGTAGATACAGATTGGATAATGAAATTGATGATTGCATTGTTTGTGATAAATGTGCAAAAATCTGTCCTGTTAACTGTATTGATATAGAACCAATCAAATCTACGGAGGAGATTGGAAAAACTTCAGACGGAACTTCTAAGAGACTTTACGCAGCTAAGTTTGATATTGACATGGCTAAATGCTGCTTTTGTGGACTTTGTACAACAGTATGTCCAACAGAATGTCTTACAATGACGAAAGCATATGATTTCAGCGAGTTTGAGGTCAAGCTTCACAACTATGCTTTCGGTAACATGTCTGATGAGGAAATATCTGAGAAGAAACAAGAAGAGGAAGCAGCTGCAAAAAAGAAAGAGGAGGAGAGATTAGCAAAATTGAAAGCTAAAGAGGAAGCGGCTGCCACAGTTTCTACGGAAGATAAGCCCAAGCCGAAGTTTGTACCTAAGGTTAAGCCAAAAGCTACTTCTGAGCCATCAGCAGTGGAGTCGTCTGAAGCAAAGCCCAAGCCCAAGTTTAAACCGAAGGTTAAGTCTTCAACTGATGCAAGTTCAGAGGCTAAGCCAAAACCTAAGTTTAAACCTAAGATAAAAAGCAAGTCGACTGAAGAGCCTAAGTCTGAAGAAACTACATCTGATGAGAAGCCTAAATTTCGGCCAAAAATTAAGCCGAAGGTTCCTAAAAAGGACGAATCAGTTGAAGCAAAAACAGCAGAACCTGAAGAGGAGAAGCCAAAGCCAAAATTCAGGCCTAAGCCAGTCATTAAAAAGAAAAAGGAATAATGGATCAAATGGCAGTTTACCTTTTCTATTTTTTTGGATTGCTAGCCATTGCAGGAGCTCTGGGGATTTTGATTACAAGAAATCTTATGCATGCTGCTTTTCTATTGATAGCGGTATTTCTTTCTGTGGCAGCAATATTTGTTTTGGGAGGAGCTGAATTTGTAGCAGTGTCTCAAATAATGGTTTATGTAGGAGGAATCTTGATTTTATTGATTTTTGGAATCATGCTTACCAATAGAATCAGTTCTGATAAGATTGATACTGGTTTTGGAAATGTGCTGCTCGGAATATTAGTGGGATGTGCATTTCTGGTTTGGGTTGGTGATTATATCTTAACTCAATTCAATGATCAAAAAGCAGCTTTAGAGCAAACCAATAACCAAACTGAGAAACTTGGAATTAGCTTAATAGCTGATCATGTACTGGCATTTGAACTGATCGCGATTTTGCTATTAATCGCATTAATAGGTGCTGCATATATTGCTAAAAAAGATAAAGAGGAGGTGATGGAATGATACCAATTTCGCACTTTTTGATCCTTGGGGCTATTTTGTTTGCTATTGGTTTAGTAATTGCCATTAGCAGAAGAAATGCCATTATGATATTGATCGGGATTGAGTTGATGCTAAATGCAACCAATATCAATTTTGTGGCTTTTAGCAATCAATATGGAAATGATACAAACGGACAATTTTTTG
>JANSWY010000086.1 GCA_024743255.1 bacterium | reverse complement strand
ATCAGATATGGAAATACCTTTTTTAATTGATGCAAACCCAACAAAGGTGATTTGTAAAACATAATCCCCCTTACTTACATTTTTCAATCGGAACTTTCCTTCAAAATCGGAGATTGTAAAACTGTGCATGGTGGAATCACTTGCATTGAGTAACACAACTGTTGCTCCTGGAAGTGCTTCACCATCGTTGCTCTTAAGTAACCCGTGCAGCACTGGCTTTTGGGCGTATACATCCAGTAGGCTGCACAGGAAACATGCGGTAATCAATATTTTACGCATGACTTATTGGTCCTCAGTAATCATGATGACATTGCCTTTCCCTCCGTATTCTGCTTGCATTTCCTTGAGTTTTGCGTCAGCAATTTCCCTGAATTTTGCAGCAGTTACTTTTTTGCCTTTGCTAGGAGGGAGTAATTCTTCATTAATTTCTTCAAACGCAACATCAGTTGCAGTGATAGTTCTGTCTGGGTTTTCCATGGTGACTTCCAGGATTAATCCAGGTAATTTCCCAAATGACTCAGGCCCACTGAAAACCGGGATGTCTTTAGCGAACCAGGCTTCTACATTGATAGTGTCATCTAAAACGGCTTTCTGACATGTGTATCCAGCGATTTCTTTTTCTTCATTGGTGATTTTCCATGATTTATCTGTTGTGCCGTCAATTAAAAAAGTTCTTCCCATGAAATCCCTCTTTTGTACAACCACGTCCTTACCAGGCTCCTGATATACAATATTGTCGGGCTGGCTTATTTGGATATTTAATTCTATTCCGCCAGATTCAGATTGTCCACCGACATTGATGTCTCCGGACTCTTCATCATCATTCTTGCCATTTCTGTATATGGTTTTTCCATCCTTAATCATTAACTCTTTGTTATATGATCTTGAGGAAGGAATCATCGCTTTCATTGATTCCATTTGAGGGTTATCACTAAAATCAAATTTTAGTTGCATGACCTCTTTGTAGGTGACTTTTCCTTGGGAGTAGTCCTGTGCTTTTGTTGTTAAAGTGGCGACTGTTAGTCCTAAAATTAGTAGTAGTTTTTGCATGATGCTATGAGTTTTTTTGCAACAATACGGGAAAGGTTGCCTCATAAAAGAAGGGATATTCTTAATTGAAGTTAAAGGGAAGTTAAAAAAAGTGAACAGCTCATAACAGCTGTTAAATGGTGGTAAAAAGTGTTAAAATGAAGTCAGTATATTAAAAAATGTAAATTCTCTTTAAGATCTAAAAACCATCTGGGTTTAAATGTTGATTATCTCACAAAATGATCCTACATTAAAAGAGACTATGAAGAAACAAGTAGGTAATCTTTTGAAGAAAGTGGGTATTATGCCTTCTATTAAATCACCCAGATTGGTTTATAGAAAGTTTAATGCAAACGACTGGGAAGATTACTTTACTCATATCTCCAATCCAGATGTCATGAGATATATTGGAGATGGAGCCCTGGAAGCGGAGGAAGCCAGAAAGAAATTTCAAAAGGTACTCGAAACTAATGCGAAAAGGTATGCTTACGGTTTTTTTGGTGCCTGGACACCAGATGGAGAATTTATTGGCCTTGCTAAGTTTGATTTTATTGATAAGCGGAAGGCTGAGGTGGGGTATGCTTTACTTCCGCAATATTGGGGGCAGGGATATGCTTCAGAGATGCTGGAAGGTATGGTCCATTATGGTAAGCAACTTCAGGGTATTAAAGAATTATACGGATTAATTGATCCGGATAACCCAGGTTCAAGAAAGGTGTTGGAGCGATTGGGGTTTGCATTGTTTGAGCGTGGGTATTTTGATGAGAAACGCACTGATTATTACAGACTGATTATATAACCACTTTAACATCAACAAATATGGGATTATTTGATAAACTCAAACAAGCCAAAAACTTCATAACAGGAGGAGCTGCTGAAGTCTCCATTTCCTTTGAAGAAGAGTACAATGATGGCAATAAGCCTATTAAAGTCCACATCCATTGCCAGGTAAAAGATGCTGATTGCAAAGTCAGGAAAGTTTACATCAAGGTGAAAGCTACAGAGGAAGTCATTGCAAGAGATATTGATATCGCTCGTGATGAGGGAGGCAATATTACCAGATATCGTGAGGATGTAAGGAATGTAATTGAAACTTACAATTCAGGTGAGCAAATGATTACGGGTGAATTGTCGTTGGAGGCCAATCAAACTTACGACTGGACAGCTGATATTGAATTACCATCAGAATGCAATGGAACCTACCATGGTCAAAATGCCAGACATGAATGGGAGGTATTTGCAGGATTAGATATGGCGGGTAATGATCCGGATAGCGGATGGGTTTCGTTTTATGTTTATTTCTAAAGAATTAAAAAAGGGGCGATAAGCCCCTTTACTTTTTTATTCATCTCTTAATGACTCCACGGGATTCCGCAGAGCTGCTCTTATTCCTTGTTCCCCAATTATGATTAGCGTTAGCAGTACAGAAACAATACCTGCTGACACAAATAACCAAATACTCAGATCAATCTGGTAGGCAAATCCATTGAGCCAATCCTGCAATACCACATAGGATATTGGGCAGGCCACAACAATACTGATGATCACCATGATCAGGTACTCTTTGGAAATAATTCCAAGAATGTTAGATACACTCGCTCCTAACACTTTTCTGATTCCGATTTCTTTGGTTTTCAATTGAGTGGCAAAAGACACTAATCCAAGGAGTCCAAGGCAGGATATGATGATGGCCATTGCCGTGAAATATAATGTCAGTTTACTCACTAGAATTTCACTCTTATATCGATTGTTGTATTGCTCATCCAACAAATCAAAGTTGAAGTTTCTGGCAGGATTAAACTCTTTATGAAGCTCTTCAAGAGAGGCAATTGCTTCTTTTGTTTCTCCCATTTTTGTTTTAACAAGAATCATCCACGGCTCTTTGTCATATCTTAAAATCAAAGGCTCAATAGGAGTGTGCAGTGAATGAAAATGAAAATCTTCAATCACACCAATGATTTTACCATCATTCTCCCAAAAAGAAAGATCGGTTCCTACCGGATTTTCAAGCCCCATGATTTTGGCGCATGTTTCGTTTATGATGTAATTAGCAGTATCAGTCGCAAGATCCCAATCAAAGTTTCTCCCGTCTTTTAGTTTGATGTCAAGTGTTGGAATATAATTTGGATCTATACCAGTGACATAGAAATGTTTTTCAAATTCTGGATTCTTTCCGGGCCATGATGGATCACTTGTTGAATTACCAACTGACAATGGGTCCTGATCTGTAGTTGCAATACTCTGTATCCCAGGCATATTGCTTAGCCTGTTTCTGTATACCTGAAAATCCTTGGAGTACTCCATATCACCCATGTAGGCCTTTATCACGTTCTCTCTATCCATTCCAGTGTTCTTCTCAAAGATGTACTGAATCTGACGATAGACAGTGATGGAGCCGACAATCATGATTGTGGTGATGGCGAATTGAAATACCACTAACCCTTTTCTTAATAATTGATTGCTTCTATCTCCTTTTAAAATTCCTTTTAAGGCTCTAATAGGATCCATTCTGGCCATGTATAGTGCAGGGTAAAGTCCTGATAGAAGTCCAAGTGTGAGTACAAAACCAAGTGCCAGCATTACAAATTCTAAAGTCAAGACTTCAACTCCAACAGACTTGCCAGTAAGGAAATTGAAATATGGCAATAAGAAGTAGACCAACAGGCTTGAAATGATAAATGCAAACCCTGTTATTAGTAGCGATTCAACAATGAACTGCGTTCGTAATGATTGTCTTACAGCACCCATTACTTTTCTTACTCCTGCTTCTTTGGATCTTTTAGCGGCTCTGGCTGTGGATAGGTTGATGAAGTTGATACTTGCCAATAGGAGTATAAGAATGGCTGCTACAGATAAAAGTCTCACATAGTCAATTCTTCCGCCTGCTAAGGAGCCGTTTACATAGTTATTTTTCAAATATCTATCAGCAAATGGCTGCAGAAACAGGATGGCATTATCTTCCACATCAGGTCTATGTTCCTGCACAGCTTTCTGCATATTGGCTGTTGCAGTTTCAGTGTTGTAGGAAGGATTGATTTTCACAAAAGTCCGATTGGAATAATTTCCCCAATGCGCTATCCATGGACTATTAGCTAATCTGGCTTTGAAAGGAATAATGTAATCAAACTTCATAGTTGAATGCCTTGGGATATCCTCAAATATGGCAGCAAGCGTCAGTTGATTCCCTTTGTGGGTTGTAACCATGGTTCCAATTACATCCTGAGATCTCCAGTCTTCTCCGAAATAACGTGTTGCCATTTTTTCACTTATTGCGATGGAAGTTTCATTCTTTTCCATTTCTTCATAAGCACCTTTTACAGGCTTGATAGAGAATATTTCGAAGATAGAAGGTGAAGCAAATAGTCCCCTTGATTGAATTTTTTCTTCTCCTTTTTTTAGAATGATGTCGCTTCCCCAGTTGGTAGCAGCAACTAAATCTATTGAAGGATATTTTTCTTCTAATACGGCCTTTAGAGGATAAGGAGTGGATTCCCAGGTGACTGTTCCGTCATCCTGAGGCATATTGGCTCTCACATAGTGGATAAGTTCATTATCATCCGACCACTGATTGTACTTTAATTCATCCTGTACCCACAGATAGATAAATAAGCTGCAGGTAATTCCCAGGGCCAAACCGGTAATGTTGGTGAAGGTGTAACCCTTTTCTTTTTTAAACACTCTGAAAGCTACTTTCAGATAGTTTGCAATGATGTCCAAATTCATGAAGTATTGAGTTTGTTTAAGGCTGGAGGGACGGAAAAACCGAATAACATCGATTATAAATCTGAACCTTGCCTTGAGTTGACCTTTATTTTTAGAGTTTTTATGAAATTGCTCTGTAAGATCTCCCTGGATTTCATCGATCAGATTGGGGTGGCAGTACCACTCCAAAAATCGATTGGCCCAGTCGGGTGGAGATATGTTTGTTTGTTGTTGCATTAAATATTGAACTTAGGAGCTATGTTCCAAAGTGTTTCTCTTGTTTCTCTGAGTTCTGAAAGTACCTTGTAGCCAAAAGGAGTGATCTCATAAAGACGTTTTTTTCTTCCGCCTCTATCAGCAGTGGCTCCTCCCATCTTACTTGTTAAGAATCCCTTTTTCTCAAGTCTGGTAAGTACCGTATGAATAGCAGGAATCGATATGGTCTTACCTGATCTGGATTGATACTCTTCAGCCACAGATACTCCATATGCTTCATCCGGCATGGCAAGTACAATTAACAAGATCGTTTCTTCGAGGCTACCAAGGTTTGGTGTTTCGCTCATTATACAGATATTTAATTAACTATTGTATAACAAATGTATTTCAATACGGGAACACTTGCAAATTTGTTGTGTGGAAATGGGAGAAATTGGTATTGTAATCACTTTTCAATCCCCCTAACCCCCTTCTCCAAGGGGGACCTGCGTGCAACTTTTTTTCTTTTAGACTAACCTAGATTCTGCAAACCTGTCTAAAAACCTTCCTCGAAACCCGCAACTCGCAATCCCGCAACTCGTACCCTGTCAACAACAAAAAAACGCCCACCAGAAAAAATCCCGATGAACGTTTTAAACCAGCTATGATTAAAATCTTAAAGCCTATTACTCAATCGTAATCCTCATTCGTTTATCAAACTCCTCTGAGGTTACATTCATAATGTAAATACCAGCTTTCAACTGAGAAATATCAAGCGATACCTGATGATCACCTTTATGATGTAAATATGATTTAGCAGAAACCACTTTGCCATCCAGGCTCATAATATTCAACCGGACATTAGCATCCGAAGAAAGTGAATAAACCACATTCAATAAATTATCAGCAGGGTTAGGATATACATTAAATTCATATCCAGTCGGATTTTCCAATTGCTCGATTTCACGTTCTGCTCTGGCACCTGTTCCGCTGCAATCTAATGGGCAATTGGTAGTCCAGGCTCCATTTGTGTGCCAGCCATCAGAGCTTCTCGGTAAATCACCTGTCTGATTTCCAGAACCATCATTGAAGACAAATGCTACATCGCTGTTATTTACTCCTGAAGGAACATTTAAAGTGAATTCATACCATGATCCATTTAGAGATGTCATGGAATTTCCTGGCCACCCGCTTGTTCCTGAGATCGTGGAGTTGGTAGCTGTGCTGTATGCATAAGCATTTAAATTAGCGCCCCAACCTCCAGGTCTTCTGAATCTTACTGTGATGGTATTTCCTCCACCTCCACCAGGAGTACATTCTCCCGGACATGTTGCGGACCAACTTCCGTTGTACCATCCATCAGAACTTCTGCTTAAATCATCAGTTTGGTTTCCTGCACCATCATTGAATATTAGTCTGATGTCCCCGGGATTGGCGCTAGTAGTCAGCGTATAGCTTGACCATGGTGTACCCGAGATTGCACTCATTGATTCGCCTGGCCATCCGGCTGTTCCGGATAATGTTGAGTTTGTTGAGGCATTATAGAAGTATACATTAGTTCCACCACCCCAGTTATTTGGTTTTCTAAAGTTTACCGTAAACGTAGTTGATCCACCTCCGCCAGGAGAGCAGGCAGTTGGACAAGTATCGGACCAAGCACCATCTGTATACCAACCATCTGTACTTCTAGATAAGTTACCAGTTTGATTGCCACCATTATCAGTGAAGATTACTCTTATATCGCTAGCAGCTATTCCTGCTGGTGGATTTAGTGTGTAGCTGTACCAGTCAGTACCGCTTATGTTAGTCATTGACTGTCCAGGCCATCCGTTTGTTCCGGAAACCGGAGCATTTGTTGATGCATTGAAGAAGTATGCACTTATGTTACTTCCCCATCCTGCTGGTCTTCTAAAGTTCACAGTGAAAGGATCTACCGGATCAGGATCAGGACCTGTTCCTTGTGTCCATACAGCATAATCGATACCACTTGTTCGTAGTACCCATCCTGTTCCATTTGGTGACCAACTACCAGGACCTAGTTTCATTGCTATTGTTCCGTTTCTTCCGTCGATGTATGCTGCATATAGATCTGGTCTTGCTTCTTCTATATTCATAGTGGTACCAGCGTAGATTCGCACATCTTTTCTGATTGCAATTAAGTCTATGATTGCATTTCTCACGCCAATTGGAGCATCAAAGAAATGTGTCCAGAATACCATTGGGTTTCCTGGGTGAGTGAGAATGTAGGCGTAACCTTTTCTTAGATTCACCTCATCAGACGGGAATACGAAATTGCTTCCGCAGCATTGCTGAGCAAGACCGGTATCATGATTATCCAGGAAAGTCACTGATTTGCCTGGGTTGATTCCGATCATTCCTGAAGCGTTACCCGAGAAGTCTCTTAGATAGGAGAGGTTGTTATCTCTGAAGGCATTTTGTAAACTAACTTTTGTGTTGAAGTCGAAAGCACTTGAGGATTGCTGCGTGAAGTTTACCCAGTTGTTAGTCTGAACCCTGCTGCTTTCCAGTAGTTCACCAACGGCAAAGTAGGGATTAGTTGCATCATTGTATTCTTTGTTAAATATTGGATCATATCCATGAACAAAGTCATATCTCCATCCATCGAAACCAATTTCATTTCTCAGAAATTGCATCCAGAGAATAATCTCTTGTCGCACTGCCGGGTTGAAATGGTCAAGGTCCCTTGCAGCGGCGAATCCTCCGTTGGAGCCATCTGCTTTTAACGCAGTACCTGGAAAGTAATCACCATTGATACTTAGATTAACAGGATAATTCACAAACTGTGGTCCTTCATCATCAGCAGTGATAAAGAATGTTGGCCAGTCTGGATTTGCAAATGTGACTGCATCTGAAGATCCAACTCTGTGATTGATCACAATATCACTCAGCACTTTTACATCATCTGCATGAAGGTTGTTGATCAATGCTTCCAACTGAGCCCTTGTACCATAAGCGGTGTTTAAATCATACAGCTCTCTTGGGAGATAACCTTGAGGTGCCGCTGAGTTACTCGGAGGAGGCATCCACCAAACATCAATACCAGCATCAACAACCGTTTGACGATTTTGCTCAAGAACATCATACCAGGTTTGACCTGGAGGTTGGTTTTGGACATTCCAATCGAAAGCCTGAAACATGACATCCTCATCTTGTGCATTTGCAATTCCAACAATAAGAAATGATAAGAAAAATAGTAGTAGCTGTAAGCTTTTGTTCCGTGTAGGGAATATGTCCCTGTACCAGTCTCGGGCGAGACCAGCATTCATAGTGTTCTTCATTTATTTACATTATAGGTTTAAAATTATGCTTGTAATTTTTGAAAGAAAAGGACGGAAAAACGACTCAAATGATAAAATGACCCTGTTGAAATCGTCAATCATTATGATTGTGTGAAACGAATGTCAGATTGGCGTCACTTCCGCTTTTCCCGTAAACAATCGGATTAAACAGTTATGAGTTATTGTCATCTCTATTGAGAGATTAAGTTTCTCGGACTTCAGACCATAATTTCTCTCAGTCAGACAACATTTCTAGTTAAACAGATAAGTATTCTTATAAAACAGTAGATGATTCTCCAAGACAAGAAGGTGACTCTTTAATATCACTACGTATTATCTTAGAAAAGCAAGTAATTCTTTCTTGTCAGATAAGATTTCTTAATGATAAGTAGGTATTTCTTTATAATAAGTAAGTAATTCTTGGTAAAAAGTAAGTATTTCCTTTAGAAAAGCAAGTAGTTATTTAATGTAATTACGTAGTTTTCATTGAGAAACAAGTAATTCTTAGCTAAATGACGATGTTTTTTGCAGGGCAGGGTTTTGTTCTACCAGTTTTGAAACCAGGAATATCATGTGGTGGTAGAAATCTGATAAATCAAGTTATAGTTTCGCAAGATTCTTCAATATCTTCTTACCTCTACTCTTAAATCCAGCACTTCCATATGGCAATTGATCTTCAATCAATGGAATCAGTTCATTCTTGAGTTCAGGGAATTTGACGCAGATGTTTCCAAGCACAGTCATTGCAAATACCTTTACTGCGATTGTTTCTTCTCCAGACTGCATCAGGTTAAAGCAGATGTCAGCTGTCTCTCCCAATAGCTCTTCTGGAATTTCTATATCCTGTAAAACCCTTACTGTATTTCTTTTTACAGCAACATGAACTTGATTTTTAAGGTTTACAATAAGCTGTTCGAGGTGTGGTTCAATTAATTTGGGATATTGGTCGGCACAATGGCTTACAACCCAGGCGGCTCTTTGTGTGACACGATATTCGTCCGCGAGGAATAGTGTGATGAGTTGATTGAATTTCTCAGGATCATCACCAATATAATTGCTGATTTTAACTGCCTGAGCTTTTGAGTGTTCTTTGAGAAGTTCTTTTTTGATATCCAATATTTGAGCCTTTTCTCAAAGCTAAAAAACCGGATCAATAATCTGACCCGGTTTTGGTATTAACTAAACATTTATTCAAGAAAATTTTCTACCGCTGCGTTTCTGGAAGTTACATGTGATTTCAATGCCAGAATGTTAAATGAGAAACTGGAGTTTTCCTCCGTAGCATAACTTGTGATCAGGGATTCATGATATTCGAGGACTGGATCCATGTAATTGCTGTTATAGTAGCTATCAGTAAACTCCGATAAATATTGCTTGTAAATCTCATTGTATTCATCAACATCCATGATGTATCTGATAATTGGCCAATTGCTAGAGACCTCATCAAGCGAAAGACTCAACGCTCCACCCATTTTTCCGTCTTGCATAGCTTCATTGTTATCCCAAGGGATCCAGCATAACTTTCCATTGTTGTTATACAGAAAATAGTTATGTGTCATAATTCCATAAGTATCCCAATTCTGGATGGTCTGATTCACTGCCAAATACTTTAGGTAGGAGTCAACATCAAAAATGGATTCCAAATTGCTTTTCCAGGTTTCCGGGTCACTGGTTCTGGATGCATCATGAAGTAGTTCATATAAACTATAAACATCAGAGTAATCACCAATATCTTCATTGGTCTTTAGGTCCATCTCTGATTCATCATATGTGCCAATAGCAAATGATGCAGCATCTCCATCTGGTTTGTAGAGATTTCCATCTGAGTCTTCAAATTGAGATTCGGGAATGGTATTATCAACTTCTTCCACTAATGTGTATAAACCGATATATTGAGAACCATTTCCACGGTCCAGATAAACAGCGCAGAAAGATGTTCTTGCTGAAACCACACCAAATGATCTGAATAAGTCAGTGCTTACTTTCTCTCTCACAAAAGAATCATCCATACTATTGTTTCCAAGATTTAGTTGCTTGAATCCATAAAAACGCTGATTGTTGATGTCAGGATAATTGTCTTCAAATTCATCAAAATCCAATTTAAATGGATACTTGTCGGTATTGCTTCTGTAAGAGTTAATGAGGGTTGAATTTCCCTTGTATCTAATTCCGATTTTATACCATTCAATTCCTTCAAATTCCAATGTAGCAGGGACCCAAATAGGAGTGAAGTCAATATCATTTGGGCTTGCTCCTCCAAGATTCTCATCCAAATCCTGTTGCATAGCATCCCAGAATTCTTCGTCAATTGTGATCTTCAGTTCTAGTACCTTGTTTTCCGGGAATACTACAGAGTAGTTTGGATCAACATCATTGCTGTGCGTTTCCTCCGTCCAGTCCGGAGTTTCTATGGCGATTTCACCATCTGGCAACAGGTCATCAACTGTGACTTCATCGTCATTATTGTTACAAGATGTGAATAGGGTGAGCGTGATGATGATTGAATAAAATACCTTGTTCATAAAAAATAGCCTTAAGTAAAAAAATAAGATTCTATTTAAAGGACATGCATTAGGCTTTTTTACCACCCCCACTGAGTCGCGGATTCTTTTTATATTGAAGCATCAATTTTACTTTGGAACTTAGATGCATACCACAAAGGATCAAATTCAGGAGTGGCTGAAGAAGCTGGAAAGAGAAAGTTGGCAACTGGAACTTCTGGTATCTGCTTTTACAATATTTCTACTCATCCAAGCAATTGGGGCTTTTTCGGACATGCTCGAACATGTGCAATACGAGTATAATCTCAATGATAGCCTGCTTTCCTTCATTTTTGTATTTTTCGCAATGTTAGGTCTATCCATTAGGGCACTTTCCATCTTCCTGATATTGCATTTGTTATTACGAGGATTCTGGATTGGTACAATCGGATTAAGATCTGTCCAGTCCAATATTCATTTTGACAGATTGAATTACAGTGATTTTTTTACTGAAAAGCTTAGGAAAAAAGTAACTAGTCTTGATGACTTGGTAGTTAGACTCGATCAGATTTGTAGTTTGATGTTTTCATTTGCCTTTCTTGTTATTTCCATATTCATAGCGTTTGGAATGTACTTGCTATTTCTGGGGATTTCAGCTGTGTTACTGGGTTCACTTACAGAATTACTCACAGGTTGGATGGCTACAGTTGCAAAGGTGGTTGCGGTGGTATTTGTCTTTACTTACTTACTTTCCGGGTTAATATATTTGATTGATTATTTCAGCCTGGGTTTCTTTAAGAAATATAGAGTTATCAGTAAGATCTATTATCCATTCTACCGATTTTACAGCGTTATAACTTTGTCGGCAATCAGTAAGAGTATTTATTACTACCTGATAAGTAAGTTTTCCAAAAAGAGAATTCGAATTGTTTATGGTATTGCGATTGGCTTTATCATTCTGTTTAGTTTAGTTGAATTCGATCAATATCAATTTTATCCTCAAGGTGGAGTTGAGCTAACGGTCAACTCAAATAATTACGATAACTTGAGAAAGCAGGAAGATCATGTTGATGATGTCTCAATTCAATCCAATATTATTTCTGGGAATTTTTTGCAACTTTATCTAAGATACGACCCAAAGCATAATGATAAGATTAGAAATAACTGTCCGGATTTTGCTCCTGAAAAAGAGGATGGTTTAAATTGGAGTCTAAAGATCAAGACTAATGATGGGGGCTTTCAAATAACGGACAGAAATTTTGAAGATGATAGGTCCGAACTGTTGAGTTGTTTAAGTTCTTTATATCAGATTAAGGTGAATGATTCAATTTATACCGATTTAGAATATTTCTATTATACGCACCCTACAAAAAAGCAAAAGGGAATTTTATCAATGATAAATACTGAAGGATTTATCATGGGGAAGAATATTTTGGAAGTCAATCGCCAATTCAAAGATGATGAAGGGGAGGAGCAAATAGAAAAAGTAGCATTCATTCCATTTTGGTATCAATAAAAAGAATTTACATGATTCAATATTATCAGACTCAAAAGTTAAGTAAACAACAAAAAGAACAGATTTTCAATATATGGAATAGTGAGTACCCGTCTGGTATCCGCTATTCGAATCTTTCGGAATTTGATAATTACTTAGATGGTCTGGCTGATAAGGTCCATGTATTGATGTTGGATGATGATCACAGAGTTGTTGGATGGTTGGCTCATTTTAATAGAGCAGATGAAAGGTGGTTTGCTATGATTCTGGATCCTTCATTGCAAGGAAAGGGATATGGATCTAAACTACTATCCTTTGCCAAAAATGTAAACCCTAAATTGAGTGGCTGGGTGGTGGATCACAGCGACTACATGAAAGCCGATGGATCCCCTTATGAATCTCCGCTTTCATTCTATCTGAAAAATGGATTTGAGCTACGAAAGGAAGATAGATTAGAGATCAAAAATCTTTCAACCGTTAAAATTCAATGGTCAATCCACGAGCTATAGGTGAATTGACTTTAGCGTGTATTTTACTTATCTTTCATTAAGTACTACATTTTTTCGGGCACATGGAGTGACATGTTTTATTTTTTAGTCTGTGTAAACAGGCATTAACACACATCTATCCATGAAAAAGATCATACTAATCCTATTAAGTATTATAGTCCTGATTGTTGTGGGCTTTTTAGTTTTTGTCAATACATCATATGATGTTAGACATGAACAATCCTATCCTGAATTAGCAGCAAGTACAGATTCTGCAGTTATTGCACGTGGTAAATACCTGGTCTATGGTCCTGCACATTGTGCTTCCTGTCATACACCAATGGACAAAATGGTGGCTGTCGACCAGGGAGCTGATATTCCATTGAGCGGAGGTTGGTCCTTACAAATCCCACCAGGCACCTTCAGAGCTCCTAACCTTACACCAGATATGGAAACAGGAATCGGAAGTTTTACTGATGGTGAGATTGCCCGAGCTATGAGATATGCTGTCGCGAAAGATGGTAGGGCACTATTCCCATTCATGCCTTTTCAGGAAATGAGTGATGAAGATGTAGTGGCAATTATATCCTTTTTACGCTCCCAGGAACCTGTCAAAAATATGGTGCCTCCAACTGAGTATTCGTTTTTAGGAAAGGCATTGCTTGCCTTGGGTGCAATAGGCCCTGAAGGTCCCAAGAATACTCCTCCCAAAGTAGTTAAGAAAGATTCATCCGTTGTTTATGGCAAGTATCTGGCAAATATTGTAGCCAATTGTGCAGGCTGTCACACAGAAAGAGATTTGAAATCAGGAGAATTCATTGGGGAGAAATTTGCCGGAGGTATGCAGTTTCCTCCAGATAACCTATCGCAAGGATATTCATTTGTTTCACCTAATATCACCATGGATAAATCCTCAGGAGTTATAGCTTCATGGACAGAGGAAAGTTTTATTGCTAGATTTAGATCAGGAAGAGTTCATAAGACTTCACCAATGCCATGGGGATCTTATTCTCGAATGGATGAAATAGAGTTGAAAGCGCTGTGGAGATATTTATCTTCTTTGGATCCTATTCAACGGGAAGTGGCTCAGACTGTGTTTGAACCTGGGGAAGAAATACCTTGATGGAAGGTTATAAATAAAGCAAGCGAAGGCAGCACCAGCTAAAGCAACCGCCCTCGCACTATGAAAAATGCTTTACTCAATATCTAGAGACTCCTCTGTGAGTCTTAGGTTTCTATTTAGTTTATCGGTAATCTTCTGAACCAGATGTTCCGACATATGGATAAATTCCTCTGCTAAAATTGCACTGTCACCATAGAACTGTTTCATGGTGTTATATTTTTCTCTGGTTCCGCAATTGTATGATACTGTTACGGTGTTGTACCAGATAATGTATTTCTGCTCTCTCACTTAAGTAAATAACGTGTGTGTTATACTTTAACTCTGTCCCAATAATTGTAAACATAAGCACAAAACTTAGTGAGAAATAAAGTGCGGGAGTGAACCGGAAAAAATGGAACTCAAAGGGGAAATAATTTAAGATTCTTGCTAGGGAGTTAACTGATTCTATATTTGTAACTCATTATCAAATATTAAGAATCTTGAACAAGTGTATTTTTCTGGATCGTGATGGCGTGATCAATAAGGACTTTGTGGACTATGCTTACAGCCTGGACAAGTTTTTCATTCTGGATGGAGTGGAAGAAGGTTTGAAGAATTTAAAGGATGCTGGTTATTTATTGGTAATCATTACAAATCAATCAGGAATTGCCAAAGGGATATACACAAGAGAGGATATGCAAGTTTGTCATGATTACCTTCAGGATAGAGTAGGAGGCATAATTGATGGAATATACTATAGTCCGTACCATCAAACAATCACTGAATCATTATCCAGGAAACCAGGGACCTTGATGTTCGAAAAGGCAATTAGTAAATTCAATGTTGATGTAAATCAGTCGTGGATGATAGGGGATAAGAAAAGAGATTTGGTTCCAGCAATCAAAATGGGATTAAAAACAATTCAAGTAGACGGCCATGATGACCAGATGGCGGATTATGTCACTGATGATCTATTGTCTGCCAGCAAGTATATTTTGGAGCAATAAAAAAAGCGAACCTTGCGATTCGCTTTCCAAATATTTTAAAGTAATCAGTATTTATTGAACTGAGTCGTTTTCAATTGCAGGTAATTCCTCAACAGAGTTCATTTCACTGACAATTTGAGCTAAAACAGGAATAAACTGAGAGCTTGCTAAATCACCATTATCAAGTATTTCCTGTAGCGCCTCCATTTTCTTGTCGTCATCTTCCTGAGCAAGAGCCTGAGTTCCAAATTTTGCAACTGCCACATCGATTTGATCTTGCGAAATGTTTCCACTTTTCACCCAACCTTTTTCGATCCACTTACCTTCTGCTCTTTTACCAGTAACTTCCAACCAGTCGTCCTGAGTTGATTTCACTGCAACAATGTCCATTTGGCTATATTGTTTTTCAGCTTTAGTTAACAGATCAGGTCTTTTGTAAATTTCAGTGTCTTTTAGGAAAACAGCTACCGTTCCTTCTGGGATAACGAATTCAGATCTACTCCATCCTTCAGTATCATCTGCAAGTTTGACTTTGTAGTAAGTTTTCTTATCTACAGAATCAACTTGAGTTTCGCCTAAGAATGTAACTTTCTCTCCAATACTCATAGAAGTTAGCCACTTTCCTTTTGGATCTGGAGTCGCACGAACCGAAACTTTGTCCCAAATACAAACTGCATCAACAACTTTAGCTTCGGGAGCTTCAACTACTTCCTCGGTAGTCTCTGTTGTTTCTGTTGATTCTTCAGTGTTAGAAGATTCAGTGGTGTTCCCTCCTCCGCAACTGAAAAGAAATACGGGAAGAGCAATAGCTAAGATAGATTGTAATTTCATAATTAATATTTATGGATGTTGAATCATGATATTTTGGTTAAAGTAATGCAATAATTTTCAAATATGCTATGCCCACCACAAATAAGAAAGGCCTGTCTCGAATTGAGAACTGGCCTTTACTTTTCACACCAATAAATTAGATTAATTATGTAACACCCTTTTAATGAGGGTGTTCTCTGTTTTATTCTTTACATGTATTCAATTAATTTAAGCAGGATATACCCAGCTTTTTTGCATTTGTACCTCAATAGTTCAATGCTTTAATAAAGATAGTACCTTCATTAAAATAAACAAACCGTTGTTTGTAATAATTGACTTTTTTGTAATTTATTGGAATGTATTAAGCAATGTGGTTATTGCTTTTTCATGACATATTTTTTGCCTCCTCGCTCGTAGACAAATTCTGTATCTGTGAGTTTTATGATTTTCTGGGTCCACTTCTGGCCAACATAGTCTACATATAGCACCATGTTTACCTTATCTCTCCATCCCCAACTTCCGGTGGTAACACCAATGGTTCTGTATTTACCCATTGTAGCGAAATTCTGTTTCAATGCATTTGCTTCACTTTTTTCTACAACTGGTATCCACCATTTGTTCATTAGTAAGGATTCGTATTCTTTCAGTTTTTGTTTTGCCAGTGCAGCACTGTCTAATTCTGAAGTGTCCTGGGCGTACGAGATAGAAAATAGCCCAATCAATAAAAGGGTAGTGATAAATGTTTTCATGATAAAAGTCTTTGTGTAAATATACTGAATTGTCAGAATATTGTAATTATGTTAATATAAAATAGGATATAAGTAAGATGTGTTATCCCGTATTTTGGAAGGTCTAGTAAAATACGGATCAATCCTGGAAAGGTTATCTGTTCAGCTTTGGCCATCTTTTTGTCATGATTTTAGACTAATAAAAATAAGTGTATCTACATGCTGTTTTTTTAAGTGTCAGATAATCAGTGATTTATAATTTTTGGTATGATGATGGTTTATTGGAAAGCATCAAAACTCAAATAAAAAGATTATGAACAGTTCAAAAAACTTATTCAGAGCATTAGCGTTGGCTTTAGCCTTCGTTATCGTACAGGGATCTGCATTTGCAGGTGCAGGACCTAAGACTATTCAAAAAGCCAGAAAAGCTGTGGAGTCGGCAGCTCCGCATGACTGGAAAACATTTGCTGAGGCAGCAAGTATGTGTTTCGAGAAATCCGTGAATTGGGATGAGGCACTTACATGGGTTAAGAAGTCGGTTGATATTAAAGAAACTTCTTACAACCTTGAGGTACTCGGTGATTATTATTTAAAGAATAATATGCCAGAGCAAGCAATCAAGTATTTCATTAAGAGTATGGATGTTGCGAGGGCTCAGGATATTAAAGCTGACTTGAGTACTCAACAGGCTAAAATATCTAAGGCATACGAATTAAAGTCGAAGGTCTAGATTAACCAAAATCAACTTTAGAAAGCCCGAAAACAACTCGGGCTTTTTTTATGCTTAATCTTGAAATATTTTAATAGTACCTTACATTTTTTCGAAATTAATGAGGCAAGACTTCAATAAATTAAAAAAATGTTGTCTTACTTTGTGTAGGTGATTAGATGTTGCGCCTTGAGCGTACTTTTTAACATCAACGGTTGGAGTTAAGGTATATGGAAAAAAACATTATTCTCTGCGTGGATGATGAGAAAGCGGTACTAGATACGCTTCGAGCCATGCTAAGAAGGGCATTTAATGGGTATATATTAGAATTTGCTGAAAGTGGAGAAGAAGCTCTTGAGCTATTGGACGAGTATAAAGCGGAACCAATAGGAAAGCTTGTTGTAATCACAGATTGGCTAATGCCTGGTATGAAGGGTGACGAGTTTCTTGTGCAAGTTCATCAGAAGTATCCATCAGCTCTGAAAATCATCTTGTCAGGTCTTATTGATCAATCCGGTATTCAGCGGGCGAAAGAGGAAGCGGATTTATTTGATGTTGTATCTAAGCCATGGGATGCAGAAGCATTAATAGATCTTATTAAAAAAGGGATAGAAGAGCAGGTTGATCTTGACGATCTTGGATAACCACTATTGACCTTTTATTCTGTGTTTTTGTGTTCTGCAAAAACACTTTACAAGCAAAAAATCAATGCTATAACACAAACTTCAATTCATATAATAGTTGTAGCACTCCTTTGTGGCCAAAGAATATTTTGAATCACTGATCTATACCTTATTTTGATTAATTTTGTTGTCTTAAATAAACAACAACCCCAAAGGATATGTCGAAGGATACTATGCACGCTGAAGCAAAACCTTACCAGCCTAAAAATCATATTCGAATTGTTACTGCGGCCTCACTTTTTGATGGTCATGATGCAGCAATCAATATCATGCGAAGAATTATTCAATCCACAGGATGTGAAGTGATCCATTTGGGTCATAATCGATCGGTGAAAGAAATTGTGGATTGTGCTATTCAGGAAGATGCAAATGCTATAGCTATTACCTCCTATCAGGGTGGACATGTTGAGTATTTCAAATACATGTATGATCTCCTGAAAGAGAAAGGAGCTACTCAAATCAAGATATTTGGTGGAGGAGGAGGAACGATTCTTCCAGAGGAAATAAAAGAACTACACGATTATGGTATAAACCGAATCTACAGTCCGGATGACGGTAGAGCAATGGGATTGCAGGGAATGATCAATGACATGATCCAATCTTGTGATTTTCCAATTGGAATGAGCCTTAATGGGGAAGTGTCGAAATTAGACAAATCAAGTGCTCCAAGTATTGCCAGACTTATCTCTGCAGCAGAAAACTTTCCTGAGAATTCTAAAGATATCCTTGACTCAATCAAAAAGAAGTCTGAAACTGCGAGTACTCCAGTACTTGGAATAACTGGTACAGGTGGTGCTGGAAAATCATCTCTTGTTGATGAACTGGTAAGAAGATTCTTAATTGACTTTGATGATAAAAATATTGCTGTAATCTCAGTTGACCCGTCTAAGAGAAAAACAGGAGGTGCATTACTTGGTGACAGAATTAGGATGAATTCTATCAGTAGTGATAGAGTATACATGAGATCGCTTGCCACCAGGCAGTCGAACCTTGCATTATCTAAATATGTGCAGGATGCGGTAGATATTGTAAAAGCAGCTGAGTTTGATCTAATCATCCTTGAAACTTCTGGTATTGGTCAGTCGGATACTGAGATTATTGAGCACAGTGATCTTTCTCTATATGTGATGACTCCTGAATATGGAGCAGCAACGCAGTTAGAGAAGATTGATATGTTGGATTTTGCTGACGTGATCGCACTCAACAAATTCGATAAAAGAGGAGCTCTTGATGCTCTTAGAGATGTAAAGAAACAATTCAAGAGAAATCACAACCTTTGGGATGCTAAGGAGGAAGATCTTCCGGTTTATGGAACGATCGCATCTCAATTCAATGATCCTGGGATGAACAAACTTTACAGGGTGATCATTGATAAAATTGTTGAAAGAACAGGAGCAAATCTTAAATCTGATTTTCATGCTACAGACGAAATGTCTGAGAAGGTATTTATCATTCCTCCTAAAAGAACCAGATATCTTTCTGAGATTGCGGATGCCATCAGAGATTATAATGGATGGACAGATAAGCAAAAAGACATTGCTCAGAACCTATATGGAATCCAAAAGTCGATTGACACAATTGGTAATACCAATGTTGACGATAAAGATCAACTTATCAAGCAACTGCAGGAAGTTTATCAATCAGTAGCGCTTGATTTAGATCCAAGAAACCAAAAAATACTGGATGAGTGGGATGCGAAAAAGGCAAACTACCAGGGAGACGAATTTGTCTATAAAGTAAGAGATAAGGAAATAAGAGTAAAGACTCACACTGAGTCATTATCACATTCTAAGATTCCAAAAATTAGCCTTCCAAGATATGAAGCCTGGGGAGATTTGTTGAGATGGAATCTTCAGGAGAATGTTCCGGGAGAATTTCCATTTACTGCCGGAGTATTCCCATTCAAAAGAGAAGGTGAAGATCCAACTCGTATGTTTGCTGGAGAAGGTGGACCTGAAAGAACAAACAGAAGATTCCACTATGTATCTAAGGGATTACCAGCAGCTAGGTTATCAACTGCTTTTGATTCAGTAACACTTTACGGAGAAGACCCTGACCACAGACCTGATATCTATGGTAAAATCGGTAACTCCGGTGTGAGTATTTGTTGCTTGGATGACGCTAAGAAATTGTATTCAGGTTTTAACCTTTGTGATCCTACAACGTCGGTTTCAATGACCATTAATGGTCCAGCTGCAACAATTTGTGCGTTCTTTATGAATGCTGCTATTGATCAGCAATGTGAGCTATACATTAAGGAAAACGGCCTGGAGAGTGAGATCAATTCTAAAATTGATGAAATCTACAAAGCTAAAGGAGTAGCCAGACCACAATATCAGGGAGATTTACCTGAAGGTAATGATGGTCTTGGGTTAATGCTGCTTGGTGTAACTGGAGATCAGGTTCTACCAAAAGATGTATATGAGCCAATTAAGGCTAAAGCACTTTCTTCAGTAAGAGGTACTGTTCAAGCAGATATATTGAAAGAAGATCAAGCTCAGAATACATGTATATTCTCAACAGAGTACTCATTAAGAGTAATGGGAGATGTGCAGCAGTATTTCATTGATCATATTGTAAGAAACTTTTATTCAGTATCCATATCAGGATACCACATTGCAGAGGCAGGAGCAAATCCTATCACTCAGCTGGCATTGACTCTTTCTAATGGATTCACATTTGTTGAGTACTACGCTTCAAGAGGAATGGATATCAACAAGTTTGCTCCAAACCTTTCTTTCTTCTTCTCAAATGGTGTTGATCCGGAGTATGCAGTAATTGGAAGGGTTGCTAGAAGAATCTGGGCGAAAGCAATGAAGCAGAAATATAATGCTGATGAGAGATCTCAAAAGCTTAAATATCATATTCAGACTTCAGGAAGATCACTTCATGCTCAGGAGATTGACTTTAATGACATCCGGACTACTCTTCAAGCATTATATGCGATATATGATAACTGTAATTCATTGCATACCAATGCTTATGATGAAGCAATTACTACTCCAACTGAAGAGTCAGTAAGAAGAGCAATGGCAATTCAGCTGATTATCAATAAAGAACTGGGACTAGCGAAGAATGAAAACCCAATTCAGGGTGCATTCATCATTGAGGAGCTTACTGACCTTGTGGAAGAAGCAGTGATGATAGAGTTTGACCGCTTGACAGAAAGAGGAGGCGTACTCGGTGCAATGGAAACCATGTACCAAAGAAGCAAAATACAGGAGGAGAGCTTGTACTATGAAACTTTGAAACATACTGGTGAATATCCAATTGTCGGTGTTAATACCTTCTTATCTTCTAAAGGATCTCCAACTATCATTCCTCAGGAAGTGATCAGAGCGACCACAGAAGAGAAGGAATATCAGATTGAAATGCTTGGAAACCTTCATAAAGCGAACGAACAGCAGTCTAACGAAAAGCTGAAAAACCTTCAGCAGGTGGCTATCCAAAATGGTAACATTTTCGAGGAGTTGATGGAGACTGTGAAGTATTGTTCTTTGGGTCAGATCACGAATGCCATGTTTGAAGTGGGCGGCCAGTATAGAAGAAATATGTAAGGAATAAAAACAGAAAAGACCTTAATTGAATTAAGGTCTTTCTTTGAATAGCTGGTTCAAATTTTCCGTCGCTGGTTGTAATTCCGTATATAGCTGAGGCTGTGTTTTCAAAAGTTGATTTAAGCCCTAAATTCCTGTTTCCGTAGCTGAACAATTTCGAAATCCATAGCTGATTAATTTCTCATTGTTGATTCAAAGGTGCACACAAAATCTGTGGTAAAAAACCTTGTCTGGATAAGCCTGTGAAACTTCCGGTGAATAGGAATAATAAGGATTAGAGGTTTACATTAAACCCTTTGCTTTCAGTAAATTAAAGAAGGCAGTTCGGTAAGTGTCGCTCACTGGAATCCATTTTTCGTTGATAAAAACTCTGGATTTTTCCAGTTCCTGAATTTGAGTGATGGCTACTACAAAGGATTTGTGAACTCTCACAAACTGATCATTCGAAAGTTTCTCTAATAAAGAATTGAAATTCTGAAGTGTCAGGATTCTCTCAGTGGTTGTGTAAATACTTAAGTAGTCTTTAAGACCTTCGATATACAGGATGTCATTGATAACTACTTTTCTCCATTTGTTTTCAGTCTTCACAAATAGAAACCCTTCATTTTGCTCTGTTTCATTTTCTGATATTGTGGGTACAAACGCCATCCGGTCCAATGCTTTCTGAGCACTTTCAAGGAATCTGTCGAAAGCAATTGGTTTTAATAAATAATCTGTCGCATCCAATTGATATCCTTCAAGAGCATATTGATCATAAGCAGTAGTAAATACTACCTGAGGTTTGTTCTTCAAAATACTCACCAGCTGAGTTCCTTTGATATCAGGCATCTGGATGTCCAAGTAAATCAGGTCAACATTATGCTGTTTTAAATAGGCTAAAGCTTCCAGACCATTATCAAATTGTGCAACAAGTTCCAGAAAGGGAATTTTCTCAATATAGTCAACTACCTTTCTAAGCGCCAAAGGCTCATCATCTATTGCTATGCATTTGAGTTGATTCATTGGATTTTAGTAAGGGTTAAATCTACTGTAAATTCATTTCCGCTATCTTCAATTTGAAGTTTGTGATTGGTTGGGTACAATAGCTCCAGTCTTCTTTTAACATTTTTCAAACCAATACCACCAACAGCATCCTTTTCTTCCACATTGTTGTCATTTACATTATTCTGAATGTAGAATGAAATTGAATCTTCCTGCGTATTTATTTTTATATCGATTTCCGGACCATTGATCGCTGCAGCATGTTTGAACGCATTCTCTACGAATGGTACTAGCAACATTGGAGCAATTTCTATGGTATTATCCACTCCGTTAACTTCAAACTTGATCTTTGATGGGTCCTTTAGCCTCATTTTTTGTAATTCAATATAAGCTTTCAGGTATTCGATTTCTTTGTTGAGAGGTACACTGTTTGTATTTGTTTCGTACAACATGTATCTCATTATAGATGACAGTTTGACTATCGCTTCAGAAGCCTCTTTGGAATGTGGGTAAACCAAAGTATCAATATTGTTCAGTACATTAAATAAGAAGTGTGGACTTACCTGGTTTTTTAGCATTGCTAATTCACTTGTAAGTCGCTCTCTCTCCATTTTTTCTTTTAATCGAATATTTCGGAACCAGTCTAAAATAAATCTTACGGAAAAGGCGAAAAGAATTAAAAAGAACGGAGTATAAAACCTTCTAAAAAACTCTAAGGTGTAGTAAACATTTAGTTCATCTTCCTCATACTCCATGACCAGTGTCGGAATAGATTGGAGGTTCAATAAGTAGTCAATTCCAAACTTTAAAGGAGGATAAAAAAGTATAAGTGCAATAGAGATTCCAAAGAACTTCCATGTTTTATTAGGGAACCACTTTGGTATTAGAATGTAGTAATAGCCATAGAATATTAACCATTTAAAAGGCATTGAAACCACAATCCATAAAACATACTCGGAAAAAGTATAACCCTCTTTTACTTCTTTGGATTCAGACATAATTCCCCAAATACACGCCATATATAATACCCAATAGGCAATATGGAGAGCCAGCTTAAACTTGCTGGAATGAAGGAATATCTTTTGTAAAACATTCATAGAGATTCAAATGTAACCACACCTGTCATCATTTCTACCATAAGGCATTTGTAATCGACAAATCAGGTCTCGTGATCTGCAACTCAGTCATGATACTCGGCAACCTGGATTTTTCTTTGTTTCAACCCGCTTGCAGATTTATTTTAGGCGGTTGTCGATCGCTTTTTAATAAAAGGAGTAATCGGTTTTCATTTGAGTAATTGATTGATCGAGCAACCATTGCGGTTTTCGATCATCCTTTAAAACAAAGGTCAAAACTCAAATGCTTACAACTCTATTACAAACTCTAAGGTCAAAAACTCAAAACAGGCTCCTCTGTCCAGGGGAAGCCTTTTTCATTTCCGATAGCATGCTTGTGGTAATCTTTGTGAGCACTATTACTGAACACTACAATTATTTACATAACTCAATTTAATAAGCTTACAAAATCAGAATCTTATGAATCTTGAAATCAAAAACTTATCGAAAACTTATGCCAATGGCGTGCAAGCGTTGAAGAATATTAACCTTGATATTCCTGTAGGAATGTTTGGTTTACTGGGACCAAACGGTGCAGGGAAATCGAGTTTAATGAGAACTATCGCCACCCTGCAGGAGCCAGATACGGGATCCATTACACTTGGTGACCTTGATGTATTAAAGCAAAAGGATGAAGTAAGAAAAATACTTGGTTATCTGCCGCAAGAGTTTGGTGTATACCCAAGAGTTTCGGCAGATGTATTATTGAATCACCTTGCTGTTCTTAAAGGTGTAAGTAACAAGAAGGAAAGAAAAGAATTAGTGGAGGCACTCCTTAATAAGACCAATCTGTGGCATGCAAGAAAGAAAAACCTAGGAGGGTATTCAGGT
>JANSWY010000039.1 GCA_024743255.1 bacterium | reverse complement strand
TTGATTCATTCAAATTAATCGTAGTGGATGGTGTTTTCAGTATGGAAGGTGATATTGTTAATCTTCCGGAAATTGTAAGACTTGCCGAAAAGTACAATGCAGTTGTTATGACTGACTGTGCTCACGCAATTGGTGTACTTGGTAAAAATGGCCGGGGAACTCCTTCGCACTTCGGACTTGAAGATAAGGTTGATCTTATTGGTGGAACTTTCAGTAAGTCATTGGCTTCAATTGGAGGTTTCGTTGCTTCTGATAATGATACTATCACTTACCTGAAGCACCATGCAAGATCATTAATCTTTAGTGCAAGTATTACTCCTGCTTCTGCAGCTTCTGCATTGGCGGCACTAGATTTAATTGAAAGAGACGATGAGCGAATTGCAAAACTTTGGGATAATACCAACTATGCAATGGACTTGTTGAAAGGATACGGTTTTGATACAGGTGAAACAGAAACACCAATCATTCCAATTTACATAAGAGATCAGGCAAAAACATTTATGCTTACTACAAGACTTCTACAAGAAGGTGTTTTTGTCAACCCTGTTGTGCCACCAGGAGTTTCTCCAGGTGATTCGCTTATTAGATTCAGTTTAATGGCGACACATACAAAAGAACAAATTGCCAGAGCAATTGACATAATTCACCGAGTTGCTAAAGAAATCGAGGTTCCTTTGCAAAAGGTGACTGTTAGTGCTTAAGTGAAAGTTCTAATTACAGGAGCAAATGGATTTTTGGGTGGCCATTTGGTAGAACAAGCCATCCAACTTGGACATCAGGTTTTTGCCGCTCACAGGCAAAATGCTGATGTCCAATTTATTTCCGGGCTAAATTGCTCGCTCATCACAGTTAACTACCGAGATCAATCAAAGCTTACAGAGTCACTTACCGAACTAAAAGAAAACCAAGGCGAATTTGACCTTGTAGTTCACAATGCTGCTGTTACCAATACAATTGACTCCACCCTGTTTTTCACAGTGAATACCGGAATTACTGAATTACTGATAAACTCAATAAAGGAATCAGGTATTCTGGGAGAAAAGGGGAAGTTTACCTTGATCTCATCACTAGCCGCAATGGGGCCAGTTGGTTTTGACGGACCTGTTTCTGCATATGGATCAAGCAAATTAAAAGCTGAAAAAGTTGTCAAGGATTCAGGACTATCATATATGATTTTCCGACCGACTGCTATATACGGACCAAGAGATTTTTCATTCTTGCCTTTGTTCAAGGTTGTCAAAATGGGGCTTTACCCTATGATCAACCCAAAAGATCAGAAAATCACCATGATTCATGGGGCAGATGCTGCTGTTAATGTAATTAAACTATCAGAACAGCACGTAAATCAAACAATTCCACTTGAAGATTCAAGCGTCTATACTCATGGTGATATGAAAGCAGCTATTGAATCTACTATTAATAAAAAATCCATTTCTTTCCGGCTACCTTTCTTCGTTGCGCGGTTTGCTATGGGAATTATCACTATTTTCGCTAAAATCTTCAGATTTACACCAACTCTTACTTCAGAAAAGCATTTTGAAATTAGTAGAAGTTGGGATCATGATTTTTCCGAGGAGCGCAAATCAATTCCTCTGGAAATCAAATATGATCTTAAGGCAGGTTTTGAAGATACATTAAATTATTATCGTAGTAACAAACTCATTTAATCAGGATGTCAATCGTAATTGAGAAAGTTGAAACCAATAAGCAACTTAACCAATTCATCCAGTTCCAAATTGATCTTTACAAAGGCAATCCAAATTTTGTGATTCCTTTGAAGAGCTTTGAAAAAGGCACATTGGACAAAACTAAAAATCCAGCATTTGACCACTGTCAAGCGGAATACTGGATTGCTAAGAAGGATGGTAAAATTGTTGGTAGAATTGCTGGAATTATTCATGGAGAAGAAATCAAAGAAAACCCAGTTGCAAGATTTGGGTGGATTGATTTCACTGAAGACTATGAAGTCTTTGAAGCTTTGATGAATACCGCTAAAAACTGGGCAATAGAAAATAACCTTAAGGGTCTCCACGGACCATTAGGTTTCACTGATCTTGATTTTGAAGGTTGTTTAATCTCAGGGTTTGATCACTTAGCTACTCAGGCAACTATTTACAATTACCCTTACTACAAAGACTTCTTTGAGCGATATGGATTTGAGAAAGCTTGTGATTGGGTGGAGATAAGGGGAAATATCCCTGCAGAAATGCCAAGAAGACTGGAAAGATCTGCCAGCATAATCGCCAACCGATTCAACCTGAAAGCAAAAAAATTCAAAAAAAATAAGGAGCTCCTAAAATATGCCCCCGGAGTATTCGACGTATTGAATAAGGCTTATAGTCACTTATACGGATATTATCCTTTGACTGAAAAGCAGATTGATTATTATGTTGATCAATATTTTGGATTTGTTCGTCGCGAGTATGTGAGCATCATTGTCAACGAGGAAGATGAGGTAATTGGATTTGCTTTATCTCTTCCTTCATTTTCTAAAGCATTGAATAAAGCTAAAGGAAGTTTGTTCCCATTTGGATTCATTCATGTGTTGAAGGCCTTGAAAGGAAATGACGATATGGATCTATTCCTGATTGGTGTGGATCCTGAGTACCAGAAACTAGGAGCTAATGTTTTGATATTTGAACAAATGTTTCAGGCATATATCAAAAATGGCGTTAAAACCGCCGCTACAGGACCTATGCTGATGGACAACCACAATGTATTGAATTTATGGAATGAATATGACACCAATAACGATATCACAAGAAGGTGTTTCATAAAAATGTTTGAGAATGAGTAATTGGGCATTAATAATTGGGGGGTCAAGCGGGATTGGCCTGGCATCAGCAAAAAAATTAGCACAAGAAGGATTTGGTATCATCATTATTCACCGTGACAGAAGATCGGTTTTAGAAACTGTAGAGAAGGAGTTTGAAGAAATAAAAGGCGCTGCTAAAGGATTCTTAGCATTAAACTACGATGCTACTAATCATGATAAAATTGACGAAAGTCTTGAGCAAATAAAGACCACTGTTGGTGAAAACGGCATTAAAATGGTTGTTCATGCCGTATCCAGAGGTAATTTAAAGCCATTTATCGGAGAAAATTCAACATTAAATGAAACCGATATAACCCTGACAATTAATGCAATGGGGTCCAATTTACTTACGTGGGTACAAAAATTAAAAAAATTAAACCTAATTGTTTGGGGGTCGAGGGTGATTGCGTTGACTTCAGAGGGAAACAATAAGTATTGGAGTGGTTACGGTGCTGTGGCCATGGCGAAAGCAGCACTTGAGACTATGATGAAGTATTTAGCTGTTGAATTGGCTCCTGAAGGAATAACGCTTAACACAATCCAGGCTGGGGTAACTGACACACCGTCGTTACAACTGATTCCTGGTTACGAACAACTTATAAATGGTGCCAAGGAGAGAAATCCTCATCACAGAACTACCACTCCGGAGGATGTAGCTAACGTGGTTTACCTGCTTTCCAGAGACGAAGCTCAATGGGTATCAGGAAGTTTAATCCATGTTGACGGAGGTGAAAACTTCATGTGATGACAACAGATGAAATAATCAAACTTCTCCCTTACAAGAAACCTTTCTTGTTTGTTGATCAATTAGATCATGTGGATGAGAACGGAGCACAGGGAGTTTATCAGATCAAAGAAGACGAGTATTTCTTTGAGGGTCATTTTCCGTCAAAACCTGTTACACCTGGAGTAATTGTAACTGAAATCATGGCTCAAATCGGGCTAGTTTGCTTAGGCATCTACCTGAAAAGTCAGCAAGAATCAGATCCAAATACACCAATATTGCCAGTATTTTCTTCTGCCAATGTTGAGTATTTAGCTCCAGTCCTTCCCGGAGACACTTTAGAAGTCAAATCGGAAAAAGTTTACTTTCGATTCAACAAGTTAAAATGCCGAATACGATGTTTCAATCGCCATAGTGGTAAAGAAGTTTGTCGCGGAGAATTCTCCGGAATGGTAATTAACGAAAATGAGTTTGGATCAAACTAGGGTTGTCATTACAGGAATGGGTGTTGTTGCACCCAATGGTACAGGAATCAGTAATTATCTACACGCTCTTAAGAACGGTATCTCTGGAATCAAATACAGAGAGGATCTGAAAGAACTTAAGTTTGGCTGTCAGATTGCAGGTACGCCGGTTGTTACTGATGAATACAAACAAGAGCTCTTACCTGAGCTTATTGCTAAAAAAGTTGAAAATAGTGGAGTAATCTACGGGTGCTTAGCCGGCATAGAAGCTTTTAAAGATGCTGGCTTTGAAATAGATCCTGAGCGTTATGATCCAGATACTGGAATTGTATTTGGAGCTGGGGCACTGGGATTAGACAGCTTCGTAGGTGAAAAAATAAATATGATTGACAATGGAAATACCAGGAGACTTGGAACCTGGTCATCTACTCAATCAATGAATAGCGGTGCAAGTGCATATCTTAACCAGATTTTAGGATTTGGAAACAGAATTATCTGTAATTCATCTGCATGTAGCAGTGGAACAGAGGCTGTAATCCTGGGATATGAGTATATAAAATCAGGAAAAGCGAAAAGAATGCTTTGCGGAAGCTCAGAAGGGGAAGGAAGATATATCTGGGGAGCTTTTGATGCATTAAGAGTACTTTGCCGTGATTCAAATGATAATCCTACTGGCGGAAGTAGACCTTTAAGCTCATCTTCTGCTGGATTTGTTCCAGCTGCCGGAAGTGGCGCTTTGATGATTGAATCTTTAGAGAGCGCAATGGAAAGAGGAGCTAAAATATATGCTGAGATCGTTGGAACTGGTTTGAACTCTGGTGGCCAAAGAAATGGTGGTACTATGACTGCTCCTAATTCACAAGCTGTTCAGGCATGTATCAAGTCAGCTGTAAATGAAGCAGGAATTGATCCTCAGGAAATCGATTTGGTTTCTGGACACCTTACCTCTACAATGGCTGACCCATTAGAAATCAAAAACTGGTCTGAAGCACTTGGAAGATCTGGATGTAATTTCCCATATGTGAATTCTACAAAATCCATGATCGGACATTCCATTGCGGGTGCCGGTAGTGTGGAAATTGTAGCTTCACTTCTACAAATGAATAATGGCTTCATTCACCCAACTATCAACTGCGGAGAAGTACATCCATCGGTTGAAAATCTGATTTGTGCACAAAAAATTAGCACTGAGTCGAGAAATGTTGAGGTTAATACTGTAATTAAAGCTAATTTTGGCTTTGGCGATGTAAACAGTGCGATCGTCTTAAGAAAATTAGAAGTATAATAATGGAAAAAGAAGCAATCAGAAACGAGCTTAAAGACATCATTGACCCTTATGTAATGGAGAAAGAACTTCTTGGAAATCTTTCTGACACCATGGAATTAATCAATGACTTAAAAATCAACTCTGCCAATATTGTTGATATCGTATTGGATATAGAGGAGAAATATGACATAATGATCGATGATAACTCAATCAATCAGATGAATACTGTTGGTGAGGCTATCGGAGTAATAGAAGCAAAAATTGCCGAAAAATAATGATCGGCATAGATGTGGTCGATCTCAAGGACCCTACATTAAAACCCAGAGATCGATCTCATCTTCGTTTCATCAGCCATCGAAACGAAAATCATAACAAGTTTCCAGAAAGAATAAGTGACTCCCAGGTTTATTGGATTTATTGGGCTGCTAAAGAAGCGGTCTACAAATTTCATAGACTGGAAGATACGTTCGATCCTAAATTGATTGAAATTCAAATTCAGTCTGTAACATCTGGACCAGAAGTTGAAATCACGTTCAAATCGGAACATGCAATAGGCAAGGTGTGGATTGATGATACAAAAGCTATTGCCATAGCTTACGGACTTAAAAGTCAACCTCCAATCTGGGAATTATTCGACATTTCAAATTCAAAGAGTTCTGAATCTGCAGTTCTGAGAGAACTTTCTGTTCAGTATCTAAGCTCTAACCATGAGATATCTGTTAATTTCTTAGATTCTAAAATCCCGACATTGATGGATGTAAAATCTAAGAAGACTTATGCTGCCAGTCTATCTCATCATAAAAGGTACGGTGCATTTGCTACCATATTAGATTCCGGTAGCTAAACTTAACTTTCGAATATATTCAAACGCCACAGGTTTGAATAAGTGACGTTTGAATTTTAGATCAATTAGTTCTTTTCGATATACTGAAAAGCATCTACAATCTGATCCAATCCTTCCTGACTAGTTGCTTTAATTACAAAAGCAAAATTCTGATTCACCCAACCAAATAAGTGCCAGTCGCCACTTGCTTTGGCATAGTATTGCCCATTAATGTTTCCACTAAAATTATTTGACTGGGCCTGAAAATCTGGAAGCAAATTGTTTTTGAAATAAGCCTCAGCCTCTTCGGTTGAGGATAATCTGGCTCCAATTATAGACTTATCCTTTCCATACATACATTGTAAACCTCCATATTCAAGATTATTGACAACCACAATATCTCCTGCAATCTCCTCAGGAAAGATCTGTGCCGGACTTGCATCATTTGCTGGTGGGTTCATTGTAAGGTTATAGTCGTGACCCAAACCGCACCCGTTGAAGATGACAGCTATGATCGTCAGACTTACTATTAAACTTAATTTTTTCATTTCGATTTTTTTAGGTTGGTCCTACTCACAAGGCTTTTCGGAAACTCCCTTTTTATAGTGGTTACAGTCCACTTCCGTAGTAATGTGATGAGATAATTAATATCGGATCAGATTTGACCCATAAAATGTAGCTGTACTAAAAATAGCGAAAGAGATTAATATAATGAATGACAACAAGGAATTATTTATCTCACCGGAATAAATGAAAAAGCCAACACAATGTGCTGGCTTAGTAAAATGTAGTATAAAATGAAGAAGATCTTTATGGCTAATTAATTATCAATTTGCCACTTGTATTAACCTTGGTAAGATCGCTACAATTCCATAGGTATATTCCTGGTGAAAACTTATGCGGTAACTGAATTTCACCATTCTCAATTACTTCAGAATGCAGCAACTTACCTGAGGTATCAAATATTTTAAATTTCAATCCATTTACCTGATTGCCTTGATCAAAGTAGATCCTTTTGCCAGAAAGTGGATTTGGATACAATGATGTTTCAGAGATTTCAGGTTTACTATTAGTAACTGTACTAATAAACTCAAACCAATTCATATTAAACTCTGGGTCCATCACTCTCACTTTTAGAATACCAATTCCTTCATCCAGGTTCAGAGTTGTGGATACAGAAGTCCAAGTTTGCCAGCCTCCTGTTACTGGTACACTTAAGTTAGTTTCATTTAACAGCTCACGATCACTATTTAACTGCTGAATGTTGAGCATCCCTGAATTATTAAAGCAGGCAACTCTGGCATTTAATTTATATTCTCCTGGAGTGGACACATTGATTCTGTATTCCAGATAATCACCCGAATTTGTATAACCTAAATTGAGCCCTTCACCTTCGTCAGTAGTCGCCTCAGCAACTAAACCAACATTCGTCAAATAATCTTCAGCTTCAATCTTTACCGGAATTTGATGATGAAAAGGTCGGTTGTTAGTTATTTCAAAATCTGTAAAGGAATCAATACTTGTACCGTCTTCCGATACCAATCCAGTTCCTGAGTAAGACATTAATAAAGACGATTGATCATGATATTCTTCGTTTATTGAAAATTCAACTAATGATGTTTCTGAATCTACCAATTGTACTGATTCAATTGATACTGATTCGCCTTCAAGAATAATCTCGAAATCTCCGATCTCAAAATCATTGGTAGCAGAGAACCTTTTATTAGCATTCAATAAAATTTTATCTCCGTTTTCGTTTGTCACTATATCTATCAATTCAAATTCCAATTCACTTAGTTGCTCGGACAAAAAAAAATCCATAAAGCCAAGATTAACTCCTCCTTGCTCAATGAAAAGCCTTATTGTATTTTCGCCAGCATACAATACAATATCATTTATAGTTCTGGTTTCCCAATCCTGATAACCACCAGTTGCTCCGATGTAAATTGTCTCTGTCAAGCTTTTCTGATTGGTTTCCAACCTAATCTTTGAATCATCTACACCAGCATATCTCAAATTCACTCCATAGACACCATCAGATTCTACATTTACCGTAAATTGAAGCCATTCGCCATCTGCTGTCCAGCCGATATTGTAACCATTGGATCTATCATCCGAATCTGAACTTTCCTCAATATCAACACCATCATTTCTATAACCCCAACCAGAATTCCATGCTGTATAAGTTCCTGTACTCACGCGGTAATTGGCTGTATCTGAATCATAATAACCTACTCCATTCCCTCCTAGGTCAAAATCAGTCAAATGTATGGTTCCAGGAATTGAGAGCTGCTTAAATGGCTTTGCTTCGCTTAATTCAACTTGTCTAATCATGGCATCAATCACATCCTGTCGGTAGGTGTTATTTACTATCTTCAGGTTTTCTGCCATTTCCATTAAAGCATTATAGGCAAATTCTTCTGTTGGTTTTGTCCCCCCATCAGACCAGTAATCGAGTAATGTTTGATAACCGTCAGTTTTCTCTATTGTCATTGGGTTCACTACAGAACCTATCTTTTTCATTGGCCACCAGGCCCATCCGATATCATTATCTTCAAACAGTTTGATTGCATTCTTAAACCAGGTGTTTGAATTCTCTCCGGCCTCTCCCATCCAAAGAGGAATATTATATTGATCTCTTAAATCCAGAAAACCTTGAATTGAGTTCTGATCATTTGTACTCCAATACTTATGAAAACTGAGTACCAAATTATCATCCCAAGGTGGCCAGATTCCTGCATGATTATTGGCCCAACAATTTCCTTCAATGTAGATAATATGGTTGTTATCAACCTCTCTAATTGCCTCCACAATATCAACATACAGTTCCTTCAAAGGAACATTTGAAGTTTCGTCACAGCCATTCTCATTGCTTCCTGTAAAATTCCAGTTTGGTTCATTTATAAGATCATAACCTCCCATCCATTGTTCATCCGCATATCTCTCAGCTAATTTCCTCCAAAGCGCGACAGTTTTGGCTTTATTATCATCACTTTCCCAAAGAGATGGTTTTGTGCTGTCATAATCAGAAATAGCAGCGTCTTTTCCCTGTCCGCCAGGTGCTGCATGTAGATCAAGAATTAAATACATTTCATTTGCTTCACACCAGTCAAGAAGTTCATCAACCATTTCAAATCCCTTATCAATCCAGGTTATTTCACCGGGAACGGGTTCTTCTTCAATTGGAGGGGTGAAGAGTTTATAGTGCATCGGAAGTCTAACCGAATTAAATCCCCATGATGCTAATGAATCTATATCAGTCTTTGTGCAATGATTGGTCAACCATGCTTCATAAAACTCTTCAGTTTTTTCCGGGCCAATTAGATCTTCAATTATTGCCTCAATCTCGTGTTGAGGGTTGGCGAAACTGTTTGTTTGAAGCATGTATCCTTCCTGCAACATCCAACCTCCAAGCCCCATTCCTTTAAGGATTATTTCATCGCCATTATGATCAATAATTTTCTTTCCGCTAGTAGAAAGAAACTGCGAGTAGGCAAACTGATTTGCCAGCATTAGAATTACCAGAATATAGAGATTCCTGACCTTCATTTATCTATTGGTTTTGTACCATTCAAACTTATGGATACACATTCTCTAAGATAAATGGTATATGTTCCATTTACCTATTCCATACTGCATCAGAAATACATCAATTATACATCAATCAGGAAATTCACCAATTATATGGGCTGATATCAAAAAGGAATTGAAAAATATTCAGGATCATTTACATTTGCGGGATTAACCAAACACACAACATGACCAGCAAGCATTACTTCATTCTAAGTGTATTTCTCCTTGTCCTTAGTTTCAATCTAAGTGCACAGCAGAATTTCAATCAAAGAAAAGCAGACAGCTTACTAAACATAATAAATCAGGATATCAGTGACAGTATTACTTTGGTCAGTAGCATTGATATTGCTGAAAGATACTACCGCCTCAGGAAAATGGACTCGGCTCTTATGTATGCACAGAAGTCATTTGATTTGGCGAATGAAACGGATATTAGAAAAGCAGCTGCGTATAGAATTCTGGGTTATGTGAAAATCATGGGTAATGAAATGGAGGAAGCTAAAGAAGTGTTGTGGCAAGGTCGCAAGCTGGCGGAACAATCCAGCGATACTTCATCACTGGTTTTGATCTTGACACATTTAGCGTCTGCGTATTTATATAATACCACAGATAGTTGCATATACTATGCAGTAGAGGCTTTAAACCTGACAAAAGATCCGCGAAGAATTGTCACCAACATGAGAATTATGGCACTGGCCAATCATCGAAGCGGGAACCTTGAAAAGGCCATAGAAATTCAAAAAGACGCTATCAAAATTGCTCAGGAAAATCCAGGTACAGTAAGCCTACTTCACTTAAAGTATAATCTTGCAGGATTCTATTTTAAAATAGACCTGGATTCAGCAAGAGCTCTTTATCAGGAGGTTTACGAAGATCATGTCTCAAGTGGCAACATTGCAGGACAACTTCATGTAATGGTTAATCTGGCATCCATTGAATACTATAAAGGAAACCATCAAAAAGCGATAGAACTTAATCTTAAAATCCTGGAAGAAAGAAGAAAAAACAAAGTGGAAGGTGACGGGAAAGATACCGTATATAAGAACCTGGCGATAAATTATAGGATTTTGGGAAAATTGAATCTTGCTTATAAATACCTGGATTCCGCAAGAGCAATGATATTCATGGTCAATGATAATCCTGCTATTGACTCCTATTATGCAGAAAAGTTCAAACTTGACTCAACCGCTAACAATTTCGGAGCTAGTATTAAGACCCTCAAAACTCATATGGCATTCAAGGACTCCATCAGAAAAAAGGGAGAACAAGAGAAATACACGGAACTTCAAACCAAATATGAGACTGCAAAAAAGGATCAGGAGATTGCCAATCTAACCCAGCAATCAGAAATCCAATCATTAACAATTGGCAAAAGAAATAATCAAATCATTGCGGGAGCTGCAGTTGCAGCATTAATTGTGTTTATTGGTCTATTCTATCATAGACAGTCCAAGAGTAAACAGGAGAAAGCAGCCAATGAGTTGCAACAAAGATTTCTCAGATCACAATTAAATCCACATTTCATTTTCAATTCCATGACTGCAATTCAGCAGTACGTATTGGAATATGATGCACAGGGAGCGAGTGATTACATGGGAATGTTTAGTACTCTGATGAGACAAATCCTGGAAAACAGCAGACAGGAGTTCATTCCTCTGAGCGAAGAAAAAAGTATGCTGACCAATTACCTCGAGCTTCAAAAATTGAGATTTAAAGGAGCATTTGATTACACCATTGAAATAGATGAAGATCTTGATGAAGACTATTTGGGGATTCCTCCAATGTTCGCTCAACCATTTATAGAAAATTCACTTGAGCACGGACTTTTCAAAAAAGGGGATGAGGTAAATGAAATTAAAATCAAGTTTAGTCAGGGCGATGATGATTTGATTAAGCTGGAAATAGAAGACAATGGCATTGGTAATCAACAGAAAACTGACAGCAACGGACACAAATCATTATCGACTATAATTACTAGTGAGAGACTTAATTCCATGAACAAATCAGCTAATGCTAAGATTGGAATTGACACATTCAATATTGAAAATGAATCTGGCGATATATTGGGTTATAAAATAAATTTAACTTTACCATCAAGACTTGTAATTGAATAATGATAGAGAACATTCTGGTTCTGGACGATGAGGAGAATGCCAGGCTAACGGTAAAGAGTTATATTTTAAGGAAATTTGACAAGGCACAAATTCATGAAGCTGGGGATATTGAAACTGCCTTAGAAATTGTTAAGAGAAATCAAATTGATCTTGCCTTCTTAGATATTCATTTGGGTAATGGAACAGGTTTTGACTTTTTGAACCAAGTTCCACCAGCACTACTTATTTTTAAGGTCATATTTGTTTCAGCTCATGATGAATTTGGAGTCAAAGCTTTTAAGTACAATGCCCTGGATTATATTCTGAAGCCAATTAATCCTATTGAGTTTAATGCTGCGCTGAAGAAAGTGGAAAATCAACTCCCTCCACATTCTTTGCAGCTAGATAATCTTCAAAATTCATTCAAGCAACCAACTCAGAGTCTCAAAAAAATAGTTCTCAAAGACCAAAATTCGGTTCAGCTGGTTGCTGTGGATGACATTGTTTACTGCAAGTCGGAAAATAACTACACCACTTTTCACTTAAAAGATCGTACTAGCATACTCATTTCTCAAACCCTGAAAGAGTATGAGCAAATTTTAAAAGATCGTAACTTCTTCAGAGCTCACCGATCTTTTTTAATAAATCTGGACCTCTTTAAAAAATATGATAAGAGGGACGGTGGTGTCATCGTAATGGATGACGATACCAACATCCCCCTGGCCCGAGGTAAAAAGGAAATTCTATTCCAGATTCTGGATAAGCTGTAATTCCTTTTTTATTTAGAAGGACCAAATATTGGCTCTCTAAACCTTCTTGCAATTTTCGCCTTTGGTCCTCTATATCTACCTCTGAGCTGGTATTCACCATTAGGAACATCTTCAAATACCACTTTTCCCTGCATGGTTTCTATTCCTGATTCGTCGATCCCAGCAGAACTCAGTTCAATTGTTGTCTCAAGCGGAGCAGGACCTTCAAATGGCTCTTCAAATTCAATTGTGGCATTATCAATCCACTTATTCTCATTATTGAAGCGAACACTAAATAGATATGTTGTTTTGTCAATTACCGTGATTTCAAAATCTCCCATATCATCTTCTACTAAAACTTCAGTTGATAATGGTTCTCCAATGATCTCACCTTCATAATCTTTAAGGAAAACAGTCACAGGATAGGTTAGGCCAATAGCATTTCCATCGAATGAAAGGTCCTTATTGACGAATCTTATGTTTGAATTAGAAGATGGTTTCGCATCAAGAGTAAGAACATTTTCTGAGGGTGTAGGGCCTTCAAATGGTTCTTCAAATATTACTTCAGCTGTTGCAACTACCCCTGGAGTTCCTCCTCCCTGAACTACAGACAGGCTGAACCCACTACCTGTTCTTCTTTTCTTAATTCTAATTCTCTTTATTCTTCCGGTAAAATCCGCAAACTGCAATGCTTGTGTCTGAGGTCCCAAAACAGTGTTACCATCTGCATCTTTGAAGCTCACTGAAACTGTAGCTTCAATTGCGTCATCTTCCCCAAACTCTATTGGTCTTGCCGTACGTTTTGTCATTAAAAATGCGTATCCCGGATTGCTTGAATAAAGCCTTTTTTCTGTGCTTGAGTATTGCTCCTTGACTTCTTTTCCTTCCTTTGTCCTGTAAACAACATCAAAAATGGCTTCTTCCACGATTCCTGCAGGGTCACCAGCTGCTTGTACGCTTAGGAATAATTCAGAGCCCAGTGCTGTTCCACTAATGGCATTTTCATAAAAGGATGGTTCCTGTACTGCACTAGTTCCGTCTTCAAATACATAAACCTCGAATTTGTCATTCCCTGTCACATTTCCTTTTGAATCCAGATACTCAATTGCGATAGTCACAGTTTGCCCTTCAAATGAAGCGTCAGCCTCTACACGAGTTCTGTATTTGTGCTCAATTTTTTGAAAAGTAAAAGAGATCGACTCGCAGCACTGTAATGTCAGATTTAAGAAGCCTGTAGTATCCGCTTCATTATCCACTAACACAACTCTTGTTGCTCCGTTTTTCAATTTTCTGAAACGAACTTTTGGTCTGTTCTGAGTTGATGTTGAGACGTCAGAGCTCTCAGATATAGTTGATCCCGTCATGGATGGCTCCATCTCATTTATCAGGTCCTCCTGGCATGAAAAAGCCAAAAGAGTTAAAATAGCGATTAAATAATGTTTCATGGTTACGGTTATGTGCGTTTGTTACATGGGCAATTAATGAATTTCGTTTCACACAATTTTCTGCTATCTAGTAATTGCATGTAGTTATTGAGTAAGTGTATCCTGGTTTCTAGTAAATGGTTTTGGACTATCTCAACTTTGCTGAATGATTTCTAATCTTTAAATTACTGTAATCTCAAAACCAGAATAGCTCATGAAAATTCAATCTGTTCTCTATTTTCTTATTTGCAGCATAGTAATCGCAAGTTGTAGTTCTGACAATTCCAAAAAACAAGAACCCACTGAAGTCACTAGCCAGCCTGCACCTAAGTCAGAACCATATACTTTTGCTGACTCTGAATTAGCCTTAGTGAAGGAACAATTGTTCTTTCATATTAGAAAAGAGGCATTGAATGTTGATGAGTTTACTTTTTTCAGGACAGAATCTATATCAGTTGAAGAGTTCAGTTTTGAATACCAGGCCTCCATTGCTGATATGGGTATGCTTTATGAGATAGTTCAAAACCATCGCCCAAATGGAGTTCAGGTAGTACTGGCGAGTATGACAAGCGATTTATCTAATGACCAGATTGGACAAGAAATAAGCATCAAAGGTACTATACAGGTGATGGAAGAATTGGATAGTGATCTGGAGAAAAGGCCTACAAAAATCAAAGTGAAATTGACATCAGTATTTTCAAGTACGAGATATGAGCAGGAAATGTATGGTTATGGAGAAATGCAGAAGATTGAAGATTCATCAGACTTTGACTCGGAATTAATCATTGTGTTGAATGAGCCAAGGATATACTCAAAATCCAACATGTACCTAAAAGCAAGAATCCATAAACTAACTGAAGCTGATCTGAAAGACTTCACGAAAGACGAATTAGCCTATTTAAGAAATGAAATATTTGCCAGACATGGACATTTATTTAAAACTTCAAAAATGATTCAATACTTTTCCCCTCAAGATTGGTATGCACCTTTCTTTGATGACGCCACTCCATTTTTAAATGAGACCGAAAAGTACAATGCAGAATTCATTAAGTCACTGGAGTCTTAGTTTACTGATTTTTGTTTTTGCTGGATGTGCAGTACCACAGGAACAAAAGGTCATTCAAGAGAAGGCAAAACTTCCTCATATAAGTGTAGACACCTTTCCTATTTTATCGGAGAAGAAGATAGAGTTAAGCAAGTTATACTGTGAGAAGTACTACGGACTAGATGATATTAGGCTCATGAATCCAGACATGGTGGTGATACATTTCACAGCGATTCCCACATTAGAAAGCACTTTGAATCTTTTCAAAAAGGATGAACTATCAAGTAATCGATCTTACATTGGTTCCTACAGCAAATTGAATGTGAGTATTCATTATGTAATCGATAAGAATGGTGATATCTATAGTCTGCTTCCAGATACACTAATAGCTCGTCATATCATCGGGTACAATCATGTAAGTATTGGAATTGAAAATGTTGCTCTTGATGAATCAGAACTGACAGGAAGCCAACTTGAAAGCAACACCAAACTGGTAAACTTTCTAAAATCCAAATACCCCTCAATCAATTACTTAATTGGCCATGATGAATATAATATTGATTCATTGGAGCACACCAAATTCTACAAATCTCTGGACTCCACCTATGCCCCTTATGACAAACCAGACCCGGGCCAGAAGTTTATGCAAGATTTACGTCAAAACTTAGACAGCTTATATGGCCTGGAATTCCGAAAATAACAGATCAACCTGGATTGGATTTTTCTGTTTAATCCTGGGATTTTCTCGAATTCTCTTTATTTCATTGCAATCAGAGTATGTGAATGGTTGGGATGGATATTACTATGTAATGCAAATTCATTCTTGGTTTACTCATGGCCATTTGCAGTCGCTGGACTATTCCTTGATCTATCCATATTTTGGCTTTATTCATTTCTTTATTCCAGATTATGAGTTTGGCCATAAGTTTGGAACAGCTCTTTTAGGTGGAATCTTAATTTGGAGTAGTTATCATCTAACTCGAGCCATTACTCCAAAGCTCATTTCTATTTTGGTTCCTATATTCCTGATTTTTAGTCCAACTTGCACTTATTTTCTTCTTCAATTCCCTAAAAACACATTGGGTCTGATATTTCTAATTCTGATGATAAAAGGGCTTCTTACCAAGAATCAGACATTGACATTTTTATTCATAATCCTGTCCCTTCTCACTCATAGAGTTACCGGACTTCTTGCATTAGTTCTTTTTGGGATAACAATGATTCGACATGTTTCCTTGAAGATTGTTATACCAGTTGTAATGGTAACAGTAGGACTTTCTCTACTACCCGGCATTCTACATATCAGTGATTTTGAACGATTAACAGGCCAATTTCAAGTAGTACCTCAGTTTTCACTTCTTTCCTTCAATAATACATTAGAGCTTGATACCTTATGGCGTCTGGAATTGATCCTTATTTCAATCATCATAGGGATCATTTTATTTCAAAAAATAATTGTCGGTCACTCACTTAATCCAAAAAGGATTCTGTTATTATCGACTAGTTTGATATTACTATTCCCATTTTATGTGTTTGAGGCTGGAAGTCTGGGATTCAGGCTATTTCTTCTTGCACCTGCTTTTCTTTTGATTTTGATCGTAATGGAGATTGATTTGAATCAAGGGGCTATTTCATTTCTATCAGGTCTCCTACTGATCTTGAGTCTATTTTCGATGCAGTCTTACAAATCACAATTAGACCCTCCCAACCAACAGTTTGAACTAATCGCAAATCGTCTAACGACTGATTACTCTACTGACGATTACCCAATTGTGATCGCCAGGAAATCATTGGCAGAGATGATTATTTACAAAACTGATTTCGATGCATTGAACTGGTCTCCTCCACACAATGCAAACCATTCAAGGATCCTGAGAATAGTGAATGGAATAGAATATTTCGATTTTAAGAAGCATCTAAACCTGGATGAGATGGCATCATTAAATAAACTCTCATTGGGATACTATGCGATACCAGAAGAGACTTGGAATAAGTTCATTCTCAAAATAGCACAAGCAAAAGACCATAAATTAATGAATAAGATTGCTTCAGAGGGAAATCCAATTGAAAACAGGCCGTTATATTTGACCAGGGGGAAACTAAATAAATGGAAAAACTAATTCTCATCACATATACCACCCTTTACAGAAAAGGAGGCTCCAAATTCGCAAGAGTAGCGAAAACCATGGTTTCTGAATTACAGAATACAAATTCTGAAATAAGATGTCATGCGATTGAGTCAAAAAGAGAATTGATGGACCTGTTTAGAGGTATTGAATCTGAAGGAAAGACGATTGATGAGTTCCATTTTATTGGCCATTCCGGAATGTACGGACCAATGTTTGGAACTGTAGCATTTCCAGAACAATTCAGCCCGTTTGAGCTAAAAGAAATTAATATTCCATTCAATGAGCATTCTACGGCTACTTTTCATTGTTGCAGGTCTGCTCGTTGGTTTGCTCCATATTTCTCAAGGGTTCAGAATGTGAAAACCTTTGGATATCACTGGTACACGACATTTTCATCCAGGAAAGACAGGTATAAGCTTCCTGGCAAGTTAAAAGATGGAGATCCTCTTTATACATTTGGTTGTCCGGGCAATAAGTCTCATGGACGTATCGCTTCATTCAAGAAGTTAATTGGCAAAATGGAAGCTGAGCCACTGAAAGAGTTTGATGAAAGAAATACCAGTGTTGATTCCACCTATAATTCTGTCGCTGACCTATATGCAGAAACTTTTAAGGATATCACAGTTAGAAAAGATGAGTACAGTTGGATTGTGAAACATCTGCCTGATCAATCTGGAAATGTATTAGATATCGGATGTGGGAATGGTGCTCTCCTAAAGGCATTGAGCAATAAGATAGAAAGAGGAATAGGTGTAGATGTTTCTAATACTCTATTAAAGCATGCAGAAAGTACTCATGAAAAGAATGACCATATTTCATTCAAACCGATTTCTGGACCTCAATTACCTTTTGAAGAGAATCAATTTGATGTTGTCATCTCTTTACTTTCATTTCGGTATCTGGATTGGGATCCGATTATGAAAGAGATTACAAGAGTATTGAAGAAAGAGGGAAAACTATTGATTGTTGACATGGTGACAGCTCCTGTAAAATGGAGCGAATTCCCATTCTTTCTGTTGAGCAAATTCAAACATTACCTGGACAGGTATCAAAACAAAGCCTTTTACTCAGCCCTAACAAAACTAGTCAGGCATCCCGACTGGGCAAAGATGCTCAAATACAATCCAATTCGATCGCAACACGAAATGAAGTGGTACCTGGAAAGTAGATTCCCTGGAAGAAAAGTTGAGGTGATCAATATTGGAATGAATTCAAGAATCATCGCATTTGATTCTGTTAATATGGATAATGTGACCAACAATGAACTTTCCTATCCATGAGCTATCCACTAGGCATACTAGACTATGGTATTGGCGGAATGGGGCTTACAAAACTGATATTAGAAAAGTACCCCGACTATCCGATTTTCTACTTTTCAGATTCCGGATATATACCATATGGTAAACTTAGCAAAGTTGATCTTCGGTCTAGGGTAAACGAAGTTCTGGATTTCATGTTTGAACAAGGGTGTGAGCATATAGCTGTAGCATGCCACAGTGCAAGTACAGCTATTAGATCTTCAGACAAAAATGTGATCGCTATTACTGATATAACTGTAGATGCTACATTAAAAACCGGGCTTAAGAACATTGCCATTATTGGAGGTGAAAGAACCATAAGAAGTGGCATTTATCGCAACTACTTGAAAGAAAAAAATATTGAAGTAAAACAAAGAATAGCTCAGGAATTATCGATTCTAATAGAAAGAGGTGAAGTGAACGGAGGTTATCTTGAATCAGTTCTTCAATCGATTTTGCATCCAATTAAAAATGTAGATGGGTTGTTGCTTGCTTGCACTCATTATCCTGTACTTAGTAAGCAAATTAGGATTTTTATGAACGGAAATGTTCAACTCATTGACCCAATCAGAGATGTTTTCGGGGAACTCATCAAATCAGGAATTATTCAAAAGAATGAAGGCAAATCATCGTTTGTTACTTCTGGAGATGTCAGATTGATGGCTGCCTCCACTTTTGCAGCATTTGATCTGGAAATACCAGAGCCGATTTCAGTTGGTCCAGGACTCAACAAAACCGGCTCAGTACTCTTATAATTGAACAGCTTCTTTAGAAACCTCCTACACTTTTCTTCTCATTATTATCTCTTTTCTTTCTTTTAGGAGATCGCTTTTTGCTTTTACCGAATTTGTGAGAGTAACCAACAAACAGAGTCTGGCTATCCCAGTTGTAATTCCCTTCTTGTGATACAGGGCGTTCACCACTAAATGCAAACCTTTGAGTATGAAAAACGTCGTTGAAATTCACGCTCAAGGCACCTTTCCCTTTAAACAGCTGATATCGTGCACCTATGTTGACAAAATAGAAAGACAATGTTCTGTACTGTAGATTAGTATTTCCTCCTCTGTACAGACCAATTAATTGAAATGTCAATTTCTTGCTTGCCTTGAAACTGTGATTAGTCCGAAAGTTGTAAATCACATTTTGTACTTCCCGAAATTCATCTTGCGCTACACCTCGTTGTGTTTGTGAGTAGATATCAAAACTTGAGTTGAAGCCCCACTTCGATGTGATTTGAAAATTACCAGAAAGCTCAAATCCGTATGCGGAATTGTTTTGATAATTGTCGTAAGAGAATAAAATATTTCCAGGGTTTTCCTCATCGTTGAATCCAAATCGAGTGATTTCATCAAATATTCTTCTGTAAAAAACACCTGATGTGACACTACCTTTTTCAAGCTGCCTGGTATAATTAACCTCTACGGAATTAGTAAACTGTGGTATAAGTGATGGGTTTCCAACATTGGTAATTCTTGCGGAGCTCCACGCACGCATCGGATTTAGCTGATTGATATTTGGTCGATCTACTCTTCTGCTTACACTGAAATTAATAGCGTCCTTTCGTGATTCAGGATTAGGCGTATAGGTCAGAAATGCGGATGGATAAACGGAGCGGATCACATCATTATATTGAACACTTTCACTTCCATCCTCACCAAAGTCACTTCGCTGATCAAAGTCCTCAAACCTTGCTCCCAATTGATATGACCACTTTCCCAACTTATGACTAAAGGTGAAATAACCGGCATAAATATCTCTGTTTAGAGCATAAATGGAATTATTGAAGTTTGGGTTGGTAGTTGAATAATCATTATTGGTTCGTTGAATTCTCGCCTCTAATCCAAGCTCCAGCCTCTTATTTGATCCGAAACTGTTTTCAAAATCCAGATTAATAGTTGTGTTATCACGATTATTGCTGATCAACTCAATTGCTTCATCTAAATCAAAAGCATCCCCGTAGAATTCAAAATCAGCTGATTCGTTTCCTTCAAAAATACTGTGGTCTACTTCCAATTCCAGTGCACTGTTCTCATTGAACTTATGCTTAATGTCGAAATTGAAAGTCTTTGTTACATTATCAACCTCACTACTGTATTCCTGACCAAAATCCAGTGTTCCTGGTTCCGGATAAATAATATCTGTAGATCTAAAAGCCTGATTTTTAAAATCATTGAAAATCGAATAAACTGAAACTACGGTTGAAGAGCTTAAATCGAAATCCAATCCCGTTTTAACTAAGTGAGAAGTACGATCATTCAAGGAAAACCAGACCTCATTAGAGTTGTCAGAGAATCTATCAATTGTTCCCCATGTTGGCATTGGTCCATCAGTATTGGCATAATTGAGAAAGAAATTGATTTTCTGAGTTCTGTAATTCAAATCAATTGCGGCATTCCGTCTCAGCTCCTCACCAATTGTGAGTCCGGCATTTACTTTCCCGTTGAAGCCAAGATTGGTATTCTTATGGAGGATAATATTGATGATACCACTCATTCCATCGGGTACATATTTAGCTGAAGGGTTTGTGATCAACTCTATACTCTTAATGGAACCGGATGGGATCGACTCCAATAGCTGAGTAGCGTTTTGGTTAGTTGGTTTTCCATCCACTAATACCAATACATTATCATTCCCTCGCATCGAAATTCCACCGTCCTGGTCAACGTTAACCGAAGGAATGTTTACCATTAAATCAGCAGCTGTTGGACCAGTGGTTGCCAGATCCTTTCCGATATTGATGATCTTTCTATCCACCTTTTGCTCAATGGTTGATCTTTCCGCGGTGACTTCAACTGCATCCAGAATCTCCACATCATCATACATTAGAATAGTACCCAGATCTAATTTGGTATTTCCTTTGTCTATCCGAATCTCTCTCGAGACACTTTTATAACCAACGAATTGAATTTCGACAATTACCAAACCGGAAGGAACATCCTTGATCTGAAAAAGACCTTGATCATTAGTTATTTGTCCGGTTACAAGATCTTCATTTTCAGCAGGCGTCACCATTACTGTTGCAAATGGAATTGGCTCATTTAAATTACCATCCATAACCTTTCCAAAAATGGTGGCTTTGCCCTTTTCAAGCTTTTGGTTCTGTGCAATTGATGGAGAAACCGCAACTAAAAAGCCAAGCAGTATCACCAAATAAAGTATATTTTTATTCATAGTAATTCTGTTAATAAGTAAGTTTTACTGATTAGTTAGGTGAGATTATATGGAGTCAAGTCTCAGACGACTTCTCTAGAAAAGTATTCACTCGGAGATGTCCCCATAATTTTCTTAAATGATTTGTTGAATGTTGTTTTGGAATTAAAACCCGCTTCCTGAGCTATTCCGAAGAACGTCAGGTTTTTGGTTTTATCCATTTTTGCAAGTTCAATAAACTCTTTGATCCTGAAATAATTGATATACTCAAAGAAGTTCATTCCAATTTTCTCATTGAGTAACCTTGCCACATCTGGCTTATTAACTCCCAGCATATCTGCCAGATCAGATTTCATCAAACTTCTGTTGAGGTATGGCTTCTTTTCTTCCATCAGCGTTTCGAGCTGAAGTTTAAGTTTTTCCAGCTCCGTACCGGTAAGTTTGGATTGAGCATATTTTGCTGAAGGGAGCTGATTTGATGCTTTGAATAATTCCGGTTCTTTGATGGTATAGAATGAAATAAACAAAATGAGAAACCCGATTGCTAACCATATAAAAGGTCTTGCTTCCCTCTCTATCCAACTCTCACCGATAATTCCAATGATGTATATGGTTAACCAACAAAGAAGGCACAATCCAACTGCTATCAGGAAGTTCTGAAAGAAGCCAAATTTGACTGAATAACTTGATTCATGGGATAGCAATTTTTTCCTCTCGAGAAATAACTGAACAGCTTTAAACCAATAGGTAAAATTGACTATTAACCCGGTTCCCATAAACACAATTACAACACGGAATAACTCTCCACTTTCAAACCTTTGATTAATTAGCTCCCTGGGTGCAAAAACATAGTAATACGAAACCACAATAGCATAAACTATTCCTGGGATATAGTGAATCAAGTCTTTAACCGTGAAACTATTCCTATCAGAAAGTGAGCTTTTTGTAAAGAGATAAACGGTTGCACCAAATAGAAATACGGAATACTCTGCAAGGCTGTATAACCTTTGAATACCATCAAAAGTAAATATCCATATCCTTCCAAGAAGTCCAATCATCATTACTACCACCAATACTAAAAGGTAAGGGTTAATAGAAGCTCTGATTTTGCTTGAAAATGTGTAGATCACAAGCAAGAACAAACTTTGTAAGAAAGCAAAATAAACCAGTTGATTTAGGAAAACTTCCATTGGTACAAATATGCTAATTAATAGATCAAACTATTGAAGAATAAACTGGTTCACATGCTTTACTCCCGTGTGATCCATTGAAAGATTCTTCTGATAAAACTTCTCAAAAGTTTCTTGACTATCCCACTCAGTAATGGTAAAAAACTCAGGATTGTAGTAGTACCCGTATGGAGATTCCCCTTCTTGTAGTTCCAATACTATTTTTCCTCCTTGCTTCCCTAAATCCTTACTCCAGGCAGACTTAAATTCCCTAAAATCATCTATATCACCACTCCAATATGAAGTTGCAACATAAAATTTGTCCGGGTTAATCGTGATCTCCTGATCTTTTTCAACCTTCCAGTAGGTTAGATTAAAAGTGGTCCAAATAGTTCTTCTTCTCTCATGAAACTGAGGGTATTCCTGAAGGATATCTTCTGTGAATTTCACACGATTTTCATAGTCAGTCCATTTAGCGAGAATAAACACTGCAGGCCAGTAGTTTCCTTGTGTTGGTGGATTTTTCAATCTACTGGAATACTGCGGAACGTATCCCCATTTTTGAGCTACAGCCACAGCTTTTGAAAAGTATTCTTCGCGTTCCTCAACTGCTTCTTTGTTGGTATTTAACAAAAGCAAATCCAGAGCTTCTCCCTTCTTCAAAGAGATGGTCTTCTCCTGTGCTTGTCCTAAATAAAAAGTCGCTAGTGCTACAAGTGATAAAAGTAAATGTCGAAAACTCATAATTTCATTTTTTTGATTTGCCAATGTTACGGCATGAGTTTCGATGGAGTTGATAAAAAGTGGCTTTAAGAGGTACAGATACGGTATGCGTACGAGTATTTGGCTTAGATGGGTGTTGAATCATTAATGAAGTAGAGCAAAAATAAAAATCCCTGACAACTTATCATTATCAGGGATTTAGTACCCAGGGCCGAACCCTACTATTTTTTTATTCAGTTTGATTCCTGCTATATTGGCTTAAAACAGCAATGAGAAGCTTTTTCGTGATTTTTTGCTTAAGTTAAATTCACTTAAGTCTAAAACCTGCCTCTCCATTTGCCACCAAATATTGGAATTATGATCAATTTATCTTTCTGGCCAAATAAGCAAAAAAGAAATTCTGAAGGTGAATTTCCTATTTACATGACTCTCACTTTCAATAACAACCGAATTAGAAAGTTAATCAAAAACTCGTTCATCAATCTGAAAGATTGGAATGAGAAACAAGAACGTGTAAGGAAAAGCAAAGGGGGAAAAGATGCAAATAGGATCAATGGAAAATTGGAGAGCATCCAACTGTTGGTTAGTAAAATTAACAAGACTGCCCTACGAGATGAAATTGCGCCAGACAAACAATATGTACTGGACAGACTAGAAGACCCATCATTATTATCCATAGATCAAAAAGCATTTTTCTCCGTATTTGATCAATTCCTTAATATCAATAGAAGTACTAAATCATTCAATACGCTTAAGGCATACAGAACTAGTTTCAATTTTCTTAGCAGGTTTGAAGATTACAGTAATCGAAAAATTGAATTCAAATCAATCGATCAGGAGTTCTTTGAGAACCTTCGTGACTTTGCTTTTAGCGTTGAACAAACATCTGATAATTACTTCTCCAAAATAATTGCAAACCTAAAATCCTTTTTGAATTGGGCAACTGCCCGAAACTTCAATCACAAATTGGACTACAAAAAGTTTCGAGCACCAGAAGTTGAGAATGAGGTAATTTATCTTACTCTGGATGAACTAATGATTCTTTACAATTTTGAGTTTGACAGTAAAAGGCTGAAGCACGTCCGAGATATTTTTTGCTTTGGTTGCTTCACTGGCCTAAGGTTCTCAGATCTGATTACTTTGGAGCAAGCCAATATCAAAGATGGTTTCTTGATATTGAACGTAAAGAAGACATCCGTTGTAGATCATAAAATTCCACTAAACAAATATGCCACAGAAATTCTAGATAGCTACAGCGATACACCTCATCAACCCCTACCAAACATCTCTAATCAAAAGTATAACAGCTATTTAAAAGAATGCTGCCAATTGGCTGGTATCAATTCTGAAATCATAGTTTCAAAATCTATTGGTGGTAAAAGAATATCAAGTAAAATACCTAAATGGCAAGCAATTACCAGCCATACAGCCCGAAAGACCTTCGCTACAAATTCCCTTATTCTAGGAATGAAAGAAATGGTAGTCAGAAACATAACAGGACACAAAAAAGAGCAGCACTTTAAAAAATATATCAAAATCGCAGAAGATGTTACTACTAAAGAAATGGAATCCACCTGGGACAATATTTAAGCTCTTTGTTTTCCATGAATGGATGGAATTAAATAAGATTTACTACAATGGATCTTCCTATTGGGTTAATAAACTTGAATTTCAGGGAAACTTAACGGTAATGGAATACCGAGATCTAATTGAACTAAAGAAATCACTTGTATTGGATAATCCTAAATCAGATATGATCAAAGAGTATCTCGAAATTGTGGATTATCAAATTTGCAGAATAATGTCAAGTAGATGTTACAAAACACATTTTAAAGACAGTTATAGAAAGCCGGAAGATGAGCTCAAAGACTTAAGAATTGCCATAAAGCAATTAAAACAGGACATTATCTTGTCTTACAAAGCTAACCAATATGAAATACTCAAGTTTGATTATGATTTTGACCATTCTCAAAACCTAAAATATATTTTCACTTTACTCGGAGTAAGAATGAATCAGCTAATTATTGAAAGGGACTTACCAAACCCTGATTACCCTTCATTAGATAAATACACACCAACCGAATGGATAAAAAAAGTTAAAGAGGTTATCAAAAAATCTGAAAACCCTCTTGACCTGCTATGGTCTATAAGATTGGACCTTGATAGATATGACACTGAAGAAGTATTGGTTTATAAATACGGAAAGAAAGGTTCAATTCCACATCAAAGAATAAGCACCTATCCTCTTGAAAAATATCAATCCGTTTTTGATGTTCTTGTTGTAGAAATCAATGCTTGGGATAAAGATGTAAACCATGAAATTGAAGTCAAGGAATTAAAAAATGGCATCAGAATTAAGAATAAGAAAAGCTTTATCAATACGATAGCCTGGTTGCAACGTCATGCAATAATTGATTTGGATGAGTCCGATATCAACTGGTTTGCTTATAGTTTTAATGCCATTGATACTGGCTTTGAGACTGAATTTAAAAAAGGTTTGTGCATCGTCCCAACCAGAAAAAAGGCGACTGAATTATTTCAGATATTTGGTTACCTCTTCTCTGCAAGAATTTTAAACTCTAAGTGTAAGTCGGATGTGTTTGATCTAATCCAAAGACTTATTTATTTTCCCATGAAAGGAGCTAGCCGCTCATCTTTTTACAACAGCATTAATGAACCTCAAAGAGGAATATTTTACGACGATAAGTTCTACGATTTTAAAAGAATTTCAGCTGGTGTTCTGGACTAATAAAAAAAATTCAGTCCAAATTTTCCACATATGCAATTGATAATCAGCAATATAACTTGGACAACTAATTTACCTATTTGTTTTGCACACCATCATTCACACTTTAGTCGACATAAATCAATAATAGTTGATATGCAACAGAGTATTATCATAAACGTCACGGTTGAAGAACTCAAAGGCATAATTTATGACTGTATAAATGATCAGGAGTTTATTCAACAAGGGTTAGCAGATGAGAAGCCTATGAATCAGAGAGAAGCTGCAGAATGGCTAGGTGTTTCAGAACCAACAATAATTAGATATAAGAAAGAAGGACTAGTTCCATTTGAACAATTACCTGGTTCTTCCAAAGTGAAGTTCTATAAATCTGAGTTGAAAAAAGCCATAAGTCATAATAGGCATTTACTTCAACCTAGTAGAAAATAAAAAACCCGGAAAATCCGGGTCTAGTTCTTTTTCGTGTGATTTGACGCTCACATGTGTAAAGTACTAGGATTATTTCTTAATTCAAAATTGTACTAACTGAAACTAATCTAGGCCCAACTGGGTCATTCAAAACAGCAAATAGGATATCCATTAACTTTTTAAGGTATTATTATAGGTAATGACTATTTATTGCCCTGGCTCTGCTATGCCATTTTTTAAGTTACTGGGTCGTCAATAACGTTTTCCATTTGCCGTTGGAGCATTTCAAGTGAAATGCGTTGCAAAAGTTTCAGTGTTTCAAAAAACGTTAAACGTTATGAACAAACACTACAAAAGTGCTCCATGGGACTCCCAAAACAGCACCTTCAAATCAGTTATTTATTTTAGAAATGGTAAGACAATTCCAGGTTACAGTAAAAGACAGGGCTTTCAAGAAGTTGCAAATAAACAAGCACTTGTTCAAAATTGGGTTCTCCGTTTATATAGGGATGGATACCTAGACAACCAAAATGCCAGAGTAGATGAAGTGGAATGCATTGAGTTTTCAGTTCGAAGTAAAGGAGATTATACTCATGCCTTTACGTTGTATCAAACTTATGTTGAATGGAACCCCGACTTCTACAGAGATTACTTAAATGACTTTTTCTCAAATTTCTATTCATTAAAAAGAGATAGAAAGGATCCTTATGAGCTACTCTACATCAGTACAAAATCAAAGAAAGCGGATCCCTTAGATCTAAGTCGACACAGGTTTTACACAACAATAGATTTAAAAAACCACTGCATCAGGCTTATCGAAAGTAACATAAGAGCATTAGGAGAAGTGAGGAACTTCTACATAAAGTATTCTCAAAAATATTTTAACGGATTTAACGAACAGGATCTTACTTTCTTCGATCATCTGACTGGATCAATAATGTCCACTAATGTGGACTAATATGACTAATGGTACATTATCAAATATTAAAAGACATTAATACATGGCAAAAATTATATCAATAGCTAACCAAAAAGGAGGAGTCGGTAAAACAACTACAACAACCTCAATAGGCAGTATACTGGCAAGCCAAGGATTTAAAGTTCTCTTACTGGATTTAGACGATCAAAACGATCTAACTCTTTCATTGCCTATAAGTCTATCCGGACAAACAGACTTATTCAAATGTATTTTCGAATTGGGATTTGCAAAAGGTGTGAAAGTAAATCCAAACCTGGTAGTCATTCCTGGAAGCCCTAAGCTTCAACCCATCAACTTTTCAGAGAGAATAAAACAACATGAGGCCTATGAATATGAAAATCCCCGATTCGTGCTAAAAAAGTTTCTCACCCAGATCAAAGACAAGTGCGATTTCATATTGATGGATTGTCCTCCTAATGAAGAACTGATTGTCCAAAATGCTTTCGCGGCATCCGATTACGTAATAATACCTACCATTCCACATTCATTTAGTATCAATGGGGTAAATGCAGTATTGAGATTGATTCAAAAATTTCAAAAGATTAATCCCGAATTAGAACCATTGGGCATACTGATTACAATTTATGATAAGAGAAACAACATCGACAAAGGTGTATATGAGCTTTGCCTGGAACAGTATCCATCATTATTGTTTAAAACACCAATTCGAATCAACAGTAAACTTAGAGAGAATTCACATCTGGGAATCGAAATTATTGAATACGCTAAACAACTGGCAGAAAACAAATACCCTTCAAAGTTCACCGGTTATGAGGAATTTCTGGCAGTTACAGACGAGTTGATTGGTAGGTTAAAAATGAGTATAGCATGAGTAAAGAAAATTTCAAAAACCCAAAAGCCCGGTATACGGGAGAGGAGCTTTTTAAGCAGGATAAAGAACTAGCTACTGTCATGAATCAGAATGCCGATAGAGCTTACGAGGAACTACCAAAAACACACAGCCTTACAATGCTTGGCAGCTACATAGATAAAATGAGAGACTATGTCCACTACCAAAAGTTAAATGGCCACCCCTATTATACTCAGGGTCAATTGCTTCAAGAGGCCTTGGATCAATTTTTCCAGAATCTAGGAATAGATATACCAGAAAGGCCTGACCATGTAAAACGATCTGAAAAGAGAAGAACGGGGAGAAGGAAAAAGAGTACAGGCTCCAATAAAGATTTTGATGACCTTGGTTTTAATTCTTAAAGATGAAATCCAGTATTAATATCCAACCAGTAAAAAACAACTCCGAAATACATAATGAACGGCTAAAGGAGTTTGATTACGTCAGGAAAGATCTTAGCCATCTAAATGTATCCTGGAAAATTGATTCAATAGAGAATAGGTTGACATTAATTAAATCAAGATACTTTGAGTCTGTTGGTCAAAAAATGCAAAGTAAATCTACTCCTATTAGAGAAGGTGTCTTTCTGATAAAACCTGGCACTACGATGCAGGATTGTAAAAGCATGTCAGATGAACTCGAGTCAAAATTTGGAATAAAGGCCTTCCAAATACACTTACATAGGGATGAGGGGCACTACAATGCAGAAACTAAAGAGTGGAAACCTAATCTGCACGGGCATATTCTATTTGATTGGACGGATATCAATACTGGTAAGTCAATTAAGTTGAATAAAAACGATATGGCTAAAGTTCAGACTATAGTTGCTGAGAGTCTTGGAATGGAGCGCGGTGTAAGCTCAGACAAGGTTCATCTAAACTCATTGCAATATAAATCTACCAAGTTGCAAACAGAACTAGAGCAGTTGAAGGAGCACTTCAAAAAACTTGGAGAAATACGTAAAGAGCTTAAAAATGCTGCTTCCACCAAGCTTGAAAAGAATAAACTGGGATTAGTAAATATCGACAAAACCATACAAAATATTGAATCACTTATGTTAGAGAACAAAATGCTCAACAATAATATTCTCAAACTAAAAGTGAGTTTGGGTGACTTGAGAAAAGAGAATGAAAACTTAAACAGATTTAAAACACTAGCCGCTCAGGCAAGACATGATATTTTCAAAGCTATTACTAATAATGAGAGCCGCCCAGATCTGTTAAAGAAGTACGATTTAGTTGAACGGTTTCGACGTGAAATGATGCCAAAAAAATCAACACAGGACAAAGGGAGATCAATTTAGAATGCAAGCCAAATTACTATTATAAAAGTAAATTTGAAATAACCAATCATGTCTTACTATTGAGAACTATCTTCCTACCTTCAATTTTTTTCACTGCTTTGTGAAAATCCAGAAACACATCAAATTCATCATTCAGATATATCCCTTTTGATATTATAACCTTCCTCCTTATGACAACATTCTTCCCATCTTTTTCGAAACTAATTTCGAAAGAACCTACCGGGTTTTTAAAATTCTGGTCTAAGTCTAAGTTTTGGACCCAAAAATTTTCATCTGTTCTAACTTTTACTTCATCTACGATGGTTATACCTCTCTTAACTGAAGCATATTTTTTAAAAATATCAAATTCCACAAATTGCTCAACCGGTCTCAAAATATTGGCAGGAAATATTAACCGATCGCCTATTTTCTTGCCAAGCCCATTAATCGTAATGTTATATCGCTTTTCGAATACCGGTTCGTCTCTTTGTTCCTGATTAAAATCAAAGTTATCTATTGTAAAGTCCTTGTAGTTAAATAGACTAAGGTTATATTCTTCAATTTTATTTCCCCCCGCATTTTGGTAAAGCATTAGTTCATCAAAAAATATTCCTGAATTGTAAACATCCAATTGAAGAACAGCGTCTCCATCCTTATTTAAATATATTTCAGCAACACTTTTTTGAATATTATCCTTTGGCCTATAAACCCTGGATCTAATAATCTCGCTACTTCCTTGCTTCACCCAAAGAACATTTCTATCATCAGTAAAAGATCCTGTATGACCTGTAGGTAACTCCTGATTGGTGCATTCAAGCAAAATAGTGTCATTTTCCAATGGAACTCCCAGAAAAACATGATTAAACTGAGAACTAGGAAAACCACTTATCACATCCGGAACGTCTCTTCCAGCTTTAACTAAAATGTAGTTGGATTCAATCCCAGCATAATCCAACATATTTTTCATATATGTGGTGAGTGCCTTACAGTCACCGTACCCAAGATTTTCAACCTGCTCCGTTGGAATAGATTCAAAGCCTCCAATCCCAAGTTGAATAGAGACATACCTGGTTTGATCTTGCATTAGCTTATAAAGCACTTTTACAATCTCTTCCTTCTCTCTTCCTTCAAGTGCACGAATACTCGATTTTGTTGACTCTTTCAGAGTGTAGGCTTTGTTGTTCAGAGACAAAAACCAATCCCCAAAATCTTTCCAACTCTCATTTTTACCTTCGTGCCCATCCATCTTAAAATCAGATGGCGCAACCATTACTTTAGGTTGATTTTCAATGAACTCGGAATATTTACTCCTTTCATCTGCTGAAGCGAGTTCGGACAGTGAATAAAAATTGATTTTTTGGCCATCCGTAATTTCTTCAGATCCTTCAACTCCCTTTTCTAAAAAATTTAGTTTGAAATCCACCGGTCTTTCAACTTTAAGACTAGCTTTTTCCACACCTAAATGAAAGTAGTATTGTGGCATCCAGGTTGGAAGGGTGAGATACCCATTTAATTCTACTTTGGAAGATACTTCCATTGTAAATGGATATTGCTGATAACTCGGGTCAATAACGAGCATCTTGCCATCAGTGATTTCATTGGAAGGTCCAAATCCATATTCATGCCCATCTGTTTTATTCAATTTCCTAACCTTCTTACCACTGCTATCAAAAATGGTGATACTAACATTGGTAATCTTCCTAAATTCATCACTAAAATTTCGATATACACTAAAATGTTTCCCCTTTTCAGATAAGATCTTGATCTTATATTTTTCGATGATTTCGACTTGATTCACATCAATTACACTATAGATCGTCTCAGAATCAACTATTCTAGCATATTCCTGGCAAAATACTGTGCTAACCAAAAAAGTTAAAGTTATGGTAAGAATGGCTCTCATGTTCCTAAGTTTTTTGGAACTCTACAGGTTCGTTAATCTTTTTGATTACCTCTGTAAAAAATTGTTTCAAATCAAAATACTCGCTCTCTGTAAATACACTTTTTGTTATCTTCAAGTTGACTTTAAATTGTAACCCAGAGGCGTTGGAGGAAGCGAAGTATGTAAATATTGCAGAACCATCAGCATTACTTAACTTGATCGATTCAGGTAGAGATTTTAGTGTCAAATGTTGAGGAAATGCAACAGCAATAGTAGTCTTAATATTTTTCGAGCAAACCAGATCAAGAGGATATTTTCTTTCGTCAGATTTGAATGGATTCTCTTGATAGTCAAACAATACTATTGGGTTAAAAATCACTTCACTGCCTAGGTCCAACAGATTTTCGGCAATGTCCATATCCAACAATTCTGTACACTTCATTTTGTCTTTATCATTAGCTTTTATTTCATAGGAGCTAACAGTAATATTTCCAAATTTCTCCTCTATCCCATGAATGTATGCTTCATCAGGATCTGAATCTTGATTCCTAAACCAGTCAACAAAGCTGTAATTCTTAAACTGCTGTGTTACATGCGCGTCTACTGATAAATCGTCATGAATCTCAACATTAATGAGCTTGTTAGAATAATCGCCCTTGCTCTGGTTTAGAACTTTCCATACCTGGCCTGTAGCTTCAACCACTATACCAGATGCGTTTAGACATCTTTTGGGCAAAATACCCATAGGTAAATCTTGATCTGTAGCGTCAAGAGTTAATACCTGATCCTTTAATTGCACATAAGCGATTACATAATTCATCTTATAGTATGAAGGAGCGTAATGCACTAGTATCCCATTATCTCTTGTGCTGAGTGCCATGGGAAATGCATTTACTCCTATTTTCCCAAGCAAAGACACTAAGGTCAAATTAATTTCCGCTACACTACCACTATGATCCTTAGTGAAATGTCCTCTTAATTCTGGTGAACACCAAATTGTCTTTATTCCATTCCATTTTATATTTTTTCTAATATAGTCATAGGCTAACTGCACTTTTTCAATTTCAGTTACCTCCATATTCCTTAATTCCTCAGCATAGTCATCCAGAAAATTAGACCTCCTTATGACTCCACCAAAGTTCGTACTACCCATCAAGTGTTCATTAATTCTCTGCCAGGATAGATCCACAAGTGCAGGCATAGGCTGAAACTCAAATTTGGTAATGTAGTTTTTGTAGCTATTCAAATATGGCTCCTCTTTAAAAGCCGGCATATTTGTTGCCTTCCATTCATTCTGTGCGATGGTTTCAATTTGCTCGAAACCATAGAATGTACGATTGAAAGTAATATATTTTGATAACCCCATAATTAGGTGACTGCTAACTACTGGTATTTTTTCCTGAAATCTCCATTCCAATGGTACACCGAAATGAGAATACATGATATCGATCACAGATCCAACTTTCACATTAGGCGCAAAAACTTTTGTCACCTTAAAATTATCTACAATATCTTCGGTGTAGATTGATTCTCCTGTAGCTTTTGTTTTTTGAACTATTCCATTCTCAAGGTTTACAACCACTACCCGAAAATTACCTCTATCAGGTGTATCAAAAACCCAATTACCCCAATCTAAACCTGATTTTTTAAGAATTTTAACTCTTAAATGGCGCTTGAACTGAAGTTGATTCCCATCAAACTCTCCTTTATCAAATAATATTACAGCATTTGCAGTTGAGTCCTGTTCGTAAACTTTCATTGTGAGATCCTTCAACGGAATATCACCAAATTTTTGTGCGAAAGTCGCTTTGCCTAGGAGCAAGACTCCCAAAGTCATTAAAAATAAATTTTTCATTAGATTGGTTTTAGACGGTTCAATTGGGAGCTTCAGAAGAATCCCTAAAAAAATTTATATGCTAAATTGATCGAAATGGAGTTGTAACTAGAGTCCCAGGTTTCAGAGTTTTCAATAACATCATTTTTAAAAGCATATCGTGCTTCCAATGACCATGTATTTTTGAAATTAGTCCCTATTCCTAGTATTGGATAAACACCTTTTTTTAATTCCAAATCATCCCAAAGTTCGAAAGCAAGTTCAGCATTGCCTCCCAAATCAAATTGCAAACCAGCATTTCCATATAACCGTAGATATTGCCCTAAACCAACATACCTTCGAACTGAAAGAGGAAGCGCAATTACCTTAGACTCCAATTTGATTTCCTGCAATGATGAAGATGTTTCTGATGAAAATTTCGAAAATGTTAATTCCCCTACCATTGACCAGTTTCGTTTTGGAAACACATATTCGATTTCTAACCCCATTCTTGGTCCGGACACATTCAAAAACTCCGCATCACCTCCTGTAGTGATAAGGTTAGTGAAAGAAGTTGAACTAATCATTGTACCCAGTCTGGCTCTGAACTGAAATCCATTTTCTTTGATTTTTACATGTACATCTGTGCCCGACTCATTGCAACTATTGAAGCTTCTGATCACATCAACAAGATCCTTGTCAGTATAATAAACAGTTTTCAGGTTATTGGATGATAAGTTATTGCACAGCAACTTTTCAAAAATTTGCTCGATATAAGTTTTATTCTCCAATACCTTACCTTCAGGTGTTCTGTATTTTTTATAAATCAACGGCTCTATCGGCCCATCATCTATCTGGTAAAAATATCTCTTTACTTTTCTTCCTTCATAGGAATATAAGGAAGCCTTACCTTCTACTAAAGTTGCCAGAAATACAGGTAGCACTTCGGATGAGTACTCACTGTCCTCACTGAGCTTGCTCCCAGAATCTGGTGACTTATCTATCCTGACCTCTTTCCTTACAAATTCTAAGCCTCTATTATATTTAATTGATTTTATTGAGTCAATATTGACTACTGTTGGTTCATAATATTTGCTAAACCTGAACAAGAATTGCCCGGATTTTTTATCAAACCTCAGTTCTCCAGGTACCTCTTTGGAGTTATTTTTCAATAATATACCATTACGAAAACCCTGTCCAGAAATATCGGTACTACAAATCCAAAACAATAACATGATTGGAATTAATTTCTTTAAATAAGATGGTTTCATTCTCAGAAAAGTATTTGAATCAGGGCAAAAATAGATAAATCTAGTCTTTTTATGCCAGATTAGTTCTTTTTTTAGTTCAGCATTAGAAACAACAAAAATCCGCCCCCAGTAAAGCAGGCTCTACTTACAGTAACAGGTCAGAGACCTTCGCTATTCATTTGTAGCCTATTCTATAAATAAAAGACCCACCATCACAGCAGGTCTCTATATCTAACCGAAGTTAAAAACTTCTACATAACCACTCTCCATTTATTCTTAGACTTCAGGCGCAGACTGAAGCAAGGGAATGGCTAGCTCCAGTTTAAACTAATGAACTCTTCAAATGAATTTGCGATAAACTCCGCACTGTCATTTGACATTCCAATAAATGGCATTAAGCAAAATTTAGTAGATCTTTTCTCAATAACGATTGCATTATTACCACCATCTGAACCTAAAATAAAGAATTGATCAGCAAACTCATTTATTGCATATTCTTCATTTAATTCGAGTAGTTCTTCAATTGGCCAAAACGTTAAAAATATTTCATCCTTATATATTTCACATCCATTTGATTCCTGCATGAACTGCAAATAAGAGACCGGAATCTCAAAATCTATCTCATTTGTTAGCTTTTTAATATCATCTTGGTTGGCAGGTGCATTCTTGACTATCTCCATATTATTTCTGTATATCTCTCATTAATCTATTCCAAAAAGTGGTGTATTTCGCATGCTCTTTTCTTGGTAACGGAATTTTGTTTCCAGTGTCAACAGGACTTCCATCATACTTAACCGGTTTGATCTCGTGAATTTCTTTTCCTTTATATGCGTCTGGATCACCCCTTCTTATTTTAGAATTCGTTTTATTAGCTAGTTTTCTAGCACTTTCGTACTCATCCCCTTGCAACAACCTAAAAGGTCCTTTTGGTTTTGGTCCATCTGGGTAACCTGTCCAATCTCTAATTGAAAATGACCCTTCTGGATAACTTTTGGGTTTTGGTTTTCTAAATTTAGGAATTTTAAACTTCGGCATTTTCATTTTTCCCAGTTTCCTTGTAAGAATGACGGTTAACGCCGTTCCTGCAACAACACCTGCCGCATAGTCACCATCCTTTTGTGCAATATGAACTGTCATAGCAACACCAGCCCCACTCATTACTCCATCATAGAGAGCCTGGGTGGCCACATTCTGATACAATACATTTTGAATTAAAGCCTCTTCTAATGATGGTGTTTCAAGTAATCCTTTCCCAACATCTATTAGTCCATCCATGAATGTTCCAATTCCTGGACCTGCTATCTCATATTCTAGTCTTCTGAAAGTTGAAGTTCCTCTTGTAATATCACCAGGTACCGGAATAAAACCAGCCCCAACTTTAACCTGAGCTTAATGTTGAATGAAAGAAACAACCATTTGGTTTCCATCGATAAACATCTCTCCATCCAGATTCTCTGCCACTCTTTGGCCAAAACCCATAAGGCCGCCATCAACATTATCCCAAGAATTAAAGAACTGGTTGTATTCATAGGTCAACCTTGCTGCCTGTGTAAAACCAATCTGCTCCCAAGTGCTACTACCAGATGTCCACCTGAAAGCACCCATATCATCACCTCCGGACAAAAACCCATAAGCTGCAGTAAGAATATCTGACATATCTGAAGCAGGACTATCCCCAACCGGATCATTCCAATACACCGGATCATTAAAACCATACTGATAAGGTGTCAAGGAACTAAAGTTGTCTGCCAAGACATCTATTCCTGTAAACCTACCTAATGCAGGATCATAAGGTCTGTAGTAAGTTTCTAGCCATTTTGTAGCTAGTGAGTATTCACTACCAGCGTTATAGCTAAAGGCATTGGTTCTGCTTCCAGGTCTTTGCCAGCTTCCTGCAGTTTCTTGTCCGAACGGATAATATTCATGAACCTGCTCTAAATTGCCTGTTCTTAGAGTTACTTGAAGATCATCAAAGTATACCCTCTGCAGTCCTTGTCGCTCGTTACTTACATACACCAATAAGTAACCTGCTTTTTCCATTATTAGGTCACCTGTTTCCAGTGAATCCATTGTATAAGAGGCACTTGAAACTTGTGCAAAACCCGTATTTGCTGCTATCAAATTCAAATTGTTATCAAGCAATACCCAGTTGAGATAGCCTTGGGCTTCTGGTGAATTATTGTCTCCATTCAACCCTAAAGCAGATGCCGCATCCTCTACCGCGTTTGTGAATACAGAACCCACGTTTTCAGAACCGCCTAATGTAGAGAATGAATTCGAAACAATTGATGCTAAAATTGCAGGATCAAATCCTTGAGAAGACTCAGTTACTATTTCATGATAGGTTTTAACCTTAATATTTACCGTATCCCCTGGAGTAACATTCAACATCAATCTTGGACCTATTGGATGATTCACGTTTAAACCAGCAACATGACCGGCTGTATCTAAGCCAGCACTTTCCATTCTATAGCCATCCATATCACCAAAGATTGGTTCCTCAATAGACTCATTTGTAAAATCCATGGTCGCCAGGAAACTCACATCTTTAGGTAACGTACTCACAACGGCTCTCACATTTCCTTGATGATCAGTAAGCTTATATTGCCTTTCCTGATCATTGTTACTGTTCCATACTACTCTACCTTCCGGAATACTGTATTCCTTCAAGACATTGTCCTCCAACACCATACTTCCAACATAATCCTTCCTTTGGTAAAGGGTGTCCTTTCTGTATTCCAGCGCCGCTAGTTTTATACCACCACCGTTATAGATGTACTTTAAGGCACTGCTGTCAGCAAATATGATGGAGTCCACTTGGCCAAGGTAGTTGTACAGGATGCTGTCCATACCTTTGTTAAGATCCTTGGTGAGTGATCCCGCTACATTGTAGTCATACTCATTGGCAGTATTGGCACCATCAGTAAATCCTCCTGCCTGGCCAGCATCAGTTACCTGTTTCAGCTGGTTACCGGCATATACCATATTGAGGTCATCCAGGTCATAGGTGATGGTATCGTTCCATGACTTTCGTCTCACTGAGGATATGTTACCATTTTTATCATAAGCCAGGTTAGACACATCATATCTTCCGGTGTTTTGCGCAAATGCTACACCTGTACCATATTTAGCTCCAACCAATCGGTCGCTGGCGTCATAGGAGTAAGCATAGGCTTTAGCATTGACATCAGTACCGGATTTCCATGATATAGCCGATATGTTACCATTATATTGTTTGGTCTGGCTAAGTCCTCCCAGGTTTTCATTATAGAAAAACTCCATCGCAAATGCCTTACCGTCCTGGTCAGGGTCATTGATGCTTTTGAGCCTTCCCTGCAGGGTGAATGCATAATCCACTTGCTCCAGGTAATCGTTACCTTGTTTGTGGAGCTTCTTGTTGGCCAACCTACCCATATCATCATATACATAGCTGGCTAATTCCTGCTCGGCTCCATCATTGATGGTATGATAAATAGCTGTTACCCTATCTCTATGGTCATAGTCATATCGGTATTTGTTTTTAACTGTAAGACCGTTTGGTAGATGTGTTTTGTCAATTGCATAATCTAATGTTCCATCTGCCAAATAGAAGTTGGAACTCACATCCATTGAGTCCGGCACCAAATGATTTTGGCTCTTCACCTGGATGGATTGCCCATCGATATCATAGAAATAGTATGCGATCAACCAGTCATCAGTGCCAATCACTCTACTCTTAGAAGCCGTCATCATACCAGTTAACTGATGATCGGTTTTGCTTAATGTTCCCAGAGAGTGATCAATACTTTCATCCGCTACGCCATCATTATCTAAATCATAGTCATCATAATAGCTGACACTAGTGATTGTAATGTTGGACGTTGGGAAAATAGTATTGGTATACCCTAAAGAATCACTTGTACGGGTTTCATATCCATAGTCCAGTGAATCCAGATGTTCCTGTAATGCCTCTCTAGAATCCGATGAGTTGGTATACAATCCACCATAGAGTGCTCTGCCTCTACCATCTGCTTTTGCGAATGCCCAATGGTTATTCATCCTTAATTGAGCATCCTGTGTAAGCACTACTTCTCCAAGGTCACTGTAAACAATATACTCTGGTCCAGTACCTGGTACTTTCTTTTCAATAAGTCTGCCCCTGCTATCGTAGGTATAAGTAAAGATCCACTTATCAATGAAATCCTGAGAGCTTGATGTAAATTCAACTACTGCTTCTGGTGGAACTATCGCTACCAGTCTTTCAAAGTCATCATAGACATAGTAGGTTTCCAGGGAATCATTATCCAGGTAGACTTTCTTCAACACATTTTTACCATGTGTATCAGTGTAAGAGGCTACTCTGTTTCCATTTTCGTCTGTGCTGGCAATTCTGCTTAGCATAGAGGTTCCATATGTACCGTTCTTAGCAAGTGTAGTTCCATCGTAGGTCCACTTATGCACTGTCTCTCCAGGTCTGTTGAAACCAATCTCAGATTTTACAGTATGACCATTGCCAAGTTGCCAATCTTCCCCAACAGAACCTGATTCCAACACTATACCAGCTGGAGAATTCTCATAAACTACTTCAGCAAATGCATAGTTACTTGGATCAGTAATTGCACCTGATTGGTAGTAGGCAGTTTGTGAGCTCACCAGGTTTTCATAGTTGAGCACACTATTGGTTACAAATGGCATGTAACTTCTGTTGGACCTACCAGTGGTATCATATGTTTGGAATCCAACCTGATGTGTAGCACTCGGTGTAACAAGATGCTCATAACTCATCACTGCTCTTCCCAGGCCATCTGTGTAGGAAATGGTTTTCCATACTTCAGTGGTATCATTTAATGTGAGATAATCATCCATTGACGTAATTGGTTTTACCACAACGGATTGAGTGAATTTATTATCAGTAATATTAACTGGCGTAACATCACCTGGTTCATCGGAAAGGATATGAATCTCAGACACTTCGCTGTAGCCAGTATATCCCTGGTATTCCAATTTCGCTCTATAGTATCGGGTTTTGTCCAGATTATTGACTGTTAGTGTAGCAGTAGTATTATTGATTGCTGTCCATTCGTATCCATATCTTGAGGTTTGCCACTCTGAGATAGTACCCAAATAACCATTTAATGTGAGTGTGGTGGTATTGGTACTGGTTCTATGAACCTTGCCACCAGTCACAAATCCTTCAAATGTTGGTTTAGCGCCAATTTGCAATATTACAGATGGTGTATAGGCGGTAGTACTACAACCATTGTCGGTCACCACTCTTCTGATCCAAACATTGGTATGAAATCCAGAATCATAAAGACTTGCAGAGGTACCCGGCATAGGATTCCAACCCTGATTATCATGAGAAAACTCCCATGAATAAACCAGACTTCCAGACCCACCATCTGCAGGTGCCGAAGAAGCAATAGTAAATGGATCATCAGTGGTAGTAGTGGTACCTACTATTGTTCCTGGTACAAGTGGGTCATAAACTGTTACTACAACCTCATTTGTATATAGATCAACAGCACAGTTGTCAATCACCTTTCTTCTATATTTTCGGCTATTTGGGATGACCGGTGGGTTGTAGTTGACACCATTGGCTCCACTGATAATATTCCAGTTTGTGGCACCTACATTGGCCCACTCCCATTGATAAGAGAATACTCCATCTCCTCCAGTTGCTGCAAATCCTACAATGTTTGGAGGGTTTTCTCCAATACAGACTGTGGAACCGCTTTGCAATGCTCCTTCATTCACTTCATCATAGAAGTTGATATAGAATTCATCACTGTAACCGGTGTTACCGCAAACATTGTCTGTAGCTTTTCTTCTATACCATTGCTCAGTGGTGCTGCTAGTTGGATCAAAAGTGCTTGATGTTTGACCTGATAGTGCAAACCATGCAGATCTATCTGTTGAATACTCCCACTGGTAACTGAAACTACCACTACCCGAAGGAGATTGTAAGTTACCTATGATCCCAGGGTTTTCATTATAGCAGTAGTTTAACACGTCTCCATTGTTCATACTGGATGAGCCTACATCTCCTGCATTGAATTGATTGTAGACAGAAGCGTGAATACTACCTGTTTCTTTATAGTTGCCACAAGTATTGTCTGTCACTCTTCTCTTGTACCACTTATCAGCAGTGAGATTTGTGGTAGGATCATAAGAGGCTGAATTGGTGGATGGTATTGCTACCCAGGTAGAATTGTTATTGGATTCATACCAGGTATAGGTATAGCTGCCAGATCCTCCGGAAGCTGCTGCAGAACTACCCAAAATACTTGCATCTGTACTGTAGCATACGTCTTGGTTACCAGTGATACTTCCTGCCTGAAGATTGTACACAATAATGGCCACCGTATTAGTATTTACAGTTTTACAGTTATCAGTGGTTAATCTTCTAAAGTGTTTGGTAGAAGTCATGGTTCCAGGATTGTAATCCTCACTGGTTGCTCCGCTTATATTTGACCAGTTGCTACCATCTGATGACGACTGCCACTGGTATGACATGGCGCCAAGATTGTTGGATGAAGCTGAAGCATTGATCGTTCCTGGTGAAGTTCCATTACAAATAGACTGATTGCTTGTAGAGATGGATCCAGCTGAGAGATTCTTTAACTCAACGTGAATTACATTAGTATACTTCACTTTACAGTCATCAGTTGCTTTACGTCTATACCATCTGTTGGCAATTAGTGAACCAGCATCATAGGTAAGACCTTGTTCTCCAACTATATCATTAAAATTTACACCATCTCCTGAATACTGCCATTGATACGTTAATGACCC
>JANSWY010000016.1 GCA_024743255.1 bacterium | reverse complement strand
TGTTCCAAATGCTCCAATGGTACAACCAAGGTTATGTATGTATAACTTGATCTCTTCCTTCTCCAGTTCCTCTATAAAAGCAAGCACCTCTCTGGTATTTCTTCCAAGTCTAGATATCTCAGAGATCATTAATGCATCAATGCTTCTATCTCCCTTGAGATACTTAAGAGCTTTCTGAAGTTGAACTCTTTCTTCAATTGGCTTACTGTATCCTGATACCTTCTCAGAAAACACCTTCTCAATTTGGAATCCGGATACTTTTCTTAATTCTATAACTTGCCTATCAATCGATTGACCAGCTGAACTTACTCTTGTATAGGCTACCGCCTTCATTACACCACTCATTTGTTACCATTTAAACATTAGCTTGAATTGTAACAAATGTCAAGCAATTGAATTGCAATTCAAAGGAATCATCAAAGAAATAGTAACAATGTTTAATTGGTAACTATTGATATTGATTGCAATTGCAACAATCTTTGGCAATTGATACCAATCTAGACCAATCCAATTTTCAAAAAAGATTACCCCCCGCCCCCTATGCGATCGGAATGCCAAACAATCGTGGGACCTAATTTTCAAGTTTTTGGTTTTTGAATTGCTTCCATCCAATTGGTTGGAAATTTTAATGCCCATATGTCCCTGCAATATCCCATAAATACCAATTTAATATGGTAATGTGGCATCTTATCCTTTAAGTATCCATTTTTATACTAACCCATAACTCAAGATCGATTGGACAATGAAAATAAGATTTTCAGCTATACTTTTTGTACTGGTTTTCTGCAACTGCGATACAACTTCACCAGCCAAAACCTTGCCTGCAGGAAAATTGGAAGAAGCGCATCGCTTGTACTTTCAAATGAAACCTTATCAGGCGTATGAACTTTATAAGCAAGTATTGTTAGATTCTTCCTATTCTGTTGAAGACCGAGTTGAAGCGGGATTAAACTTTTCCAGAATGTCATGGCTCATGTTTGGCGATGTACAGCAGTGCTATCAAACTTTGACAGAACTTGAGAGCTTTAATCATAATATCGATAAAATTCATGTCTTGTGGAGCAGGGTTCTGTTGGCTGAAAAGGATTTCAATGGTGCTATTTCAAAATCCCATTCCGCCATTAATGTAGCTCAATCGGAAAAAGTTAAATATGAGGCCCATTTGGCTCTATTCAAATCAATTCTCAAAAAATATGGCAATTCTTCCAGATTGGAAATAGATCGCTCCACGGAGCTGTCGGAAGCATACCAGCTTTGCGAGAAACTAATGTTGGAACAACCAGGAGACATTGAATTATCCAATCTTTATTTGGGACTATCCCTTCTACTAGGAGACTTGGAAGCAGCTTATAAAGGATGGTTATCCTTTTTTCGTAGTAGTAATGAGGAGATACACCCTACTCTTGAAAATGCAAGTGTATTATTGAAAAAAGGAATTGTTGAAGGTGATTCAGTTTTAAATGTTAAATCAGTTGTACTTGGCTTAGCTCAGTCAGGATTCAAAGACTATTCGGTTCTACTTGCCAGAAGATATCATCACCATGTTGACACAACAGATTTTCAACTTCAGGATTTATTTGTTTATCAGAGATTCCTTAACAATGTGGGGCATTTCACATTGGACTTTTATAAGAAAACTGTGCAAGGTGAGGAAGATAAAGCAAAGTATAATTCAAAGTTTTTAGAGGAGTGCAAAAGACTCTTCACTTCCCTTGCCTGGGATGGTGATCCCAAACCATACAACAATAAGAACTTCTCTAACGAGGTTAGGCAAAGATTCAATTTGATATATGACTTTCAAAATGCCAATGGACATTATGGACTTCATCTTGGACACGTCGTATTAGATGATACACGCATGATAAACCATTATGGTAAGTCTGCTAAACTGAGATACATCGTAATAGATCACATGAAATCAAATGGCTATTCATCTTGGTTTTGGGATGGTGCAGCAGAGGTGGGAGGTTGGACTTCATCCGACTATTTCCTACAAGTTAGATCAGCCTATAATCAAGGACCTGTTAACGCCTGGTTGATGGTCACAGATTCCGTACATGTAGTCAAGACAAAAAAAGATATAATTGAGAAAAAAGCATTGGATGATTCCATTGCAAGAAAGAACCCATTTTCCTATCTACCAGGACTCGATATTAGGCTGTCTTTCAAGGTTAGATCACAATTGCTGGATTCTTTAAGACAAGAAGGGTATTCAGGAAATGAACTAAGATTGAAATTCATCAACACATTCGAATCTAGAGTCAGAAACTCAAGCATTTATGCTCACGAAGGAAGACATGCGATTGACGATATTTATAGCGGATATATGTTTGCTTCGGAGGATGAGTTTAGAGCGAAACTTTCAGAAATATATTTTGCAGATGACCCATTTCACGCATTTGGTTCCATCCTGGCTCCAAACATTGGTGACGATACGAGCCACGGAAAGGCAAATCTAAAAATCATTAAGAAACTTGTATATTGGATGAACGACCACAGCAATGAAATTGCTGGATTTGATCATTCTCGACCTACACTACCCCAATTCGATTTACTCACCAAGGAGCAGTTGAAAAGCGCTATCCGATCATTCGACCCTTTAGCTAATTGAAGCATGTCTACCATTATTTTAGCATTTACTAAAATAGTATAATATAAATTCATAACTTTGTATTTAAGCAATTACTAAAACATTAAAATATGAGTAATACTTGTATCAGAGTATTGGCTGATCCAGTTCAGATCAAAGATTGTAAAGAAACCATCGATAGACTGGACAGCAGGCTTTCAGAGCTCACCAAAATATTTAGCTTGTCTGGTAACCCTGCCAGATTAAAGATCCTCTTTCTGCTTCACAAAGAAGGTAAAATGTGTCCATGTGACCTGAGTGATATTCTAAATATTTCAGTGGGAGGCGTTTCACAACATTTAAGAAAGTTGAAAGACGGTGGACTGGTCATTGATAAAAAAGTTGGTCAAACTATTTTCTATTCAATCGTTGAAGAAAAAACGCAAATCATCAAACCTGTCCTTGAGAACTTATTATCAGAAAATCAAAATATAATCGCATCATGAGTACTTCAAATCAAGCAAGTAAACTTACTAAAAGCGCAGGAGCTGGGGTGTTAGCGGCGATTGTTGCTTCCTTGTGTTGTATTACTCCAGTGTTTGCATTGATCTCTGGAGTTAGCGGTATTGCTGCAACTTTTTCCTGGATGGAACCTGCAAGACCTTTTCTTATCGTCTTAACGATTGGTGTTCTTGGATTCGCATGGTATCAAAAGCTAAAACCACAAACGAAAGATGAAATTGACTGTGCATGTGAAGATGATACCCCATCCTTCTGGCAATCTAAAAGATTTTTAGGCTTGGTGACGGCTTTTGCTGCAGTCATGCTTGCATTCCCAACCTATGCCCATGTATTCTATCCAAAATCAAACGATCAATCAACATTATTGATTCAGCAAGATACAACACTCACACACAAGGTTGTGCTCGATGTAAAAGGAATGACTTGTGCTGGTTGTGAAAGTCATATTGTTCATGAGGTAGGAAAACTACCTGGAATTAAAACAGTAAATGCTTCCTTCAAGGATGCAACTGCATCAGTGGAATACTTTATCGCAAAGGTGGATGAGGATGATATAGTGGAAGCAATTAACAAAACCGGTTACACTGTTATTGAAGATCAGAACAAAAGCCCTCAATCTATTGAGATGAATGATAATATTACTTTTTACAAAGTACCATTAGTTTGCAATGCTGCTCCCACGATAGGATGTGGTTCAAGGTCAAAACCAGTGCTGAAGGATTTAGAGCAATCAGAGATAGTAAATGAAGCCTGGTTAAACAGAGCTGGAACGGTAATAGCAATTGTATGGCAGGAATCATCCGATTTTGGAAAGCGCAGATCACTAATCAACAAAGTGTTTGGTAAGCATCAAATCAATGCAAGTGAATTGTTAATGAATGATTATGCTACAAACCTTGAATCTTTCAATAATAAAGAAGGATGGTTGAAAGGAGCTGAAGTTGATCAATTGAGCAAGGAAGAAGCTGGTATCTTCGCAAACAAACTAATCAAAACAATCAAAAACAAAACCTCTCTAACATCTTCAGAAGAATCTAAAATCAAGGAAAAGATCACAAACACTTTCTATGATTTTTTCTTGAACTATAAATCACTAAATGAGCTCGGTGATCCAGACGCATATCAAAAGATGTTAAAGGAGATAATTGCTTTCGGAGAATCTGTAAAAGGTAAAGGAAGCATGCCATCAATGGATGCAATGTGGAAATCTTGTTCAGGAGCCTCTAAAAGCTGTAGTCACAAGGATTGCAGTTCCTCATGTAAAATATCATCCAAATCTTAATATGGAAACACAAGTAATTTTAAAATCTACTATCACGTGCCCAAATTGTGGACACCAGAAAGAAGAAACTATGCCAACAGACGCATGTCAGTATTTCTACGAATGTGAAAATTGTCATAAGGTCCTTAAGCCAAAAGCTGGTGATTGCTGTGTCTATTGCTCATATGGGACAGAGAAATGCCCACCCATCCAACAGAATAAAGGTTGCTGCTCATAATTAATGAAATGGTTTATTAACATAATGAAAACTCCCTACCCGTTTTATATTCCTTTTTCAAGGAGTATAAGACTACTAGTAACTTTCAGCGTGGTAATACCATTGTTCATGATTGTTTTTGAGCCATTTGGAATAAGCCGGATGGATTGTGCCTGGGGCACCTGGATCTTAGCTGGACTCTCAATTCCCATCTTCCTAACACTCGCTTTTAACTTTTATATTGTAGGTAGACTGCTTCCTGTTTTTTTTAATGAGAATACCTGGAGCATTGGAAAGGAAGCTGTTTGGTCAGTGTTTAATTTTCTCACCATTGTGGGTACAACTGGAATTTATTGGATGGTCATTCCCGTTTGTGGTACCACTTCTTTGCATTGGGGAGAGCAAATGCTACGAGCATTTTGGATTGGAATATTACCAGGAATGGTCTGCATTTACTTCAATTACAACAGAGCATTGAAACTAAAGCTTAAGAAATCCCAGTCTCTCAATCAAAAACTTCAATCCAAGGTTTCCTATTACGAGCACGGATGGATAAAGCTCATGGGAGAAAACAATTCTGAAGTACTTAATCTGAATACAAATGAGTTAATTCTGATCCAATCCTATGATAACTATGCTAAGGTAATAACTCACAGAGATGACGAAATATCAATCCATATATTGAGATCAAGTCTGAAAAATTTGCAGTCTCAAATAGACACACAATTCATTATCAGAGGTCACAGAAGTTACATCATTAATCTTTCTAAAATTGATCAGGTAAAAGGAAATGCAAGAGACTTTAGAGTAAAACTTAAAGGTTATAAAGATTGGATCCCTATTTCCAGAGAGGCGTACAAGACAATGAACGCGCTATTTGAGGACTTCAACCCAAAAGCCAATATCCCTATCTCTTTCTCATTCGGTAGAAGTAGTAGCCGATAATAGGTAGAATTCCCCAGAATACAAGAAAAGCTGGAACTAGGTATTCCCAACCAAAATTAAAAATATACTCGGTGCTAGTAGCTAACCATGCAACTCCTATAATGAGAGAAATCAAGGCACAACTCCCGTAACAAGATAATCCCAAGAAGCCTAAAATGTAGAATGGTGTTTGGTTTTGAGTTGATTGATCCTTACTGTTCATAATTCAAAAGTTTGTTTGTTTCAAATTACGATTTGATTCACCGGTTGATTACCGAATAGTCAAGTTTGGGATTTTTGGGATTTTTGAGGGAGGTTTGGGAACAACATACTATCCTCCTAATTATCCCAGCACCTGTCCATTGATCCCAAAATTGCAATTCTACTATCTCAATGAGAGTGAATTCACGTCATTCAATATATGAAGGATAAAGCAAGAATCATCGGGAGAATTCTAAGATTACTACTAGGCATCTTTTTCATAACTGAAGTATGGCCTGTGTATGTTGCTGTGGACTGGCAAGGTGCTATAGAGCGAATTGTCTGGGCATTGAGCTTAGTCATTTTCTATCACATCATTCACATAGTCCTAATGAGGTTCTCCTTCAACTTCAACAACATTGTTGGTGCGTTCTTAGCATTTGGCCCATTGTTAGCTGTATTCTTTGTTGGATATGGTGGTCCTGCAGCCACAGGAGCACTAACTTTTCTTTCTGCATCACTAACCCTGGCTGCTATTAGGGGTGATTCAGGTTGCGAGGTGATGACCATTCCGGCGATACTATCGAGAAAACATACCCATCTTCCTTGCCTACTGTTTTCACCGATTGATTGGTGTGAGCGCAAAATTCACTAATTTGTATTTATGGAAGTGAACCAGGTAATTCCAGTACTTAGGATATTTGATTATGACAAAACCATTGAATTCTACATTGATTGGCTGGAATTCAAAATAGATTGGGAACATAGATTCCACGACAATGCACCAATTTACATGCAGATATCTAAAGGAGAAATGGTGCTTCATCTTTCTGAACATCATGGAGATTGCACACCAGGAGCCAAGGTTTTTATTCATTGCAAAGGCTTGAAAGAATTTCACAAAATGCTCAAAAAGAAAAAATACAAATACAACAACCCAGGTATTGAGAAGGCCCCATGGAAAGATCTGTGCGTTGAAGTCTGCGATCCGTTTAGGAATAAATTGGTGTTTAATGAAAAGAGGAAAGGTTAATTAGTCTTTGAATCCATTCAATCAAATTCAAAAAAAATTACCCCGCCCCCCTTATTTAACCAGAACGCCATTCATTTGCGGCACCTATTTTTCAAGTTTTTAAAATAGGATTTCAATTCCTCATTGCTAAGGATATTAGAGCCATCTATTTACTTTCTTTTTATAATTGATGTACTCTTGTCCCTGTACATTTTCCAAGTACTCTTCTTCTAATCTTACCTGTGTCTGAATGGTAACAAAGGTCACCAGAAAAATCGAAAAGCTAAGAATATTGGGGATAATAAGAAATGTACCAAGATAAGATATCAATACTCCCAGGAATATTGGGTTCCTCGAATATTTGAACAGACCGCTGGATACCAAATCAGTTTTTTCCTCATAGTCAATCCCAATCCTCCATGATTTGGACATTTGATATTGTGCAATACTGGTCCATAAAAATGAAATTGCTAACAAGGAAATTCCAGATACTTTTAACCATTCGACTTCTAAATAATCAATAGGCACCAGAATGCTGTACAAAGTTGGAAGGAAAGAATAAAACCCTATAGAGATCCAGGTACCAAATACCATCACTTTGTAAACTCTTCCAATGTAATCATGTGCTCTCTCAGTATTACCAAATACAAATGGATTAACTCCAGTTTGCTTCCACAGTATTACTGATCTCAGGACAAATACCAGCAGCAAATAAAGTAGTGTGGCAATGGGAAGAAATACTTGATAGAAGTTCATCTTTTCACAATTCTAATATGAAACCTGCATTAATTATTCGTCCGTCTGTTGGTGCCCAGAGTTCAGGAAAATCTGGTTTAAAATGTGCATCCACATCAAATGACTCCATCCTATGCTGCCTTGTGTCACTAAAATTCTCAAAGTTGACGTACAGACTTACGTTTTTGATTTTTTTCATGACCATGAAACCCATGGTCCAGTAATCATCTGTTCTGGTCCGATCATTCCTGAATTGTCTTCCTGTATAATAGGCCTCATATCCTATCCTCCATTTGTCTTCCACTTCATACATCAGGACTGAACCAATATTGTGTTTTGGAGTGAGCGGTTTCTGCTCATTAAGATTGTCGTACTTCAATTTTGTATCGATTAACGCATAATTAGCAAAGAGCTTGAAATCTTTGAATCCCAACTTTACATTCGTTTCAATTCCTTGACTACTTACTGGACCATCAGCATTTTCATAGAAAAACTGGCCAGATATATTCTCTCTAAACACAAGAGCGTCGTTGAGTTTAGTGTAGAAGAAAAGTTGGTTTACCGATAAGGTCCATTCTTGACCAATAATTGTTTTAAAATTGAAGTCCAGGTTTCCACCGATTGATCTTTCAGGGTTTACTGAATTAATATTAATTGGTAAAATGCCCTGATAAGTTAAATTCTCTGCGTCCTCAGTGAATATAGTAGGTAATTTATAACCTAATCCACCACCTATTCTGGCTGACCAGGTATCATTGAATCTTGAAAGTGCTGATAGTCTTGGAAGCGCAAAAAAGCCATAATCCAAATCATAATCAATCCTAAGTCCACTTTCTAATGCTAGTATATCATTTAGGTTAACTGTGTTTTGTGTGAAAGCTCCAAGAGTTGTGTAATTGTAATCACGGTCAAGTGAATCAAAAGGTGTTTCTTCGAACTTATCAGTATAAAAGTTAATACCTGATATCCAGTCTGCCTTTGTGTTTCCGTAGTTATAAGCGACTTCACTAAATGACGACCATTGCTTACCAGAAAACTCAAAATCTGGTTCTAAAATCTGTCTATTAAAAAATGTCAGACTATTCTTAACTGTTAACAAACGATTACTATCAAAACTGTTTTGATATGTCAGCTGGTAGGACACCCTATCAGATTCATTTTCTTCAGTAAATTGATGGAGTCCATTTGGTCTATCACCAATTACCTCCATATCACCTCCAATTCTATTTTCAACAGTTCCATTTAAAGTAAGTCTTAAACTTGATTGGTCGTTCAAATAATAAAAAAGTGACGGATTTAGTGTAAAGCTTCTTATTTCAGGTATATCGCTGAAGTCATCATTATTGGGATCATAGGCAGCCTGCCTATTTGCTGAAGCGTAAAGCGTCAATCCAATATCATTATAACGCTTTGCATAGAATCCGTTAAAAGTAGACCCTCCAGCATGCGTCTGATCGATCATTAATCTCAATTTTCTTTCTTCCTGAGGTGTGTATGTGACGAGATTGATTAGTCCAGCAATTGCACCTCCTCCAAAAAGTGTTGAATTACTTCCTTTTATAACTTCAACCTGTTTAAGGTCGAGAGGTGGAATTTGCATAATACTTAAACCACTGGAAAACCCTCCAAACAATGGAAAGCCATCTTTCAAAATTTGAGTATATCTACCATCAAGCCCTTGTATTCTTATACTTTGATTTGCAGAGCTAGCTGAGGTTTGTTGCATCTGAATACCTGTACTCTCTCTTAAAACCATCGCAATATTTGATGATTTCATAATGGCCTTTTCTTCTAGCTCTTCTGAGCTGATCGCTTCTATTCTTGTAGGAATCTCTTCGATAGTTCTACTACTTCTGGTTGAGGTTACTACTATTTCTTCAAGTTCTTCTCCTTGTATGAGCTCAATTGTTTGAATTCCTGATAGCGGAAAATTATAACTAGCAGAGAAAGGTTGATAACCTACATATGAAACAGATATCTGAATGCTATCTTCTTCGATATTCCTGATTTCAAGGTACCCGTTTATGTCTGATACACCTCCCTTTGTTGTACTAACTTTTGCTGTGGCTCCTAATAAAGGTTCGCCATCTTCCGCATCAATTACGCGGGCTGTAAATATATTTTGAGCATGAGCCATTGTTCCTATCAGGACAATGAACCACATGATTATATGCTTCATTTATTTAATACTTGTTAATGAATAAACTTATTGGGTGATTAGGCTAAAGTGTTGAATTCATCAAACGGTGGAGGGTCCCAGATAGAAAACGCAATTCTGGAAAGTATGTCCAAATCCAGTTCACTTGGAACACTGATGAAGAAAGAGAGTGTGCCTAAGCAAAAAGTACACTGGTTTGTAAAATTGCTATGACAACAATGACAGGTACAAAATGGACTACATAGGTCATGATGATCTGATCCTATTGGATGATCCTCCACTTCAATTGAAATGGATTCATCTGAATGTGGCTCATCTGCACAGGGTGTCAGTACCAATAGTAATATTAACAGGGATAATATGAATGAACTAATTTTCACTACACAATTATACGAATCATGTAATGCAAACTGTTTGCATTGTTAGGTACAATTGGCACAAGTTCCTTTGTAAACCATGCTAGCACTAGCTGCCTTAAAGCCTGAAGGAATTTGAGTCTGAGGTATTTTAGATTGTGTCAAGCAATATGTTTCTCCACATTTGATGCAATGGAAATGAATGTGCTGGTCTTGAGGTTCGCACTCACATCCTTCTTCACATAGTGCATACTTAACGGAACCGGTTCCATCTTCTATGCTGTGAATCAGTTTCTTTTCCTCAAAAGTTTTTAAAGTACGATAAAGAGTGGCAGTATCAGCTCTCTCAAACTTTGCCTCCAGGTCGCTCAAACTTATAGCTGATCCAGATTCCACTAGCTTCCTGAGAACCAAAAGCCTCATTGTTGTAGGCTTGATATTCCGATGTTCTAATTTCTTTTCAAGCATTTGTCAAAAATACGAATAAGTAGAAAGATTGGAATAAATGTCTAAGTTCAAAGTTTTATAAATACCAAATTAGTGATAAGAACTCAGTTCTTGAAAACTATGTAACTATTTCATGGGATTATATAAATCCCTACCCTATCAGTGATCGTAACTTTACTTGGAATTAGATTTTTCGTACCTTTAAGCCGCAGTGTTAAGATTTAAGAACATAGTAACTTTATTCATGGCAGGATTGCTTTTGTTGGCATCCGCTGGGATTACTTTGCACAAGCACTATTGCATGGGCAGGTTGAAGAATGTTGCGGTGTTCGAAAAAGCTGAATCTTGCATGGCCATGATGGGCATGGAAAAAGATGAGGATTGTCCAATGGATTGTTGCAAGGACACTTCAGAGGAAATAAAGATTGACGATCTTAAAAAAGTAAGTGAACAAATCAATTTAGTCCCTGATCTCAAGGTACTGGCTGTTGTCACTTATTTCTTAATTGATTTTGATCTTTTATCTCGAGCCAATCATTACACCGCTTACCTTAATTACAAACCCCCTTTAATCGATCGGGACATCCCTGTTCTAGTACAATCATTTCTGATTTAGGCCGATAGCTATTCCTGTCGCACATGTGTGCGTCCAGAGCTGTATTGAATTATAGCTCATTTTCTCAATTATTATTAATCAAGGAATTATGCTATGCTTAATCAAATCATTAAGTTTTTCCTGGAGAAGAAACTAATTACATTACTTCTCACTATTTCCCTTATTGGTTGGGGAATTTCAACTGCTCCTTTTAACTGGCAGTTGGATTCAATTCCAAGGAATCCAGTACCAGTGGATGCAATCCCGGATATTGGAGAAAACCAACAAATCGTATTTACAGAATGGATGGGTAGGTCTCCACAAGACATAGATGACCAAATCACCTATCCACTTACAACTGCCCTTTTGGGTATTCCTGGTGTTAAGACTATTAGGAGTAGCTCCATTTTCGGTTTATCTAGTATCTACCTGATCTTTGAAGAAGATGTGGAGTTCTATTGGAGCCGCTCCAGGATATTAGAAAAGCTCAACTCCTTACCAGCCGGAACTTTACCTGAGGGTGTTCAACCCGCACTTGGTCCTGATGCAACAGCACTTGGCCAAATCTTCTGGTATACTTTAGAAGGAAGAGATCAGGAAGGTAATCCAGCTGGTGGATGGGACCCTCAGGAACTTCGGACCATTCAGGATTTTTATGTGAAGTATGGATTGTCTTCTGCTAATGGTGTTTCTGAAGTAGCTTCCATTGGAGGGTTTGTAAAAGAATACCAGGTTGACATAGATCCGGTTGCAATGAAGAGTTTTGATGTTGGCGTGAATCAGATCATGACAGCAGTTAAAAAGAGTAACCTGGATGTTGGAGCAAGAACATTAGAATACAATCGTGCTGAATACCTTGTACGTGGCTTGGGTTATATCAAAAGTGTAAGCGACCTGGAGGAAACTGTTATTGTCTCCAGAAATAATGTCCCAATCAGGATTAAAGATGTTGCCAAAGTTCAATTAGGTCCAGCCACCAGAAGAGGTGGTTTAGACAAGGCAGGTGCAGAAGCAGTTGGCGCTGTGGTTGTGGCTCGTTATGGATCCAATCCCCTTGAGGTGATTAACAATGTGAAAGACAAGATTGCAGAAATTGAAGCGGGACTTCCAAGCAAAACACTTTCTGATGGCACAGTCTCAAAAGTCACAATAGTTCCTTTCTACGATAGAACAGGCTTAATCAAAGAGACTCTAGGAACACTAGAAGAAGCGCTTTCACTGGAGATTCTAATCAGTGTAATTGTAGTAATCATCCTGGTCTTAAACCTAAGGGCGTCTATTTTGATTTCAAGTTTACTTCCTATTGGGGTACTGATGACATTTATCGTGATGAGATATGCTGGAGTAGCTGCCAACATCGTCGCGCTTTCAGGGATTGCAATTGCTATTGGAGTTATGGTGGATGTTGGTGTGGTGTTTACAGAAAACATAATTCGTCACCTACAGCTTCCGGAGAATAAAGATCTTGATACAGCAGGGAAACTAAAAGTAATTTACGAAGCAACAGTTGAGGTTGCCTCTGCTGTGATTACAGCGCTTGCGACAACAGTGATCAGTTTTATCCCTGTTTTTGCACTTCAGGATCAGGAAGGTAAATTGTTCCGCCCTTTGGCCTTTACAAAAACCTTTGCTCTACTGGCTGCCCTTTTCATAGGGTTAGTAGTTATTCCTGCTTTTGCACACTGGATCTTCTCGATCAATTTTGGAAAAGAACAAAGTAGAAAGATGTGGAATGTGGGCCTTATAGTAGCTGGAATTGCTCTAATATTCCTATTGCCGTGGGCTGGAATCGTTTTGGTTGCATTGGGAATCAACAATTTCTTCCAGGACAGATGGAAGGGAAAGTGGCAGAACCTCCCTAAATACTTAAACATTGGAATAATTCTAATGACAGTAATGTACTTCCTTACGAGAGCATGGCTGCCATTAGGTGCTGGTTATAACTGGTTGATGAATTTCTTATTTGTTGGACTCATCATACTTGTTGTGTTGGGGATACTATTGACAGTTGTCCATTATTATACCCGAATTCTGAGCTGGTGCCTGGATCACAAGATTCAATTCTTGTTACTGCCAATTACCATTCTGTTATTTGGTTTATTATCATGGCAAGGCTTCAACGGTGTTTTTGGCTTTATCGCAAAAGGAGGAGATCAAGTGGGCTGGAACATCCGTCAATCTTCTTTCTGGGGAACAATGAGCTCTACCTTTCCTGGAGCTGGTAAGGAGTTTATGCCTCCATTAGACGAGGGGTCATATCTGCTTATGCCTACTACAATGCCTCATTCTGGTGTGGAAGAAAACATTGAAACCATCCAGCTTTTAGACAAACTGGTGACTTCTATTCCTGAAGTAGAAATGACCGTAGGAAAATGGGGTCGTGCTGAATCCGCTTTGGACCCTGCTCCCATCTCAATGTTTGAAAATGTAATCAATTACAAGCCAGAATATGTCATAGATGAAAATGGGCACAAGGTAAGGTTTAAAGTGAATGATGAGAATGAGTTTGAGCTCTCAGATGGCAATACGTTTGATCATGAATTTGATCAGCTGGCCGGGTTTGATACAAATCTTCTGATAAAAGATAAAAATGGAAAGTACTTCCGACAATGGCGAGAGCATATCCAATCACCAGATGATATCTGGAATGAGATTGTAGATGTTTCCAATATTCCTGGAATGACTTCCGCACCAAAACTTCAACCAATAGCAACCAGATTGGTAATGCTATCTACAGGTATGAGAGCACCAATGGGAATGAAAATCTATGGCCCTGACCTGGAGACAATTGAAGGAGTTGGTTTGGAAATGGAGTCTCTTCTAAAACAGGTTCCAGGTGTAAAAGCCAGTTCAGTATTTGCTGATAGAGTTGTGGGTAAACCTTATCTGGAGATAAAGATCAATAGAAAAGCAATAGCCAGATATGGGTTAAGCGTTGCAGATGTACAGATGTTCATTGGTGTTGCTATTGGTGGTAACTCCCAGACTACTACCGTAGAAGGCAGAGAACGATATTCAGTTAGAGTTCGATACGCAAGAGAGTTGAGGGATAACCCAGACGACATTAAGGATATTTTGATTCCAACCCCTTCGGGCGTACAGGTTCCGCTACAAGAGTTGGCAGAATTACAATATGTACGAGGGCCGCAAAACATCAAAAGTGAGGACACATTTCTAGTGGGATATGTCATATTTGACAAGGAAGAAGGATATGCTGAGACCGATGTAGTGGAGAATGCTCAGAGATTTCTTGATGCTCAGGTCGAGGATGGAAGCTTAGAGATTCCTGGTGGCGTTAGCTACAAGTTTGCAGGGAATTACGAAAATCAGCTAAGGGCTACCAAAAGGCTTTCTATAGTCATCCCTATAAGCTTGCTTGCCATCTTGCTGATATTGTATTTCCAATTTGGTAACCTCCCTTCTACCCTTATGGTGTTTTCAGGAGTCTTTGTGGCATTTGCTGGAGGGTTCATATTTATCTGGTTTTACAATCAGGAGTGGTTTTTGAATTTCTCATTTTTCGGTAGAGAAATGAGAGACCTGTTTCAAGTAGGCACCATCAACTTAAGTGTTGCTGTTTGGGTTGGGTTCATTGCCTTGTTTGGTGTGGCTACAGATGATGGTGTCATTATGGGAACCTACTTAAAACAGTATTTCCAAAAGGAAAAACCTACCACTGTCCAAGGGATTAGAGAAGCAGTAATGCATGCTGGGAAGCAAAGAGTTCGTCCTGCTATGATGACTGCTGCTACAACCATTATTGCATTGCTCCCGGTGCTTACCTCTACGGGTAAGGGTTCAGATATTATGGTCCCAATGGCCATTCCAACATTTGGAGGCATGATCATTCAGGTGATTACCATGTTTGTTGTACCAGTTTTATACTGCTGGTGGAAAGAGTCACAATTAAAAAGAACTACTCATGAAAGCTAGCATTATATCAATTTTTAGGAGTGAATGCTCTCCCGAAAATGAGAAGATCATAATCTCTTTTACTGCCAAAATCATGAAAAAAATAATGTTATTCATTTTCGGAATACTAAGCTTACAGGCTTTTGCTCAAAAGGAGATTAATTTCTATCTGGTATTAGCTGCTGAGAATAACCCGGGGTTGAAAGCTAAATTCAATGATTACCTGTCAGCTATGGAGCAAATTCCACAAACCACGGGGTTACCAGATCCTCAATTAACCTTTGGTCTATTTGTTCAGCCAGTAGAAACACGAGTGGGGCCACAAAGAGCAACTTTAGCTGTTAACCAATCCTTTCCATGGTTTGGTACACTGAAAGCAAAGGGAGATGTAGCTGCAAAATATGCAGATGCCAAATTGATCGCCTTTGAAGATGCGAAAATCAAACTCTACCGAGACATCAGGATCAAGTATAATCAGCTCTACTTCATTCAACAATCTATTGAGTTGACCACAGAGAATCTGGGACTGTTAGCATCATTTAAGGAGCTGGCACGGGTGAATTTTGAAAGTGGAAAGACCGGGTTCGTGAATGTATTGCGTGTTGAAATGGAAGAAGAAGAGCTTAAAGCACAATTAGAATTCCTAAATGATTCCAAGGCTTCTTCTTTTGCGGAGTTTGAAAACCTGCTCAATACAAGTTTAACTGAGGAAGTATCATTTCCTAATAGTCTGGCAATAGTTCAGTTGAGCCAGAGTAAGCAATCCTTGTATGATAGCATCATTGAAAATAACCTGGAACTGAAAGAGCTTCAACTTCTAATGGAAGGCAAAGAGCAGCAGGTGAAAGCAGCAGAGCTGATGGGTAAACCTTCTTTTATGCTTGGAGCAAGTTATATCAATATTGGAGAAAGGACTGATGTGGATATCCCTGACAATGGTCAGGATGCCTTCTTATTTCCTCAGGTTGGATTAAAGATTCCTTTATTTCAAAAGAAATACAAAGCCATGCAGAAGCAAGCCAGCATTCAGAAAGAGGGTTTTCAACACAAGATTGAAGACAAAAACAATCAACTCTCTTCAAATCTGGAAAACCTGATCAAAGATCATCTTGACGCTCAACGAAGGTTAAATCTTTATGAAAAGCTCCATGATCTGGCTGAGAGATCTCTCGCCCTGCTTCAAACAGAATTTACGACAGGCACAACTGATTTTGAGGAAGTGCTGAGGATGGAGAGAAAACTCCTAACCTACCAGCTAGCCATGCAAAAAGCTAGCGTCGACAATAACAATGCGATTTACAAAATCAATTACCTAAGCGGAAAATGAAAAATCTTAATATAAAACAAATAGCAATTGGAGTTGGAATGTTGACTGGTGGACTTCTTTTGGGTTGGCTCATCTTTGGTGGCAACTCTGGACAAATTGCACACAATAACCACTCACATGAAAGTGTTGCAGAGGTGTGGACCTGCTCCATGCATCCTCAAATACGGGAAGACGGTCCAGGTAAGTGTCCACTATGTGGAATGGATCTAATACCTGTCTCTTCTACAGGAGGACAAGAGGTATCCGTTAACGAAATTCAAATGACTGAGGCCGCAATGAAGATTGCTGCAATCCAAACTACTACAGTTACCAAATCAGTCCCTCAAAAGGATGTTTATCTTCCGGGAAAGGTAATGGCTGATGAGCGAAACATCGCAACGGTAACTGCCCATTTCAATGGACGAGTGGAACAGCTCTTTGCAGACTTCACAGGTCAATACATTAAGAAAGGTCAGAAGCTGGCTACTCTGTATTCTCCAGATTTGGTAACAGCTCAAAAGGAGCTTTTTGAGGCTTTAAAATTCAAGGATACTAATCCTTCATTTTATGACGCTGCTGTTCAGAAACTGAAACTTTGGGAATTGACAGATTCACAGATTACAGAGATTATTGAAAAAGGTGAGCCTCAATTCTATTTCAATGTGTATGCTCCAAGGTCTGGTACAATTCTGGAAAGAAAAGTCACGAAGGGTGAGCATGTAAGTGAAGGTAAAGTATTATTTGAAGTAGCTGATCTAAATAGACTCTGGGTGTTGTTTGATGCTTATGAAAGTGATCTTCCATGGGTAAGTGAAGGTGACTCTATCTCATTCAAGATCCAATCCATTCCAGGACAAGAATTCAAAAGCATCGTGACCTTTATTGACCCTGTAGTAAGTAGCCAGACTCGTACTGCTTCTGTAAGGACTGAAATCGTCAATAAAGACAGCAGATTAAAACCAGAAATGTTTGTTGAAGGTACAGTTATGGCGGGAATGACGGGAAGTGGTAATGCAATTACAATTCCTAAATCAGCAGTTCTTTGGACAGGTAAACGAGCAGTAGTCTATGTGAAACTGCCAGACTTTGCTCAGCCTACCTTCCAATTCAGAGAAATTGAGTTAGGAACTGATGCCGGAGATGGATATGTGGTTTTAAGTGGGCTTGATGAGAATGAAGAAATCGCTACAAATGGTGTATTCAAAATTGATGCAGCAGCCCAGTTACAAGGAAAGGTTTCCATGATGAATCCATCCGGTGGAAAGAGCTCCACGGGCCATGATCATGACAAGATGAATGGTGGTATGGACGAGTTTAACCTGCCTGATGTAAATATCTCTGAAAATACTTTCGATGTTAGCGAGGAATTTAAAGAGCAACTGCGGGACGTATTCACCGCATACCTGCCAGTGAAAGATGCATTAATTGAGACAGATGCCAAAAACGCAAAAAGGAAAGCCAAGCCTCTTTTAACAGCTATCAGTAAAGTAGACATGAAACTACTAGAAGGAGAAGCGCATATGGAATGGATGAAGGATTTGGAAGTGCTTCAATCCTCAGTGGAACACATGCTTAATCATAAGGATGTGGAAGTAATTAGAACAGCATTATCACCACTAAGTGATCAGCTGTATCAATCTATCATGAAATACCAGGTTGAAACTGGCGGATTCAGACAATACTGTCCAATGGCCTTTGATTTTGAAGGAGCATTCTGGCTTAGTGACTCTGAAAAAGTATTGAACCCATATTTCGGTGATAAAATGCTCACCTGTGGGAATGTAGAAGAAGAATTAAAATAATTATTAACCTAAATAAATTAACATAGAAGATGAAAAATGCTATTTTTTTGATCATGATCATCATGATCTGGAGTTGTTCAAACACAGAAAAAAACTCAGAATCCCATGATCATAAAGATCACTCTGCACATACTGCTGAAACTTCTGGAGATTCTAATCCAAAGAGCCCAAAGAAAATGGCTATGACCAATGTTGGAGATAATCATGTTCATATTGAATACAGTTCTCCAAGCAAGAGAGGAAGACAGATATTTGGTGGTCTTGTCGCTTTCGGTGAAGTCTGGGTAACTGGCGCTCATAAAGCAACAAGTATCCAATTCTCTACTGATGTTGAAGTAGAAGGAACAACGATTACAGCTGGAAAGTATGCTTTATTCACCATTCCTGGAGAAGAAGAATGGACGATTATTATCAATAAAAACTGGGATCAACACCTGGCAGATGATTACGATGCTGCAGATGATATTATCAGGGTTAAATCAACTCCAGTTGCTCTTGAGGAGCCAGTAGAATCTCTTACTTATAAAGTAGAAGAATTGGATGCTTCCAATGGCAAGATCAGCATAAGCTGGGACAATGTATTGGTCAGTTTTGAACTAAAGAACTCCGGATCATGAGAGCTGGAGTAATATCAATGTTTATAATCTTCATTCTGGTTGGATGCACTACTTCCAACCAGCATGAAGTGCAAAAACCTACCGTACAAACCTTGGATTCTCCGGCTGGTGAAAGTAGCAGCCTACCATATTTAGTAAAAGGAAATGACGGTAAACTTTACATGTCCTGGGTCAATGAAGAGAATGACTCAACATTTCTTCGCTATTCTGTTTTTGAAAATGGAACATGGTCTTCACCTGAATTGATTAAAATCGGTACAGACTGGTTTGTCAATTGGGCAGATTACCCTATGATGAGTATTAATAAAAAGGGTGAAATGCTTGCTCATTACCTTGCTAAAAGCTCTGCAGGAACATACTCCTACGATGTGAACATCACCAGAAACAACCTCAATGAATGGACTGAGGCTATAATTCCTCATAACGATGGAACTCCTACTGAGCACGGGTTCCTTAGTATGATTCCTTTACCAGACAATAGTTTTCAGTTAGCCTGGTTGGATGGAAGGAATACATCTTCAGATGGAGATGGCCATCATGGAGCTATGTCAATCAGAAGTGCAGTAATGGATATCGAAGGTAACCTTTCAAAGGAAACAGAACTCGACAACAGGGTTTGTGATTGCTGCCAAACTGGAGCTGCCATTACTTCTAAAGGTCCTGTTGTTGTATACAGAGACAGATCAGAAACTGAGGTTCGCGATATGTCGATTGTGAGACTTGTCAATGGAGCTTGGACAGAACCCAAAACCATTTACCAGGATAATTGGGAGATTGCTGGTTGCCCTGTAAATGGACCAAGAGTTGATGCTATTGGAGATAATCTGGCAATAGCATGGTTTTCATCTCCAAACAACAATCCTCAGGTAAAAGTTATATTCTCCAATGATGCTGGTGAATCTTTTGGGGATCCGGTTATGGTTGATAACATGTCACCATTTGGAAGAGTCGATGTTGTAATGATTGATCCGGGAAAGGCAATTGTAAGCTGGTTAGGTAGGGACGGAGAAGATACTGTGATCAAAACCAGAGTAGTGAAATCCAATGGAACATATGAACCTGTAATCACTATTGCGAAAAGCCAGGAGGCTCGTGGAAGTGGTTTCCCTCAGATGGCAGCTTATAATAACAAAATCTTCTTCGCATGGACTGAACTCAGTGAGAATTCTGCTGCTGTTCGTGTTGCTGCATTGGAAATTTAATGAACAAAATACCAGACCAAGAAATTCATACAATGAGAACCTATAAGTCTATATTAATTTTATTAATCGCGATAGTATCCAGTTTTAGTGGATTCTCACAGCATTCAGTTGCAAGAGAGTGGAATGAAGCTTTACTTTTTGCAATCAGAAATGACTTTGCAAGACCTACTGTCCATGCAAGGAATTTATTCCATACATCAGTAGCTATGTATGATTCCTGGGCAGTTTATGATGAAAACTTTAATACTTACTTTCTGGGAAATACAATCGGAGAGTACACCTGTACATTTCAGGGGATTGATATACCTGAAGATATGGAGGCAGCCAGGCATGAGACTATAAGCTACGCAGCTTATCGGTTACTGTCATATAGATTTGCATTCTCACCTGGAAGCATAGAAACCTTACAGAAGTTTGATGATCTATTCAATGAATTAGGATATGATCAAGACTTTGAATCAACAGATTATCAAACGAGCTCTAATCAAGCAGCAGCCCTTGGTAATTATATAGCACAATGTATCATAGAGTTTGGTTTGCAGGATGGATCAAACGAACAATTTGATTACGCCAATCTTTTTTATCAGCCCATTAACCCATCTCTAGCACCTGAAGATCCTGGAAACCCAGACATGATTGACCCCAATAGATGGCAGCCCCTTGCATTAGAATCATTTATTGACCAATCCGGAAACGAAATTCCGCTGGCTCCCGAGTTTCTTAGTCCTGAGTGGGGACAAGTGGTGCCTTTCGCTCTTTCTGTAAGTAATTTGGAAATAGTACAAAGAGATGGAAATGATTGGTGGTTATACCTGGATCCTGGATCACCTCCATTGATTGAAGAGAGCAGTACAGATGGTATTAATAATTACAAGTGGGGATTCTCTCTTGTCTCACTTTGGTCATCTCATTTGGATCCTGCTGATGATGTCTTGTGGGATATCTCTCCAGGAAACTTAGGAAACACAACCAATCTTCCAACTTCATTTGATGACTACAAAAACTTTTATAATCAATTAGAAGGTGGAGATCCGGGAACGGGACATAGGGTAAATCCAATAACTGGACTAGGTTACGAACCTCAGTTTGTCCCAAGAGGTGATTACACTCGGGTATTGGCAGAGTTTTGGGCAGATGGACCAGATTCTGAAACACCTCCAGGTCATTGGTTTACAATTCTTAATTATGTTACCGACCACCCTCAATTTGAAAGGAAATACATGGGACAAGGTGAAGAGCTTAGTGAATTAGAGTGGGATATAAAAGCATATTTAGCATTGGGTGGAGCAATGCATGATGCTGCTGTAGCTTCCTGGGCGCTAAAGGGATATTACGATTATCTTCGTCCTATTTCAGCGATCAGATATATGGCTGATCAAGGACAAAGCTCAGACAATACATTAAATAATTATAGCGAAAACGGAATTCCATTATTTGATGGATTAATTGAAGTGGTTGAATCAGGTGATGAACTTGCTGGGGACAATGATGAAAATGTCGGAAAGATCAAAGTCTATGCGTGGAAAGGTCCGGATTTCATCCAAGACCCAGAAACAGATGTTGCTGGTGTGGGTTGGATCTTGGCTGAAAACTGGTGGCCATATCAAAGACCAACCTTTGTAACTCCTCCCTTTGCTGGTTTTGTCTCAGGCCACTCTACCTTTTCAAGAGCTGCAGCAGAGATTTTAACTCTAATCACTGGAGACCCATATTTCCCTGGAGGAGTAGGTGAATTTCTAGCCGCTCAAAACGAGTTTTTGGTGTTTGAAGAAGGGCCAAGTGTAGATGTGGTACTACAGTGGGCAACTTATCGAGATGCCTCTGATCAGACAAGTCTTTCCCGTATATGGGGTGGCATACACCCACCAGCAGACGACATTCCTGGCAGGTTAATGGGAATTGAGATTGGAAACAATGCATTTGAGCTGGCTAATCAATATTTCAACTTCAACGTTACAAGCACACTTGCTATTGATCCGAATATCTCTGTTTTTCCAAACCCGGTAATTCATGGAGAGAACCTCATTATTAAGGGCGCGTTTCAAAGTGAACATCTAAATATTCAAATATTGGATTTGAGAGGAACAGTAATAGAATTACATTCTGATATATCTCTTCAAAAGAATACTACATATTCCATCTCAACTAAGAACTTAAAGAGTGGCCTGTATATCTTAAAGATTGCAAATGGAGATAATTCATTTGAGAAAAGATTACTAGTTGAATAACAATTTCAAGTCGATATTAAATGAATCTAAAATATTAAGTGATGAATACGATCAGAATCAAAAACATGGTGTGTGCGAGATGTATCGTATCGGTAAAAGAATCATTTGACAAATCAGAGATAGAAACTACTTCAGTTGAATTGGGGGAAGTTGTGACTAAGGAGCCGCTTTCCCCATTACAATTAGAGCTTGTTTCCAAAGATCTAACAGCAAATGGTTTTGAAATCATTGATGACAGGAAAAGTCAGATCCTTGAAAAAATCAAGACTCTTGTTATTAATGAAATTCATCATAAATATCCTTATAATACACACATCCAATGGTCCAGTTTTCTATCCGAGAACCTCCATTACGAATACAACTACCTTTCAAGTCTTTTTTCAGCAACCGCTGGCATTACATTGGAGCAATTCATTATCAGACAAAAGATGGAGAAAGTAAAGGAACTACTTTTTTATGATGAGCTTTCTGTTAAAGAAATAGCTTATAAACTGGGGTTTAGCAGTGTTGCTCACCTATCTAACCAATTCAAAAAAGTAATCGGAATGAGTCCTTCAGTTTTTAAAAAGAACTTCGAAAACAACAAGACAAGGACAGAATTAGACAAGATTGTAAAATGATATAAACGTTACCAGAAATTGTGTAACAGTTTAAACTATGTTTCATACGAACTTTGAATAATTATCAAAGAGAAAGAAACATGGAACAATTAATAGAAGAAAAACCAAGACTTTCAAAGAATATTGAATCAATAAAATCCACTTTTCCAGTTACTGGTATGTCTTGTGCTTCATGTGCCTCTAGTGTTGAGTCAATGCTATCTCATACAGAAGGTGTAAAACAAGCTTCCGTGAACTTTGCGAACAACTCAGTACTCATTGAGTATGACAATCAAACCTCTTTAAGTAGTTTGAAAGAAGCTGTCAACTCAATCGGTTATGATATTATCATAGATGTAGAGGACCCTGCAGCCAGTCAGGAGGAAATAGAAAAGGAACACTATATTCAAGTCAAAAACAGAACTATTTGGTCTGCCATTTTTACTGTTCCCGTGTTTGTGATTGGAATGTTTTTCATGGAATGGAGTCCTGGGAAATGGATTTCAATGGCCTTGTCTGCACCAGTTTTGTTTTGGTTTGGTAGGTCATTTTTTGTGAATGCATTTAAGCAAGCAAAGCACCGAAAAGCAAATATGGATACTCTGGTAGCGCTAAGTACCGGAATTGCTTTTGCGTTTAGTGTTTTCAGTACTTTTTTCCCAAATTTCTGGGTAAGCAGAGGTATAGAACCACATGTTTATTTTGAGGCAGCAGTCGTCATCATAACATTTATTTCCTTAGGTAAATTACTGGAAGAGAAAGCCAAATCCAGTACTTCATCTGCCATTAAGAAGTTGATGGGTCTACAACCGAAATCAGTTAAGGTTTTAGTGAATAGTCAGGAAGTTGAAACACCTATCGCATCAGTGAAAAAAGGTGATAGAATCATGATTCGTCCAGGTGAAAAAATTCCAGTGGATGGAGAAGTAGTAGAAGGTAAATCCTACATTGATGAGAGCATGATTACCGGGGAGCCTATTCCAGTTGAAGCTGAGAATGGAAAGAAGGTATTTGCTGGCACTATAAACCAGACAGGTAGCTTTGAGTTTATTGCCGAGAAAGTCGGAGGTGAAACATTGCTTTCTCAGATCATTAAGATGGTTCAGGAAGCTCAGGGTAGTAAAGCACCAGTTCAAAAGCTGGTAGACAAAGTTGCAGGAGTGTTTGTCCAGGTAGTGATAGCAATTTCCATTCTTACCTTCATTTCATGGATGATATTTGGAGGAGCTGATGCCTTTACCTATGCACTTCTTAATTCAATTGCTGTGCTTGTTATTGCCTGTCCTTGTGCCTTAGGGTTGGCTACTCCTACTGCAATAATGGTAGGAGTGGGAAAAGGAGCAGAAAACAATATTCTCATAAAAGATGCTGAAAGCCTTGAGCTTGCACACAAAGTCAATGCAATTGTTTTAGATAAGACTGGAACTATCACAGAGGGTAAGCCAGAAGTTGTTGATACATATTGGTCGAACAAGGATTCCGGAAAGCACAACAGCATATTGCTTGAAATGGAAAGCCGAAGTGAGCACCCACTTGCTTTGGCGGTAGTCAATTACCTGAAAGATAAGAGCAGAACTAATATTGTGTTGAATCAATTTGAAAGCATCACTGGAAAAGGTGTTTCTGCAAATTTTGAGGGTGAATCTTACCTTGTAGGAAATGCCAGCCTTCTAAAGACCAAAGGACTAGAAATTCCTGAGGAAGTATCAAAAATGGCTTTGGAGTGGCAATCAAAAGCAAGGACGGTGGTGTACTTTGCAAACTCCTCAAGAATACTTTCAGTAATTGCAATTGCTGACAAGATAAAGTCATCCTCTGCAAAGGCCATTAGAAAACTACATGATAGAGGAATTGAAGTATACATGCTGACGGGTGACAATAAACAAACTGCCAAAGCAGTCGCTGATGAAGTCGGAATCAACCATTTCAGATCAGAAGTGATGCCTTCAGATAAATCTGATTTCGTGAAGGAAATACAATCCAAAGGCAAGGTTGTAGCTATGGTGGGAGATGGCATTAATGACTCTCAAGCACTGGCTCAGGCTGATGTGAGTATTGCAATGGGTAAAGGGTCAGATATAGCAATGGATGTAGCCAAGATGACCTTAATTACTTCGGACCTTAATGTAATTCCAAAGGCGCTGAACTTATCGAAAAAGACTGTTTACGGTATCAGACAAAACCTATTTTGGGCATTTATATATAATGTAATTGGAATCCCGGTAGCTGCTGGTGTTCTTTTTCCTCTGAATGGATTTTTATTGGACCCAATGATTGCTGGAGCGGCAATGGCATTCTCCTCGGTATCAGTGGTAGCAAATAGCTTGAGATTAAAATTCAGCCAAATCTAATGAATGATATAACTACAAGATGGAATTATGTAATTCTATCAAAAGCAAATCACGTTAAACCAGTTATAACTTTAATATTATGAAAGAACTAAAATTTAAGACTAACATAAAGTGCACGGGATGTATCAATACTGTAACTCCGCATTTAGATAAAACAGAAGGTATCACCAATTGGTCGGTCGACCTGGAAGATCCAAACCGGACACTTACAGTTAATTCTGATGAATCTATTGAGGCAAAGGTTATCACAGCGATTCAGGACGCTGGATATGAAGCAGAGAGGGTATAAATAATTAAAAAGGCCAATGCTCTACAACATTGGCCTTTTTATTAATCTTCTGCTTCCGGATTATAAGGGTACTCTAAATTTGTGGCTATGGCCTTTGCCCAATCATCACCGAGAATTTTAGAAATCAAATAGAAAGAAGCATCTATCCCCGCAGCTACTCCTCCAGACGTAATAATCTTTCCATTATCGACATATCTAACCTCCTTTTTGACCTCCAAGATATTGGGGTAGTTTTCTTTCAATGTACTAATACCTGCACTATGAGTTGTGGCATTAAGACCATCCAACATTCCCAGATCCGCCAAAACAAATGCTCCCGTGCATACAGACATTACATGATCAATTTCCATAGAGGTCGTCTTTATCCAGGATTTTGTAGAATCATTTAATGTGTTCCACATCCCACCTGGGATTATCAATATATCTGGAGAGGGACAATTCTTAATACTGAATTGTGGGTTGATGCTAAGATTCGGCATTGTTTGAACTGGATCTAAACTTTCCCCTATTGTATAGACATTGAAGTTTTCTCCTCCTGAAGCAAATACATCATATGGACCTGCATAGTCCAGAGGTTGTGCATGGAAATAAACCAATATTGCTACATTCAATGGGCGATCAAGCTTTTTCAGGACTGGATGTGCTGTGGTCACTTCTTCTAACTCCATCGCACAACTTGGGCAATTACCTGGTTGATCAAAGTGTTCTCCATCTGAATCACACCCGCAGGGTGCACATTGATAGATCTTTTTGTTTGTTGTCTGTGCAACGCTTAGGTTAATACAAACCAAAGTAAAAGCCACAGACATGACTAGTTGAATAATTTTTATTTGAGTTTTTTGCATTTTCATTCAGACGCGAAATAAGCTTTAATGTTTAACCAAATATTGAATATTTCCATATTTTACTAACATTCTTTTAGGAAAACAGACACAATTCTCCCTAGGGAACTTAAGTTTAAATTAAGCTCCTAGGGATAGAATCGTGTTAAAAACTTTTGAGGTTTCCAGACTTACATTAGTAGACAAACTTCGGTAAACATTCTACTAACTTGCGATTATTTAAATCCTGAGAATTAGAAGATTCTAATTCAATCAAAACCGATTTGGATATATCCTAGCCTTCGCCTCAATCGCTTTATTCTTGGCTTTGCCCCGTCGGCATCTTCTTGGGCTACATCAATACGCCGAACAGTGAATTAAAGACAGCTAAACGCATTGTGGAGCAAATTCACCCACAAACGGGTAGGCATGCTCAATTACCATCCTTAAGTAAAAACGATTGAATCTTTATTCAATCTAAATCCAGAACATCTTTACCTCATTGGGTGGGCAGTTCAATCACCTCCTCACAAAAGGACCAAAAAGTGTCTTTGGTCTCGTGAGTAGTATAGGAAAAAAAGTTATCTGAAATTCTAAATAAATATGAAATAAAAACACAACTAACTGACTATCAGAAATATATTTTTCCACTAAAAACTTGAATCTTAATCGCTCAGATGCATAAGTAAATTAGGTATTTAACGAAGTTGTGTAATTCCGGTGATTCGTAAAAATATTCCTCCACTTTCTTACAGCATTTCTATCTCCAAATCGTATCTTTGTATTGTTGATCTAAAAGTAGATCAACGATTGTTTTTTATTGAAAAGAGGGGTATGGTTGAGAAAAAAGTAAGACCAAGTCGACTTATTACAAACCCTACTTTAGGCCAAACTGTTGGACTTACGAGAAATCTCGAAGTTCAGTTTGATGTTCCTATAAGTACGAACAAACAATTCCATAGCAACTGGAGTACATCTACAAAGCCAAATGCTACGGTCCAAGTAAATCACAAACCAGGTGTAACACTTGAAGAAGTTAATCAAATTGTTGAGAGTGAAATTTTAAAACTTAGAAAGTCCTTAACTAAGGAAGAGTCACGTCAATCAGATGAAGGAGATATCTACGCAGGTATTGCATGGGTAATGGCAGAATCTGGGGCAGCTAAACAAACAATCTATGGCTGGGTGAATCGAAGAGAAATTCCATATTACAAGGTTGGAAAAAATTTGAGGTTCAAAAAGTCAGAAATTCTAGATTGGCTTCTGAAGCATAAAAAGTTGTCTCGAGACGAAATCAACAAAAATGTTGGTTAGATTGTTGGTGAGCTATTAAACAAGAAGAGGAAGAAACTTTCGTAACTTCCTCTTTATCAAGTGATTCCACCAGGACTCGAACCTGGAACCTACTGCTTAGAAGGCAGTTGCTCTATCCAGTTGAGCTATGGAACCTGCCTTACTACTTTCGTAGTAATAAATTCATCTATGTTTTTTTACTCATCTCCCTCCTACGCATAAAGCTTCGGCGGGTAAGAGTAGAGAGTGGGGGATTCGAACCCCCGGTACGCTGTGAGGCGTACGACAGTTTAGCAAACTGCTGGTTTAAGCCACTCACCCAACTCTCTGGCTATTCTCTTTTTCCTTCTCCCTGCCGGAAAAGGACTGCAAATATAGCACTTCATTGATTTTTCAAAAAGAACTGAGCAACTATTTTTCAAAAAATTTAAATTCATAAAAAATGTTAAAAATGAATCCCTTTTTCCGCTGCTTCAGTACTACTTATATATATTTGACGCTGCAAAAATTTTGCCCCGCTATTCATGAAGTGGAACAATACAATAGGATTAACGGAATTTATACTCATCGGAACATTCATCGTGTTCTACATAATCTTCATTGCCCGTGTCCTAACAGCCGCGAAACAATTCAAAAACTCTGGTTGGCAAGTCATTTTCAAACTATTCCTCAGAACACTTTACTTCGGCCTGCTAATCGCAGCACTACTAGGTCCTGTATTTGGAGAAGGCCAGCGAGAAGTTAAATCCATCGGAAAAGACATTTTCATCGCAATAGACCTTTCTCAATCCATGAATGCAACAGATGTTGCGCCTTCCAGACTGGAAAGATTGAAATACGAATTAAAAAACATTGTAAGCACATTCAGCTCAGATAAAATCGGGCTTATCATTTTTTCTGATGAAGCCTTCCTCCAATGCCCACTTACTGATGACAAAAACTATCTAAGCAATGTGATCATAGATGGTCTCTACACTTATCTGGTATCAAGTTCAGGTACAGATTTTGGGCCTCCTCTTGAAATGGCCCTTGAAAAACTTCAAAGTGAAGAGGTATCGGTCACTCAACCAAAATCCAAAATCATCGTTCTGATCAGCGATGGTGAGGACTTTGGAGACAATACGGAGCAGATTGCAGAGGAAATTGAATCTTCAGAAATCAAACTCTTCACATTAGGAATTGGAACTGAAAAGGGTTCTAAAATCTCAACAAGACAAGGCTTCAAAAAAGATCTTGACGGAAACATCGTTGTAAGTAAGTTGAATCCTAAGTCATTAAAGAAACTAGCTGCTGATACAGATGGTAAATACTTCGAAATAAGCAGCTCAAGAAACGATGTATCTAAGTTGATCAACACAATAGATGATATAGAAGGAGAATTAAGGGATGCCAAGAAGATGGATGTTACTACTAACAAGTACTTCTACCCTCTTATTGCTGCTCTGATTCTGATGTTATTAGATGTTTTAATAAGTATTAGACTCATTAGAATATGAACAAGTTTTTATTCATACTGCTTGCATTCACTTTTGGCTCAAATGACATTGCCAAAATCAATTCTTTAAAAAAGGAAGCTGCACAAGCCTACCAGAATGAAAACTATGAACTAGCGGCTGAAAAGTACAGCTACCTGGTGGATTCCATGGAAATAATGGATGATCAAATTCTATTGAATCTTGCAAATGCTTATGTACATCTAAATGACTCATCAAACGCAAAATCTACTTACAATAAAGTAGTTCCAACTTCTAACAACAAAGCAAAATCGGTTGCCTACCAACAGTTAGGTGTTTTAAACGATCAACCAGATAATCTGGAAGTTGCTCTCAACTATTTCAAAGAAGCTCTAAAGGCAGACCCAACAAACAAAGATGCCAGGTACAACTATGAAGTAGTCAAAAAGAAACTCGAAAAGAAAAAGGAGCAGCAGGAGCAGCAGCAAAACCAGGATCAGAACCAGGAGAATCAGGAGCAGCAAGATAAGGAGCAGCAGCAAAACGAGAATCAGGAAAACCAGGACCAGAAGCAGGACGGAGAAAACGAGGATCAGCAAGAAGGTAACCAGGACGAGCAGAAGCAAAACCAACAAGAGGACGGAGAGCAGCAGGATAGCGAGCAAAAAGAAGGTGAAAACCAGGAAGGTGAGCAACAAGAGGGCGAAAACCAGGAAGACGAAGAAAAGAAAGAAGGCGAGCAACAAGAAGGTGAAGAGCAGGAAGGAGAACAAAAAGAAGGCGAGCAGTCAGAGCAAGATCAGGATGGAGAAAAGTCCGAAGAGCAGAAACTGAAAGAATTAAGAGAGAAATTAAAGGAACTAAACATTAGCCCTGAAAAAGCAAATAATATCTTTGAATCTTACGGAAACAAAGAAATCCAATACCTACACCAGCTCAAGAAGAGAAACACCAAACCAAGGGATAAAACAAAACCCGACTGGTAATCACCGCTACATTTGGCATTTTTTCTCAAAAGTCGACCACATCTGATGTTGGATTAATAGGTTGCTTTCAATTTTATTAGACACCTTTGCGACTAGAAAACAACAAACTTTTATAACCCATCAATTAATATGGAAGAAGTATATATTTTATCCGCAGTAAGAACACCTATCGGAAGCTTCGGTGGTGCACTTGCAGGATTCTCAGCCACTCAATTAGGATCAATCGCAATTAAAGGCGCATTAGAGAAAGCTGGAGTAGCTGCTGACCAGGTAGAAGAAGTATTCTATGGTAACGTAGTTTCAGCATACCTTGGACAAGCACCTGCGAGACAAGCTGCAATTGGAGCTGGAATCGGAAATAACGTACCATGTACTACTGTTAACAAAGTTTGTGCTTCTGGTATGAAGTCAACGATGCTTGGAGCTCAATCAATCATGCTTGGACAAGCTGATATCATTGTAACAGGTGGTATGGAAAGCATGTCAAACATTCCTTACTATGTTCCTAAGGCAAGATTTGGCCACAAATACGGTCATGGTGAGATCATTGATGGATTAATGCACGACGGACTTTGGGAAGTATACAACGGATTCCCAATGGGTAACTGTGCTGACAATACTGCAAAGGAGATGAACATCTCCAGAGAAGAGCAGGATAACTACGCAATCGAATCATATAAAAGATCTGCAGCTTCTACTGAGGCAGGTTTATTTAATGATGAGATTGTCCCAGTTGAAATTCCTCAAAGAAAAGGTGATCCTATCATCATGAAAGAAGATGAGGAATTCAGAAATGTGAAATTCGAAAAGATTCCTTCATTGAGACCTGTATTCTCAAAAGAAGGAACAGTAACTGCGGCAAACGCTTCTACAATCAATGACGGTGCAGCTGCACTTGTTTTAATTAGCAAAAAGAAAATGGAAGAACTTGGCTTGAAAGCTGTTGGTAAAATCAGAGGTTTTGCTGATGCTGCTCAAGAGCCAATTTGGTTCACTACTTCTCCTGCTTTGGCAATTCCAAAAGCAATGAAAAACGCAGGTGTAGAAAAAAGTGATGTAGACTTCTGGGAAGTAAACGAAGCTTTCTCTGCAGTAGCAATTGCTAACAACAGGCTATTAGAACTAGACCCAGCAAACGTGAACACATTTGGTGGTGCTGTAGCTCTAGGTCACCCTCTTGGAACTTCAGGAGCAAGAATCATCGCTACTCTTAACAGTGTTCTTGACAAGAAAGAAGGAACTATCGGAGTTGCTGGTATCTGTAACGGTGGTGGAGGTGCTTCCGCTATAGTTATTGAGAAAGTATAGATTCTAGACGCTAGAATTTAGATATTAGATATTAGGATTTAAAAATTGGGGCTTTGGCCCCTTTTTTATTTGTGCCTGCGTTCCGTCATTCCTGACGAAGCAAAGCGTAGATCAGGAATCCCAATTAATGAAGCACTCACGTAAATCGGGAAAGGCTAAAAGAACAAAAAATAGAGCAACACCAAAACCAACAATATCGCCACCCATTGTATTGGTTTGCTGGTTTGAGGGAACTCGTAGCTGCAAATAGGACAAACTTTTTCATCTCTATCAATTTCCATTGCACATGAAGGGCATTCTTTCTTCTTCATAAATTCAATTTGATCAAATTATCAACTAATAAAAAGCTCCCAGAAAAAAACCTGAGAATTAGCATTCTTTATCAAGCTATTAATAGATTTGGATAAACCTAAGTTCCAATATCGCATGAAAAAGATACTCTTTCTTCTACTCCTCACCTCCCCTTTCTTTGTTTTTGCTCAAAACGAATTGAAAGTAAACGGATCAATTGGAAGCTACAATATTGAAATTGAATTAACTCCAAATAAGGGAGCAGGAAAACTAATCTCCGGTAAATATCGCTACCAGGGAAAAACAGCCTATCTGGACTTAGAAGGTAAGCTTTACTCAAAAGATCTTTTGTACCTGAAAGAATCATACAACGGGGAAACCACAGGTCATTTTTACCTGGAGCATGAAGAGGGCAATTGGAATGGCAGATGGACAAATGGCAAGAAAGCCTATGAAGTTACATTGATGGCCGTTGGTGGTGATCTGAATGACTTTGAATTGTTTGGAGGAGAAAAAGTAGAAGAAGGCACCAATAACGAAATAGCAGGAACATACAGTTCAGATATTTACTTTATCAACGATTACTTCTATACGGAAGAAAATCCAGCAATTGAAATTGGATATAATGGTGGAACCGTATCAATTTCCAAATTGGAATCCGACAGTATCTGGGTTGAACTCAACACAACCAGCGGACCGACATACCACATTGCATACTTCGAGCAAGCTGTACCAAAAGTGGCTGATAACACATACGAGTATGATGACTTTCTCTGGGAGGATAATGATGAGAAATGCCACCTAAAATTCACCTTCGATGGAAATGGAATACTCTCAGTAGAACAATATTCAAACAACATGGCATGTGATTTTGGGATGCGAGCTTATGCCGGTGGGGAATACAAAAAATACACAAACGAATCAAAAGATCTTGAGAATTAGGCAATCCTCAAGACAGAATCACATTTGATTTATCCATGATATAATGGAATTTTAATTTCATCGTTTCTAGATTTGAATTAGAATTTTGTGTGTTATGAATAAAGTGATCCTGAAACTATTGGTTTTGGTCGTTCCTGGATTGTCTGTTGCCCAGGATCTACAAACCATAGAAACATATTATCCAGACGATTCCAGATCTCTCAAAGAAGTTTACACTGTACTTGAAGGAGACTCATCAAGAATTCAAGGCGAATACAAAATGTTTAGCATGAATGGAGAAACTATCGTGACCGGTATTTTCAATGACGGACAAAAAGATGGATTATTCACCAATTATTACAAAACTGGTAAAGTTCAAAGAACAACGACTTACAAAAACGATCTGCGGGAAGGTGTGACCAAAGTCTTTTCTGAAGATGGAAAAGTACTACAAGAAGCTGTTTTCAAAAATGACACCATAACCGGAGACCTTATCCTTTACTACCCAACTGGCACACTAAAAAGCAAAACAGAATTTCAAAAAGGAAAACCAGATGGTTTGGTCACTCATTATTATGAAAGTGGCAAGATCCAGGAAGAAATACATTATGCAAATGGAAAACCCAACGGCATCAATAAAAAATATTACGAAAGTGGAGTTTTGCAATTAGAAGCTTCGTATCTGAATGGTCTACTTGATGGAGGCTTTAAGACTTTCTTTGAGAACGGTAATACAGAAATAGAAGCTCAAAATAGTCAAGGAAAGAAAACTGGCTATTTCAAGCAATATTATCCTTCTGGTAACTTGAAATCATCTGCCAACTATCTAAAGGGACAACTGGATGGTGAAATTATATCCTATTATGATAACAGTCAGATTTCACAGTTTCTATTCTACAGAAATGGCTACAAGAGCGGTGAAGAAAAGAACTATCATCAAAATGGTGAATTAAAAAGACTTACATTTCACACAAACAGGGGATTTGATCAAAAAATCAAGGAATATAGCGACAAAGGAAAGCTCCTGAGAGAACAGCAGAAAGAAAGTGGAAAACCAGTTGGGACCTGGAATTACTACAATACCAATGGAGATTTCAACCTGGTAGAAAATTATCAGAATGGTCAACTCCATGGTTTGAGAGATATCTACAATAAAGGAAAACTCTCCATAAGAGAAACCTATAATCTAGGCAAAAAAGCAGGCCTTGAAACACGCTACTTCCCGAACGAAAAAGTAATGAGCGAACAAGAGTATGCTAACAACAAAAAACACGGCAGTTTCAAACAATACTATAAAAACGGTCAGGTTGAAATAGAAGGAGTTTATTTGAGAAACGAAATGAATAAATCCTGGAAGTACTACAACAAAAAAGGTGAATTGATTAAGACGGAAGTCTACCAGGTAGGCCGACTTATAGAGGTTATCACACCAGAATAAAAACTTGCGCTCAACATTCCTTTAAAATAGTTCAGCCCTTATTGGTATTTTTCTAAATTTGCTGGCCTAAGATGGATGCAATAAAAGAAACCAAATTCAATTTTGAGGGCCAGACTGGAAAGTATGAAGGAAAGGTCAGAGATGTATATGAGTTCGATAAGAAAATAGCCATTGTAGCTACAGATCGAATCTCAGCATTTGACGTAATTCTACCTAGAGCTATTCCTCACAAAGGTCAGGTACTTAATCAAATCGCTTCTCAGTTTCTTGAGATGACAAAAGACATTGTACCTAATTGGTTGGAATCTACTCCTGCAGCCAATGTTTCCATCGGTAAAAAGTGCAATATATTTCCTGTGGAAATGGTTATCCGTGGCTATTTAGCGGGTCATGCATGGAGAGAATATCGTGATGGAAAGAGAATACTTTGCGGAGTTCCTCTTCCGGAAGGACTAAAGGAAAACAACAAACTTCCTGAACCAATCATCACTCCTACTACCAAAGCTCATGAGGGACATGATGAAGATATTAGCAGAGAAGAGATTTTATCACAGGGAATTGTAGAAAAAGAGAAATACGAACAACTGGAAGCATATACCAGAGCTCTTTTCAACAAAGGAACTGAATTTGCTAAATCACAAGGGCTTATTCTGGTAGACACCAAATATGAGTTTGGAGAACTGGATGGAAACATTTACCTGGTAGATGAAGTTCATACACCAGATTCCTCAAGGTATTTTTACCTGGATACTTACCAGGAACTTCAGGCAAAAAGTGAGCCTCAAAAGCAATTATCTAAGGAATTCGTTCGTCAATGGTTAATAAGTCAGGGCTTTCAGGGAAAAGAAGGTCAAACTATGCCGGAAATGAACGACGAATTGGTAAATTCCGTGTCAGATCGCTATATTGAATTATACGAGAAGATCACTGGAAAGCAATTCGTGAAAGACAATTATGACAACAAACTCGAGCAAATCGAGAATAGTATAAGGGAACTTGCTCAATAGTACCCAGTGGACCGATTTTTATAATAAATTTGAAATATGAAGATTTCATTAGACAAACAAGAGAAATATACCCTACTAAAACTTGACGAAGAAAAGCTGGATAGCTCTTATGCACCAGATCTTAAATCAGAATTCGTTAAGCTTCACGCTGAAGGAGCAAAGAATCTAATCATTGACCTTTCTGCAGTGAAGTATTCTGATTCTTCAGGATTGAGCTCTTTACTAGTTGGAAACAGGGTTTTCAATGAAAGTGGTGGAGCATTTGTTTTATGTGGAATCAGCGAGCACGTAATGAAGTTGATCAGCATCAGTATGTTAGATAAAGTATTAGATATTCTACCTACTGTTCAGGAATCAATTGATGCTGTATTCATGCATGAAATTGAATCAGATCTTAAGAGTGGAGCCGAAGGGGAAGAATAATTGATTTGAGGGAATTTCATCATTGTCGCTAGAATTAAAAATATTAGGTTCGAATTCCGCAGCATTTGCCCACAACAGGCATCATACTTCGCAATTTCTAAGAATTCAAAACACCTATTTTTTAATTGATTGTGGTGAAGGGACTCAACTTCTTCTTAAAAAGAATAAAATCAAACTAAGCCGTATTAATCACATACTAATCAGTCATCTTCATGGTGATCATTATTATGGATTAATAGGGCTTATTTCTACCATGCACCTTTTTGGTAGAAAAGCTACACTTTGCATTTACGGTCCGCCTATGCTGGCAGATATCATCACTCTCCAATTAAAAGCCTCCAACACCAGACTTTCATACGATATTGATTTCAAACAATGGACTCCTGACGAACAGGAACTCATTTTTGAAAACAATCACATGACAGTGACCACATTTCCTATGAATCACAGGATTCCATGTTCTGGCTTTTTATTTAGAGAAAAACCCAAAAAACGTAGAATCAATAAGGAAGTAGTTGATTCAATGCTTACTCCAATTCAGGTAATGGCATTGAAAAATGGTGAGGATGCATTGGACATGGATGGCAATGTGCTATATGAAAACAAGTTAGCAACTCTGCCTCCGAGACCTTCACGAGCTTATGCCTTTTGTTCGGACACTCAGTACTTACCAGATTTAGCTGAAGTGGTAAAAGATGTTGACCTCTTATATCATGAAGCCACATTCACAGAAGACATGGCTGAGAGAGCTGAACTCACTTATCACAGTACTGCCAGACAAGCTGCTGAGTTAGCTAATAATGCTAATGTGGGTAAACTACTCCTGGGACATTTTTCTACGCGTTTCAGAGAGTTAGCTCCAGTCCTTAATGAGGCTTTGGAGGTATTCCCAAGAAGTGTTTTAGCTAATGAGGGAGAATCTTTCACAATAGATTAGCCATGGGAAGCAAGCAAAGGAATTTATTTATCATTCTAACAGGTATTTTCCTCACAAATGCGTTGCTGGCGGAAATGATTGGAGTGAAAATCTTTTCACTAGAGAAGTTTCTCAATGTGGAACCTGCCAACATTCCGTTATTCAAAGACATTGTTCTTGATTTCAACCTTACTGCAGGTGTTATCATATGGCCGGTAGTATTCATCACTACTGATATTATCAATGAATACTTTGGTAAAAAAGGTGTTCGGAAAATTAGTTTCCTGACAGCTGGGTTCATACTTTATGCTTTCATTGTAGTATACATCATTACTTATCTCCCTCCTGCTGATTTCTGGTTGGATGTAAATAGTAAAGACGCAGATGGAAATGCATTCAATATTAATTATGCCTTTCAATCTATATTCCGACAGGGACAAAGGATAATTGTTGCTTCATTAATAGCATTTGTAATAGGACAGTTGTTGGATGTCTTTGTTTTCCAACGTCTAAGAAGAATCACTGGAGATAGAATGATATGGCTGAGAGCAACTGGATCAACCCTTGTATCGCAGTTTGTAGACAGCTTTGTAGTACTTTATTTAGCTTTTCACTTATTCATTGATAATCCAGAACAGAAGTGGCCAATGGCACTTGTGCTGTCTGTGGGAATCATCAATTACATCTACAAATTCATTGTAGCGATCGCCTTGACACCAGTAATCTACGCTGGTCACTATTTAATCGATAGGTTTTTAGGAAAAGAACTAGCAGAGAAAATGAAACAAGAAGCCACTGAAACCAGTACAGGCTTCTTCTGATTATTCATTCATCTGTTCAGTCTTGATCATGATCTCATTCTCAAGAAATCCTTCAGCTAGGAAACGATATTTATCCAGAATAGAAATCACAGCATTCCGCAGGTTTCTATCTTCCTGGAATTTAATACCACCAAATTCACTGGTAGCATATCCTTGCCATATTGACTTCTGAAGTTTCCTATCAAAGAACTGAATAAGAAGAGTACCTTCTTTCATAGAAAAGTCTTGTTCGCTGTAAACTTCGTCCTCTTTGGTTCTTCTCATCACCCAATCTTCGATATCAGGTTGATTGTAACCATTGAACTTCAGACTATCATAAAAGATTCTGTAGGAGATTAGAATATTAGGTTTCTTTTCAGACTGCCTATAACCGAGAATTTTCATCCGGCTAATAATTGTTTGCTCAATTACATCTCTGTAAAGAGCTGAATCCTCATCAATTGAGGCTTTTTCGAACATATCAAATGTCTTGTATTTCGTGAATCTTGCTGAGTAACTGTAATCATACTCAACAGGTAATTCTCTATAACTAAAACATCCAGACAGAATTGTGGCCAGAAATAGGGTTGGGAATAAAACTTTCATTTAAATGATAGCGGTTTAACTAATTTCAAAGACTAACTCATAATATAACCAATAATTTGGTCTTATTTGAATAACTGCCTGGAAATGATGTTGTTCGAATTATTTTTAAAACCGATTATCACCTTGCTGACATCAGGCCTACTTACTGTACAATCTTGTGGTACCTAAATCCACATACATTTCATTCCCTAATTTCTCAGTCGTAGATGGTACGGCTAAGTCCTGCATGTAATACCATTGCGCCCTTGCCTGACCTTCAAAAAGAGTAATTAATAAATAGCCATGATCATGAAGATTAGTGAATTTCATATGTGGGTTCATGTCATTACTCATGATCTTCCTTTCATGAGCCAAGACGGTATCAATTGGGTTTCCTTCATCACTATTTGATGAGTTAATGGAAGTTGTTCCAAACTCCACTGCAATTGCTCCATCACCGGTAATTGAATCATAGTTATTAAAAGGATCATCAGTCACTTCAAATGCCCATGAAGAGTGTGTATCTCCTGTAACAAATACAACATTGGAAACCTCATTGTCTGTAATAAAGGACGATAACGCAGCACGCTCAGCAGGATATCCATCCCAGGCATCAAGATTTATTTTGAAATTGGGCCATCCCCAGTTTAAGTACGAGAATATCACTTGATTCCCGATTAGTTTCCAAGATGTTGTAGAATCAGCTAATTCCTTCTGTAACCAGGCCATTTGCACCTCCCCCAACATGGAATGATTCTCAGCTGTTCTTTGTGGATCATTTAAACTGTCTGGTATTATTGTTCTTCCTTCTAGTCGCTCCTCTAGCATGATTACTTTGGCCAGATCTCCAAATTCAAAACTTCGATACATTTTACCTTCCCTTACAGGAAGCCATTCATAGTACGCTTGCTTAGCCGCATTACTTCTGATGGCATAAGAGCCTTCTAAACTATCCTGATGGTTTTCTGCGCCAGTTGTGTAACTATTATTGGCAATTTCATGATCATCCCAGATGGTGATAAATGGGTGGTTTTGATGGACTTTTCTTAAATCCTCGTCGAGCCTGTATTGCGAATATCTTTTACGGTAATCATCCAGTTCAATTAATTCCTTATTAGGGTAGTTTCTTCTGTCAAACTTTGTGGTATCTCCATACTTTCCAGATGCATATTCATAAATATAATCTCCAAGATGAAGCACCGCGTCTAAATCCTTTCGGTTGGCTATCATCTCATAAGTATTGAAATACCCAAACTCATAATTGGCACAACTTACAACAGCGAACTTCAAACTATCGATATCAGTAGTAGCGATTGTCTTAGTTTTCCCAATAATCGATTTATTCTCCCCTACTGTGAACTGATAGAAATACTGTTTACCAGGCTCCAAACCATCTACATCAATTTTGACCGTGAAGTCTTTTTCATGGGAAGCGCTGTATTCTCCTTCTCTAACGATCGCATCAAAGCTTTTACTTTCTGATACTCTCCAGCCAACATTTACGGGTTCATTGGTCTCAGGGGTAACTCTGGTCCAGATGATTACTCTATCCGTTTGTGGATCTCCGGAAGCCACACCGTGGTAGAATGGTGCTAAGTCCTGATTGAATAGTGTTGAAATCTCTTGAGGTTCCTGGTAGGTGTTGCAAGCGGTAATTGATACAGCTGCAAATAATAAAAAAAGGCAAATCGATCGCATATCGCTAAGATACACAAATCGGTTTGCCCAAAGATTATGGAATAGTTATGTGTTTATTTTCCGTCGTTTGCTACAGCTCCATCTTCCAGTCTAACAATTCGGGAACCGTACTCAGCATTCTTTTCTGAGTGCGTTACCTGAACGATTGTCATTCCTTCATCATTAAGCTCCTTGAACAACTTCATGATTTCATCTCCTTGCTCAGAGTGTAGGTTTCCTGTAGGCTCATCTGCCAGTAGAAGCTTTGGCTTCCCGATAATAGCTCTAGCTATGCCTACAAGCTGCTGCTGTCCACCAGAAAGCTGCTCTGGGAAAAGATCTTTCTTTGCCACGATATTAAACCTATCCAACATTTCAGCAACAAGTGCTTTTCTTTCTTTACCCTTCACTCCCCTGTATAGCAAAGGAGTCTCAATGTTTTCATAAACTGTAAGCTCATCGATCAGATGATACGCCTGGAATACAAATCCAATGTAGTGTTTGTGAAGTTCAGAAGTCTTTCTATCTCTGAATTTATGAACTGGCTCATCAAGAAAGTAATACTCTCCTGAATTTGGCTTGTCCAGCATCCCGATGAGGTTAAGTAGAGTAGATTTACCCGATCCACTTGGTCCCATGATACTTAGAAATTCTCCTTCTTCAACAGTTAGGTTAATACCCTTTAATATAAAAATCCTTTGAAACTTGGATTCGACGTATTTGTCTATATCAATCAGTCTGATCATTTGCTATGCATTAAAATTTAGCTGAATCTACATAAAAAATATGCCACTTTATACAATTCTCTAATATTCAGATAGTTGATTTTTTAAAAGAAAAATTAGTGACCGGTTACGAACACCTTAAATTACTAATTTTGAACATATTACAAGTCCAATAGCAGCTCAGAGATGACTTCATGTTTTCCTTGAAATAATTTCGTTTTCAATCGATCTCCAAAAAGAGATTCCAGATTTTGAAACTGACTGTCGATGTATTCCTGATTAAAAAACTCATCCTGATCTCCCATAAAAGCATGGACTTCCGTATTATTCAAAAATGAGTAATCAGTATCACTCAATTCCGGAGGGAACGTTCCTGCCCAAATAATAAGCTTTGATAAGTTTGGTTTAAAGTGAGTGACATGTCTTGCGATAGTTGCTACACCTTGTGAGAATCCCATGAAATTAAATTCAACATTGGTCAGATCAATTTCACGGGTTGCGTCATCCCAAACTGTTTTCAGATATTGATGTTGATTTTCAATATCGGTCAACCTATCTTCTTTGGTCATCCATGAAGCTCCTACTCTCTTATGTCCTTGGAGGTAGAATTTGTGTAGACCTTGCGGGAAAATCAGAAAATTGGAATCATCCAGCACTTCAAATTTCCTTAAAAAATACCGGCTCAACTGACCATAACCGTGGCAAACAAACCAGACTTTTTTCGTGTGCTTCCCAGGTTCATTTAGTGTAAAATACGGTGCTGATATTTCTACAGAAATGTGTTTTTCCTTAGTAGCCATGAATTTCTTTTAATATGTCCTTAAACTCACTGAGCATCATTGCTGTAGCTCCCCAAACCACCTTATTTTGAATATCGAAATAAGGTGAATTCAACTGAACCTGTCCTCCTGCTACTGTTATAACTTTTTCTTTGACTAAACTATCATCCAGTAATTCAGTGACCTTTGCTTCCACCACCTCACTTACCTCATGTTGGTCTGGAATAAATGTGGGTTGATCATTGGAAGTTCCAATTACCGGTAAAACCAAATTATTGCTGGCACCTACAAAAAACTCTGTGAGGCTACCAATTATTTCTATTTGCCTAGCAGGTACACCTATCTCCTCCTCCGTTTCTCTTACCGCTGTATGAAAAGTATCCGTATCATTTTCTTCCCTTTTACCTCCCGGAAAGGATACCTGGCCTCCGTGAACACCATCGTAGTTAGGTCTTTGAATAAGTGGGAAAAACACCTCTCCATTCTGCTCATAAAGCATGATCATCACACCTCCAGCACGTGTTTTCTCGTTTTGGGTAAATCTCAAACGACTTCCCTCTATGGATTTAGGTGCCATTTTCAAGTGAGCTTCCTCACCCGGAAGACCATACTTTAGTCTTTCTTCAAGTGCTTGTTGTAATTCTAGTAATTTCAAATTATCGTTCTCGTTTTCCCTTGATAAACTGCTTTCAAATTAATTAAATCTTTGTAAATTGAACGCAATCAATAATTCAATAAATGGGAGAAATTCCTCTTTACGTATCACTCACATTCATTGCTGTTGTAATAGCCACTTTTGGATTCCTGGTCTATGCTGCTCGTGTAGCATCTCCGGGAGAGAAAGATTTTTCTCCAACAGTGATTGGCACATACATCATAGTATTGCTTTTTGTGACTGCTTTACTATCCTACAATGGATATTACCTTAACTTCAATGAAAGACCTCCAAGACTTATCATAAGTATACTGGTGGTGGTAGCTTCAATTGTTGTCATATTCTCCACAAAAGCAGGACGAAGTTATGTCCAAAAAATGCCATTAACCACGCTAACGTATATTCATATCATAAGAGTTCCTGTTGAGATTGTTTTATGGTGGCTGTATAAAGAAGGGCAAGTTGGAGTGTTACTTACATTTGAAGGAATCAACTATGATATTGTATCAGGGATTACTGCTCCATTTGCAGGATTATTCTTAGTTGGAATGAGAAGTAAAAGCAAATTTGGTGCTTTGGCATGGAATGTAATTGCTCTTGGACTACTAGTGAGTATTGTATACCATGCAGTCCTCTCAACTCCATATCCTTTTCAGAAATTCGGATTTGAGCAACCCAATGTGGCGGTCTTCCATTTCCCATACATATGGCTACCTACGTTCGTAGTTCCTGCAGTTCTATTCTGCCACATCGCTTCTATTTACAAGCTGATTACTTCCAAAGATGAGGAAGAAGTTTATGAATAATTAAAGGCAGTTTTTGAGATAAGGTTTCGACATTTCCTCATTAAAGGATTCTGCTTTCTTAAACATCTTACATGCCTCTTCTTTTTGATCTAGCGCTAAATAGGTGAGCCCCAGATAAGAATGTACATTTTCAACATACTCCTTTTTATCAAGGGCCCTTGAAAGCAATCTGATTGCAGCTTCATAATCTTGTTGCTTGTAGTGCCAAATCCCTTTATTTCTGTAAGCCCATAGATTGTCAGTATCCCGAAGAATACTTTGATCTATATCTTCTTTTGCCAACTCCATGCTGTCAACCATCATATAAGCATAACCTCGGTTATTAAGTAGGACTGGATGATAAATCTCCAGTTTCAAACCTCTTTCAAAATATCGGATACTTTTTGCCCATTCCTGTCTTTTCATGGAGATCATTCCCAGGAGGTTGTAACCCAATATTTCTTCAGGATCATTGAGAATACCCTGGTTGGCATAGTTAAATGCTGAGTCTAATGAATTGATATGAAAATAAACGACTCCCAGGTTGATGAAAATCTCTGCATTATCAGGATCAAGTTCTAACGCTCGATTGAAATACATTTTTGCAGAGTCCTGCTGCCCGAATTTATGATGAGCCAACCCCAAAGCAAACTGGACATATGATGAGTCTTTATAAGTTTCTTTAACGATATTCAAATCAGATATCGCGTCATCATATCTTTTAAGTTGAGAGTAGGCATTGGACCTATTGTAACGAGCATCTATATAATCGGGCTTCAAATAGATCGCCTGATTGTAGTCTTGAAGTGCAAATACAGCATCATTTCCTTCATAGTAGGCAATACCGCGGTTATTGAAAGCCTCTACAAATTGGTCATCAATTTTAATGGCCTCACTGTAGTTGTGAATGGCCTGGGCATATTCTCTTTCAGAAAGGGCCTTGTTACCCAACAAGAAAAACCTGTCTCTATCTGCCTCCTTTTTGCTACATGAAAATGATAATGCAATCAGCAACCCAAAAATCAATACTTTTCCTCGATCCATAGCGCAAATGTAAAAAGCCCGTGTCAACTGACACAGGCTTTTGTATGAATCTAATGAAATGAAATTCTTAGTCAGCTTTTGTTACTTTTCCTGAGCTATTGGAATCAGCCATTACGTTGGTAGGATCGCCCTTGTAAATCACTTTACCAGAGCTGTTTGCCTCAGCGTTCAGGCTTCCATTTAGGCTAATTTCTGCCTTTCCAGAACTGTTAGCTTCTACATCTACGTCTTTTCCTTGAAGAGCGAATGCATAAAGTTTACCCGAGCTATTTACTTCAATATCCATATCACCAGCATTTCCTTTTAGCTTAGCTTTCCCACTGCTACTGATATCAATATCAATTTTATCTACATCCAACTCAAGATCTGCTGCACCTGAGCTACTGACTTCTAAATCAAAATCAGATGACTTAATAACACCTTCAGAGAAAACCTTTGCTGAAGAGCTAATATCTAGTGAGTTCAATTCTTTATAGGTTACTGTTACTTTCACATCAACGTTTCTGTAACTACCTCTTTCCATCTTAATTCTTAGTTTGCCACCAGATGCTTCTGTGATCACATTGTCGAGATCTGTACCATCTACTTCAACTATAACTTCTTGCTTGGACCCTGGGATTAGCTTAACGTCTATCGATTGACCAACAGAAATTGCATCGAATGCTCCTACTTTTCTGGTCTCTTTATCTTGAGCAAAAGAGAAAACAGATATTAATAAAGCAGTTGCAAGTGTAAGGAGAGTTTTTGTTGTATTCATTTCAAGTTTTTTTTTAGTAAAGACTTCATAAAAATTGAAGGGTTGCTTAGCCTGACAAAAATTTTAAAATCAACTCCTTCATTCCAGCTTAAGTTACTAAATCTTTTTCATCATTACTTCAAAACCTGTCCTCCATTGGGTATAGAAACACATTTTTAACATACTGATTTACTGATACTTACATACTGTTTTAATTTTTGGCACAGCAATTGCAACTCACTAACCAAAATTGTACAACTCAAAATTTAAAGGTTATGAAAAAATTTATACTATCAATATTTGCAGCATTAGCGGTAGCATTTGCTGCGGAAGCCAACGGCAGAACTTTTGCCAGTTTTTCAGCTCAACAAGGTGGTAGATTTGTCTTAACCATCAATGGTGAAAGGATGAATGGAAGACCAGCCAATACCTTGAATCTAGACCACTTAAGACCAGGAAGAAATATGGTTCATGTAGAGTTCCACAGAAATGGAAGAATCCTAAGAACAAGACAGGCAATATTCCTTTCTCCAGGTCACGAAACAGTTTTCAATATCCGAGGTGGTCGATATGGTGCCAGCATCAACAAAGTTGGTGAGTATCCTGTACGAGTAAACAATGGAAGAAGAGGTAATAATGGCGGTGGATTTTATGATGATTGGAATGCTCATAATAACCGTCAGCAGTTTAAAGATTTCATGTTCGTTTTGAGAAATGAAAGATTTGATGATAGAAAATTCTTGATGGCGAAAGAATTCCTAAGAGGACGAAACATCAATACGAACCAATTGAACAGAATTTTGAACCAATTCACATTCGAAAGAAATAAAGTGGATTTCACAGTAAAAGCTTACGGTCATTTGGTTGATCAGCAAAACTTACCAACTGTATTTCATCAGTTCCAATTCCGGTCAAGTATCAGAGAGGTAAGAGAAAGAGTGAACAGAAGATACCACAGTCAAGGAAATACTTGTAATACCTGGTAATAAGAAATAATAGTTTAAGTAGTAGTTAGCCATATAAGATAGAGACCAGCTCGTTATTCGGGTTGGTTTCTTTTTTTAGCCGCATGCTGGGTGCCCTTAGTATGTTATTGTGGTTCTGTTGCTGTGGATCTTACTCCAGCTGTTGACAGTTGTCGGTTGTCAGGGTTGCGGGTTGCGGGTTTGTCTACCTGCGGTAGACTGGCGGGTTACGAGTTGGATTTGTTGACTGTTGACTGTTGACTGTTGACTGTTGACTGTTGACTGTTGACTGTTGACTGTTGACTTGGAAACGAGTTCCGGGTTACGTGGTTGTCCACTAGCGGTGGTCTTGCGAGTTACGAAACTTGAACTATTGTCTGTTATCCTTTGTGAATAAGTCTTGTGTCTTTAACCAATCTATTTGTTAATCCCATTTTTCGATAGCAGTTTTGATGAAAATTCTTCTAGTTCCTATGAAAATTGGCCTAATTTCTGACACTCATGGTTACCTGGATGAGCAGGTATTTGAATACTTCAAAGATTGTGATGAAATCTGGCATGGTGGGGATATTGGGTTATTGCAAGTACTGGAGGATCTGGAGAAATTTAAGCCGACTTTCGCTGTTTATGGGAACATTGATAATCACATCATTCAAGCCGCGACTCAGGAAGATTTGATAATTGAAAGAGAGGGAATGAAAATATACATGACTCATATTGGTGGTAAACCTCCATCCTATAATCCAAGAGTAAGGAAAATCATTGAGGATATTAAGCCGGATGTTTTTGTATGTGGTCACTCACATATATTAAGAGTAATGACCGATCCCAAGCGAGCACCACTTCTTTATCTGAATCCTGGAGCTGCCGGCAGACAAGGGTTTCATAAGATCAGAACGCTTTTAAGGTTCGATATTGAAAACGCGACTATCAAAAATATGCAGGCTATTGAACTGGGGCCGAAAGGAAGAAAATGACTGAGGAAATTCTTGCTGCTCAAAAGATCATTGAGCAATTGATAACAAAAAAGGAATCTCTGTTGAAAAAAGGAGGTTTTTCCAGATGGCTTTGGCTCAAAAAAACACAAAGAAGAATATCCTTCCTTGAGGATAAACAGTTCTACAGAATTTCGGATTATCTCTTCCAGCAAAGCCCGGATTTTCAGCAATTAGCTAACAAAAACTTATCACTCCTCGAAACTTCTAACATTAGGTTTACAGTATACGCAAATTCTGATTCACCCGTGAGTGCTTACACTCTGAAATTATCTGGCTATATACACCCTAATGGATATAGTTATTGTGAATCAAGTGCCAAACAGCATTTAGTTGCTGGAAAAAGTTATCCTACAGTCTTAAAAGGAAATATCGACTACTGGGGTAGAATCGAATTGAAGGCGAGCTCATTGAATCATAGCTACATATTTAACTTACCAAAATCTTATGTCGGTTCGGTTGATGCAAATGGAAATGTTTCACTACAGGTCAAAGAGAAGGCACCTGACTTAATTGGAAATGGTGGAATGTCTATGGAGAAAATAATTGCGAACCATTTTGAATATGAGAGTGATCACAACTTATTTTTCAGCAATTACAATGAAATGATCGATTTAGTTCATGACGCGTGGGATACAATCAAAAGTTAAACCATTGCATTATAAACTCCCTTTATTAAGTTTAAGCTCAGAATTAAGCGTACAAGCAGCACACGACATAACAAATGGATAATACGCAACTCATAGAAGTTTCCTCAGAAACAGATTACCAACTGGCAGGGGTCTTATTCAATGAATATGCCTCCTCCCTTGAATTTGACCTTGGCTTTCAAGGATTTGAAGAAGAATTAATGGACCTTACCAAACAATACAGCAGACCTCAGGGCGCAGTAATTTTGGTGAAATTGGACAATAAACCAGTTGGTTGTGTAGGAATCAGGTTATTTGAAGATCACATTTGTGAGCTAAAAAGAATGTACCTCAGAGGTGAGGCAAGAGGTAAAGGGCTTGGCAAGGACATGTTATTAAAATCCTTTGAAATTGCCAGAGACCTGGGATACACACGTATGAGATTGGACACAATCAAAACAATGGAGAGTGCGACAAAACTTTATGAAAAAGAAGGTTTTTACGAAATCGCCTCCTATCGTTACAACCCTGTTGAAGGAGCCAAATACTACGAACGATTACTGTGAAGTAATTTATTGTAACGGAACTGCTGATATCCAAAAACTGCTACAATTAGAGCAATTATAGAAATTGTGATATATCCTGTCATGCTCAACTGAAATATTGAAAACCCCACTATTACTATACTCCCTATTACCCATCCAGCATCTGCATAACAAATTGAATTGACCACATTTCTATCATGTGCCTTCCTTGAAATCACAAACAACAAATAGGCTCCAAACAAAATCAATCCTACTCCTAGCCCCGGAAGCACTGTTGGTTCATGGAAACCAAAAGCTTCTTGTATACCTTTATTGAAAATAATTGCCACTAATCCACTGGCAGTCGAAAAACCTGCGTTCAACCCCAACCATAACTTTAATTCTTTCATCAGACTTATTCTTTTGTTTTTTACAAAACTGATTGGAATTGAATAATGAAACATTAATAATTCACGACATATAATTACCAATTTGCGACATCTCTTTTATGGCAAAGAATTGCTCAATACATTTAAGTATGGATAATCTGCTAGTCAGTCGGTCTTTACTAGTGAGCTTGATTCTGTTTGCAGAACAGAGAGGGGTTTCTAGTTCGACAATTGCCCATTTCCTTGGAATCAATGACTTAGACCCAGGGAGCGGTGGTCAGGATGAAATGGTTCCTCTGGTACATTTGGCAAAATTGTATGAGTTCTTGGAACAGAAAACCGGTGATAAGAATATTGGTTTGCATGTTGGGGAGTTGTACAATGTAGCTGCAATGGGACTTGTTGGACAGCTGATCCAAAATAGCAGAACAGTTGGTGAAGCACTTCAAAAAGGTTGCGACTTTTTTAATCTTGTGACCAATGGATTTGAGATGATTATTGAAAATGAAAACCAACATTTCAAACTAATTTTCAATGTAAACTCAACTTTAAAGTCGCAATTCCCCTCTGGATCTAAACATATAATGGTCGCCTCAATGGCCTATGCAGTGAAAGAAATCTATTACCTCATTGGCAAATCAATCAAACCAGATGCCATTGTATTAAACTTCGAACTAGAAAACACAAATGAGTACGAAAGAATACTGGGAGCCGTTCCTGTTAGATCCGAAAACGAAGTGTTTTTGAAGTTTGAGAATTCAATCCTTGAACAGCCAATTATCTATTCTGATTATGAAATGTTACTCACTTTAGAGCAAGTAGCTTGTGATCGGGTGAAACGGCAGCAAATGTCAAGTCCAGAGTTTAGTCAAAAAGTGAACACCATAATTTACTCACTGATTGATCCCACCTTCCCATCTATTGAGGATGTTGCCAGTAACCTTCATATGACGCCAAGAACCATTCAAAGGAAATTAAAAAATGAGGATACAACTTTTGGATCATTACTGGAAAATATAAAAAAGGAACTCGCTGTAACATACCTCAAAAAAGATCTAACCATAAAAGAAGTGAGCTATCTAATGGGATATACAGAGTCCAGTTCCTTCGTTACAGCCTTCAAAAAGTGGTTTGGTAAAACACCTGTGAAATTCAGGAGTTTTCTTTGAACCTTCTTGTTAATCCTTTAGTTATGCACACGTAAGTGACTTTGTTGCTTTCACTAAAGGAAATGATTACATTGAAACTGTAATCCCTAAAATTACGCAAATTATTTCTCGACTTGGACTATAAGAACTGGACGTACGAAGAGGGGTCGCTGATTGTAGAGAAGTACACAGGAGCATTCAACAAAGAATTTATTCTCAAAGCGCAAGAAGAGCTTTACGCACCAATCCCCACAAACAAAGCGATATCCATGCTGACGGATCTCAGCGAGGCTACTTTTCCTAATTTATCTGTAGATGACCTCAAGGAAATTCTTTCAGTTTTAGATAAGAATCATCACCAGTACACAAGCTTCCAGGGTGCAATGGTTACTAGCCTTTCCCAATATGAAGATTTTGAAGTAGCACATAATTATGCCAAACAAGCCCACGACAAAAACATTGTGGTAATGATTTTTCACTCCCTGGATTCCGCTCTTGACTGGTTACATGTTTCCGCGGAGAACGCTACATCTATCAGAACCAAATTGGCTTCTAAGAATGATATAGAGAAAGCTGAGTGATTTTTATTAAAATTGTTCAATGCACTTTATCAGAATATCTCTTCAATCATTTCTCTTTCTAATCACTTTAAGTTGTGGCCATTCACCATCAGTAGAGTTTGAGGAACCTCAACCAAACAACAAAACCGACCTTCAGAAAATCCCGATCAAATTGAGGGGCTCCTATTTTGACAAAGAGGATAGCTCTTATATGGTCATAGATAAAACTACAATCTGGAAATGGTCCTACCATGAATTTGTGTCTCAAATAGATTCATTAGAAATCGATGTAAATGACTCCTCTCTTTTTAAGGAAAAGAATACACTTATTGATTTAGGGCAGCTAAAAATTAAATTAGAGTTACTAGGTGATTCCATTTATGGTCAATCAGTTTTCACAGATACCATATTTTCGATTAAGGATCAGAAAATAAGGAAGTTAAAAGGGCACTATATGCTAAACAGCAAATTGTCTAAAAACAACTGGCATGTCTCACTGCTCTCCTTCAATAATAGAAAGTTGTCTATCAGGCCTCTTGTAAGATTAAGTGAAATTGAAACACTGAAGGAAATCACCGACATAGATACTGTCATGATAACAGATAGTACGAGAATTGAATCGTTTCTTTTAAGTCCTAGCAAGAAGGAATTGAAGCAGATTCTTAAGTTGAAGAGTCAGGATGTTGAAAACTTTAGAAAATTAAGCAAGTCTATTTTGCTTCCACCTAATATTGATCAATCTCCCTCAAAACAACGTTAATCTGCTTTAAGGCATACTTATACTGCCCAACGATGTTATTGACATCATTCATAGAAAATGCGAAATAGTTCCTCATTTGCACACTATAAAACCAATCCGGGTCATTCGTTTTATCTGTCACCAAATCCAACCGGGTCATCAATGCAGGAAAGTAGTTGTTATCAAGTGCCTGGAGGTGATTTTTTTGACTTTCGTCAATAATATCATATAGTTTAATCAACTTGATAAGCTCTTTCTTAATAGGTCTTGAAGTAATTAATTTTATGTCTCCACTCTGCAGTAGCGAACCAAGCATGTAACTTTCAGAATTGAAGAAATCATAATTCCCAATCAGATTGCTCATTGCTATCACACTATCCAGTTGTTCCTGATTTTTATCCTTCTGTAGGATAATAAAACCCCTTTTTAGTCTTTCAATCTTGTCCTCATTAAATCTAATTTTATGAACCAACAGAATAGAGTCTTTCTGCAAATCTTCCTTTAGATCATTGATGAATGTTTCTTCCAGCTTTTTCTCTTTACCGGTACTGGCCAAATTGTTGAGCCAAAATGCCACAGTTATACCTATAATTACGATTAGAAGTTCAATAAAATAATTGGACCAATTTAATTTCTTCGACATTAGAATACTGTTTTAGTCAACCCAAACATAAGACTCAATAATAAGTGACCGGTTGCACAAACTACAAAAAAGCAATAATTATCAATTAATTTAAATCGATTTGATCAATCTTGCGCAGTATGGAAAAATATATTGAAGGAGAGGAATTCAATTCCATAAATTACCAAACCAACCCAATAAGCATTGGCGAGTACGAAGATTGCACCTTCAGAAATTGCAATTTCTCCAATGCTTCCCTGAAAGAGGTTGTGTTTGTCGATTGTGAATTTATTGAATGCGATTTAAGCAACTCCAACATCAATCTGACCTCATTCAAAAATGTAAATTTCAAAGATTGCAAAATGATCGGCCTACAGTTTGAACATTGTAACGACTTTATGTTTGAGGTTCAATTCTCCAATTGTCAGTTAGACCTTTGCTCATTCTTCCAGAGATCTCTAAGCAAGAAGGCCATTATAGAATGTTCATTCAAAGAAGCTGATTTATCTGAAGCAAATTGCGAGCAGACAAGATTCGACAAATGTGATTTCACCGGTGCAAATTTTGATCGAACCAATCTTACTAAAGCAGATTTCAGCACATCAATCAATTACATTATAAATCCCAATGACAATAACATAAAAAAGGCCAGATTCTCCTACCCAGGGCTAGTTGGTCTCTTATCGCATCTTGATATCTCAATACAATAAATCATACATTAGAGCCAAAGAACGAAGAACTAACCAAAAAAGGCCAGAGCAAAACCCTGACCTCAATATATTTTTCCAAGTTTGATTTACTTCAAACTAGTCTCTCTAATTGATTTAAATTCAGAACCTTCTTTCCATGACACATTAAACCCAGATGTAGAAATTTGTAATCCCATCTCATAGAATAACTGTCCATCCTGCTGCATTCCACTTAGGTCCCAGTCTTCAGAATACTCATCCTGAGGCCTGTGGTACATAGTTTGATTGTATTTATCAGATAATTGCTTCACATAATCAACTCCTTTATCCATCGACTCATAACTTCCATATGCGAAAATTGCAGGGATACCTACTTTAGCAAAATTGAAGTGATCTGATCTAAAGAAATAGCCTTTCCCCGGCTCAGGATCCGGAATCACATATCTTCCCTGTTTCTCCGCAATTGCTCCCGCGATATCATCTAATTCAGATTGACCATATCCTACAATCGTAAGGTCTTTCATCAAACCGTAATAATTGATTCCATCCATATTAATGTTAGCGATGGTTTTGCTTGGTTCAAATATTGGATTTTCAGCATAGTAAGCTGACCCCAGTAATCCTTGCTCTTCAGCAGTTACCCATAAGAAAACAACCGTTCTATCAGGTTTTGGTCCTTTTGCAAACTGCTCAGCAATTGCCAACATCACTGATGATCCCGATCCATTATCATGTGCACCATTATAGATCGAATCACCATCGATTGGTATACCTACTCCAAGGTGATCCCAGTGAGCCGAATAAATCACATACTCATCTGGATTCTTACTTCCAGTAATCTTTGCTACTACATTCTTAGAAACATCCTTTTTGATACCATTTTCAATATCAATAGAGATATTCATTCCAAGAGGAATTGCTTTGAAATCAGCAGCTTTAGATTTTGAATTAAAGTTTGATAAATCTTTACCTGAGGCCTTAAAAATCTCAATCGCCTTATCACGAGTCAACCAACCTAATAACTGTGGCCTGTCATCTCCTCCACCTTCAGAATCTAAATACAAACTAGCTCCACTCCATGAATTCCTTACTACGGTCCATGGGTATCCTGCAGGTACGGTCTCATGAACAATCAATACTCCTGCTGCTCCTTGTCTTCTCGCCTCTTCATATTTGTATGTCCATCTTCCATAGTAAGTCATGACATCACCTTTAAATAAAGTGCTGTCACCAGAACCGAACCCAGGATCATTCACTAAAACAACTACAGTTTTACCAGCGACATCCAATCCTTCATAGTCATTCCAGTTATACTCTGGTGCTACTACTCCATATCCCGCAAAAATTAGTTCAGAATCTTTCAGTTCAACTCTTTCTTCAACGCGTTCGGTATAAGCAACAAAATCATCTCCCAACGTAAGAGATATATCATTTCCATTTCCACTTACTGCAATAGCAGCACTTGGCTTTGCATCCAGTTCAACAAGCTTTACTTCCTGAGTATAAGAATCGCCATTTCCTGGCTCTAATTTCAGTTTCTTAACTTCTTCTACCAGATAGTTAACCGTTTTAGTTTCACCTTCAGTAAATGGTTTTCTCCCTAAAAATTCATCAGACGACAGAGTGACCAGATGATTCTTGATTTTTTCTTGATCTACCTTACCTGGGGTAGTTTCAGTGGTTGATTCACCACAGGATAACGCAAGAATAGCTATCCCAGCTAATAAGTGGTTAGGCTTCATATTGTTTAGTTCTAATTAAAATTCCATCCCGAAAATAAGCATTAATCCTGTAACAAGAAATGAGCATTTAATAAGCGCCATTTTTTTTGTTTTGACGGTTGACACTATCTTTAAGCAAACCAATACGAAACATGACAACTAAATCAACTTTACTCATCCTTGTTTTAGGATCGATTATGGTATGGTCTTGCCAAACCAAACAAACAACAGAATCAACTCAGGAACCGACAACCACGGAAGTTGTATCCAAGCCTACCCTGGAAAAAAAGTGGGAGTCTGACTCTACAATGATTACATCTGAAAGCGTAATATATGCTGCGGAAGAAGGCATCTTATATGTTTCAAACATTGGAGGTGTCCCACCTACAGCGAAAGATGGTGATGGCTTTATTTCCAAGATGTCTTTAGAAGGCGAAATATTGGAAGAAAAATGGATCACAGGACTGGATGCACCCAAAGGAATGGGGATCAGTAATGGCAATCTGTATGTTACAAACATTACTGAGCTTGTTGAAATAAGCATTGCTGAATCAAAAATCACTAATAGATGGCCAATAGAAGATGCTCAATTTTTGAACGACATCTCAATCGACTCAGAAGGAAACATTTATATATCAGACTCCAATACCAATAAGATCCACATGGCTTCTGGAGGTACCGTAACCACATGGTTAAGCGACAGTACTCTTGGCGGACCAAATGGCTTATTTCATCAAGGCAACAAACTCATGTTAGCAACATTTGGATCAGGTGAATTTAAAGAGATTAGCACGGCAGACAGATCAATAAAAACAATTGCTACGGCAATACCTGGTGGTGATGGTGTGGAAGCGGTTGGAGATGATTACTTAGTTTCCAATTGGAATGGAGAAATTTATTACGTCATGTCTACTGGGGAGAAGACTCTTTTGCTAGACACAAAAAATGACGCTAATTCCGCTGATATTGAGTACATTGCGGAGAAAAATTTAGTTTTAGTACCAACGTTTTTTGACAATAAGGTTGTGGCTTACGAGCTTAAGAAATAACGCACCTGTCGAATTGTACTTCACCAATATTAAGGGGCATTTGCCCCTTTTTCTTTCCAGTCCAATAATCCTTCGGGGTTTTCGTAACTCAGTTGTATTATAGGAGTGGTCAAACGTTCAACATTTAATTTTATTATAGCTAACCCAATCAATTTCAATGAGAAGAATTAAAGTAATTACAGGAATTGTAGCTTCAGTAGCGGTTTTTTCTGCAGTTCTATTTTCAGAATTAGCTCCGGAAAGAGTCAGTCAATCTGAGGCTAGCAAGAAAAAACATGCGAAGAAAAGCATTGTTGTGAATGGAACCAAGTACGATGGTCCTGAGAAAATGCTCTATTTACAGAATGCACTAAGAGCAGGACAAAAAGATCTTAACGCCCCGTTGAAATACCCTCAGTATCCTTCTTTCTACAAACAGAGTGAATTAAAAAAAGCAAGAAGAGATATGTCTGCAGCTAGAGGTCACTCTGCTACAATCTTCACTGAGAGAGGTCCAGCAAACGTTCCTGGAAGAACTAGAAGTATTATTGTTGATCCAGAGGACGAAACTCAAAATACCTGGTTTGCAGCTAACGTGAGCGGTGGTATTTGGAAAACCGTAAATGCAGGTCAATCCTGGACAGAATTAACAGCAGACCTTGATGGAATGGCATTTGTTACTTTAGCCATGGCTGAATCAAACCCTCAGGTAATTTACGCAGGTACAGGAGAAGGATTTATCCAGGCAGGAACTTTCATTCTCAATGGAAGTGGAATCTATAAATCCACTAATAAAGGAGACACCTGGACTGTTCTGGAAAGTACGGTGAATGACGACTTCACCAATGTCAGTAGAATTATTGTTGACCCTACTGATGAAAATATTCTTATTGCTGGAACATCTTCCAGAAAGAATTTTGGATCTGGAAGTTCTAATACCGGTAAAATTATGAAATCCACAGATGGTGGTGCTACCTGGACTGAAATGCAGTCAACTGCAGGATCAGTTCTTCAGGTAATTGCGGCTCCAAGTGATTTCAATACTCAATATGCTTCAATTCTTGATGTTGGTGTTCTGAAATCTACGGATGCTGGTGAGAACTGGAGTTCATTAAGCAGCGGATTGGATTTGTCAGGAAGAATGGAACTTGCGGTTTCTAGCTCAGATCCTGATAAATTATACGGTTCAGCTTTGGGAAATACCTCTGGATCAGGCTCTGATTTATATTTAAATACCGGAAGTCAATGGCAATTAGTGGATGTCCTTGTAAATGGAAGTGCAGTGGATTTTCTTGGAGGACAAGGATGGTACGACAACACTATAGTGGTTAATCCTTACAATGATGATCAAGTATGGTTTGGTGGCGTAGGACTTTGGAGTGTAACACTAAACCCTGATGAAAATACATCTACTTCTCTTGGATCAGACGTTACCATTACTGGAGATGTTTATGGAGACTATAACGGACTTAACCAGTTTAACAACTGGGAAACTGATCTTCACCCTGATCAACATTTCTTGACCACTATTCTTACTGACCCAGCAAATGAAGAATTTAGAATTTTATTGGGTAATGATGGAGGAATCTTTGCCACCAACGCAGGTACAAACCCTGGTAATACAGAAGGAGATTGGATTAAGTCTGGTCAAAATTACAACACCACTCAGTTCTACGGCGCGGACAAAATTGCTGGATTAGAGTCGTATATTGGAGGTACTCAAGATAATGGGACCTGGCTTTCTCCATCAGCTGAAGATGCCGACTTCAATACGGACTACCGCTTTATTATTGGTGGTGATGGATTTGAAGTTGTGGCCCATTACAGTGATCCTAACAAATCCATTGGAGGATCTCAATTCAATGGGTTTAGAGCAAGTGATGATGGCTGGCAAACTGCTTACACTGCTACTACAGGTTTAACAGGAAGTGCGCCATTCGTTTCAAGATTGAGTAGCCCTTTTCATGATCCTGATGTACTTTATACTATCACTAGTTTTGGTGTATTCAAGAGTACTGATTTTGGAAGAAGCTGGGTTGGCACTGAGATATCCGGAGACTTTGGGTTCTGGTCAGGTGTTGATGTAGAAGTTTCAAAAGCAGACCCTAGAATCGTTTGGGCAGGAGGTGCAATGAACGGCTCATCAAACCTGTATGTATCTGAAGATGGTGGTGAATCATTTAACCCAGTAAATAAATTTGCAGACTTGGGAGTTTGTTCGGGTATTTATAGTCACCCAACAGAACCAAATACTGCATTTGCTTTATTCTCAGTATATAATCAAGCAAAAATCCTGAGAACAACAGACCTTGGACAAACCTGGGAAGACCTTTCTGGATTCTCTGCAGGTAGCGATGCTACTGGATTCCCTGATGTCGCAACCTTTGCAATTCAGGCTATGCCATATGATGACAATGTAATTTGGGCAGGTACTGAAATAGGTATATTTGAAACAACTGACGGAGCTCAAACATGGCACTTTGTAGAAGGTTTCCCTGCGGTAACTGTTTGGGACTTCATTATTAAAGACGGACAATTAATCATTGGTACCCATGGTAGAGGTATTTGGACTGCAGACATTCCAGAGCTTGAAGATTACGAAATTCCATTTGTACTTTTAGCACCGGAAATCTCTGATGTACAGCGATCATTCCTGAACTATAACCTGGATATAACTCTTCAACTTAAAAATGAATATGACTCAGTTGAGTTCTATGTGAATGGCAACCTGGAAACAACACTTCGTACAGACCTTACAATAGGAAGCACTGATATTTCTTTCAACCCAGGAGAAGCTGGAACATTTGAATTAAGTGCCATTGGATACTTCGATGGAGATAGTGAAATAAGTTTATCCGAAACTGTTACTTTAAATGAGCTTATTGCTGCTGTAAACTCTATAAGCACTCAATTTGAGAATGAAGAAAATACTCACTGGACTCTAACTGGATGGACAATTGCCGAGCAAGATGGATTTGAGGACAAAATTTTAAGTACTGATCACCCATATCCGGATGAGTCTACTTTGATTGCTCAGTGGAATGTTCCAATTACTATTGACTCAGAGGAATCTATTCTCAAATTTGACGAGGTGGTGGAAGTAGAAAATGGTGAAAGAGGAACAGAATTTGGAGATTTTGAATTCTGGGATTACGTGATTGTTGAAGCATCTGAAGATGGTATAACTTGGGTTCAATTATTGGACGGATATGATGCAAGAGACAATGATGCCTGGTCTGGTTCAGCAACTGAAGCGAACTCTAGTCAATTTGCAGAAAGACAAATCAACCTTCTTGACACTTACAGCGGAGGTGAAACAATCATTATCAGATTTAGCCTGGTATCCGATGCAGCAGTAAATGCATGGGGTTGGGGTATTGACAACTTACAAGTTCAGTATGAGGAAGCTGACAATGATAATGACGGATTTGGAGAGTTCTCTGATTGTGATGACAATGATCCAAACGTTTATCCAGGAGCCGAGGAAATTCCAAATAACGATATAGATGAGGATTGTGATGGTTCTGATCTGATTGTTAATAATGTTGAAAACACAGAGATACAGGTAACAGCATTCCCTAACCCAGGTAAGAATACAGTTACTATTAATACCAATTCTAACCAAGCTGGATTTGGTAGAGTAATCACTCCTGCGGGACAAGTAGTTATGACCTTTGATATGAATAGCAGTACTAAAACAATAGACATTGCTAAATTAAACAGAGGAATGTATGTGATCCAGATTACCAGTGGAGAGCAAATTGTGACTACAAGATTAATAAAAGAATAATCATTGGTGTATGATAAAATAAGAGGGGGCCTTGCGGCCCCTTTTTTTATGGTTTAGACAATGACATCTAATTAGAAATCTGTCAACTCATTTTAGAACTAAATATCGAAACCTTGATTGATCATCCCGAAACATTTGCTGGCTACATAGAAATATTCGCCGACAGCTCCGAAATATCATCTGACTGTACCGAAATACAGGCTGATCGCATAGAAATGCCTGCTGACTATATCGAAATGAATGCTGACCGAACCGAAATAGATGCTGACTGTACCGAAATACGTGTTGACCGTATGGAGATATTCACTGATCGTGTTGAAATGTGTACTTATTAAATGAAAGATGTTGACTATTTATATCCCAGGTAGATTGGATATTATGGCGGAATAATCGTTTCTCATTTCCATTCCAAAAAGTTAAATTGCCTACTAAAACCTGAAGTCAATGATTCAACCATTTATATTATATCCGATCATATTGTTTGTAAACGTATAGTTCGATAACACCGGGATCATTGAAAAGCAAGGTGAAAGGGATTTACCTATGAGATTATTCAAAAAAAATAAAGGTAACGCAGATTTAAACTTTGAATCATTTCCTTCTATCGAAAGGAAAATGGTTGTTAAAGGAAGGTTTGTCCCAGGAGTCATTAACAATGGGGGAAATTATTTCTTTGTAAATCTTGAAGTTTTTGAGGATGGTTTAATTGACTGTTGGGAAACGGTCGACTTAGAACTTTTTAGAGGTAAGGTGGATTCTGGATGGGTTACGCCCATTATTCCGAATGAAAAGAATCTTTCTATTCACCATCTGGGTAGCTGGTTGGTCAAAAATGGTGAATGGAACTTTAATAGAGAATCATATTTCGACCATATCAGGAATGTGATTAAGGATTTAAACCCTGAAATGAAAAATCTTTACAATTGTTTTGGGACGACAACTAAAAAAATTGGACAAGTAAATGTTTCAGTGCTTGGAATGGCAAGAGGAAAACCAGTAAGAAGGGAAAAAACTGGTGACTATTTCTCTCCTAAACATAATGGGGACAGTTTTCATGCATTCAGAATGAGGAGTAATTCGGAGTACGATCTTGTAAGCATCAATATTTTCGCTGACTCTAGGATTCAAATTTCTGGAATTGAACAACCTGAACTTCTTTCCATTGAAGAATTTAGAAATCTGGTTGAGGCACAAGTAATAACTACTGAAATACCTGAGAACTCTAAGGTCCATATTTATGGGTTAGGAAAATGTACAGTAGGTGAGTGTCAGTATTCTACTGACATTAACGAGAAAGTAAGCGAGATTAACGATATCATTGCTGAGCTTAACGGAAAAAAGACGTCTTTAATCATATGTCATGAGATTTATGATGAATACCTCTCAAACCCAACAGTGAAACTGCGAGATTCTTTAAAGGTAGCTTACGAAAAAATACCTTTACATCTTCGAACGTATGTTTTGGGAGACATGGACACCAAAGATATTCCAGTACGAATGATCATTTACGGTGATAAAGAAATAGAAAACTGGTCTCACTACCTTATAGCGAAACAAGAAGGGTACGAATTACCTCAATTAAATGTTCCTAAGCCAAAAGACGAATAAAAGCAGTTAATGGTACCCAATAAAAAAGGGGCCAAAAGGCCCCTTTCCATTTTATGTGTCCCGAAATGAAATGTCTTACACAAGTGAAGTATTTATTTGTAATTCTGGTAATTCCTCATCAAGTTCAATCCAGTAGGTATTCATCAATACAGCAACCTGAATGTTAATTGTCTTTAGAAAATTCCACTTATATTCTTCCAGTTGCTTCGGAGTAGTGTCCAACAATGTAAACTCCAATAATATCTTTTGACAAGCAGCTCTCATCTTTCTTAGAGGAGCCTGTGCGTTAGAATGAGATTCCAAAGCGTCAATCGTGTCGTTAATTCTTTTTCTGGTGTTGTATACAAGAAAGAACAAGCTTGGGTTTCTACTTAAATGATCACCAGAAGTCACCTTATGGTCATTGATATACTTGATCAACTTATTAACCCGTTTTCTTTCTCCTGAAAATTCCTCCCATGATAAACCAAAGAATGGCTTAGGGAATTCACTACCTTTTCTAAAAAAATCTCGGACTCTCTGAATTATCTTGATCATAGTATTTCGGAATTTTCGTTTAATCAAATATACCTATTAAAGAGACCCAAGTTGATTTATTACGTCGAACACAGCTATTATTAGATTAACACTTCCATTTCTTAGACAAACACTTTTTCAAGATTGTAGAAAACAAGACATTTCACACTTGCTGGTTTTATTCACTGAAAAAATCTCTCTAATTTGGAACCAATTACCAACAACATCCAATCGAGATTAATTATATAAAATGGAAGTAAAAGACATCAACGGATTCCCTCATGTGAAATATGACAGGGAAACTTATGAGGAAGACGAGGCACTCAGAAGAAGTTCAGAATTCTACGAGTGGATGGACAAAAGAAGAACTGTAAGAGATATCTCCGATAAGCATTTTCCAATAGAGATTATCGAAAACATCCTCCTGACAGCAAGTAGTGCTCCTTCTGGTGCTCACAAGCAACCATGGACTTTTTGTGTTGTAAGTAATGATGAGATCAAATCTAAGATCAGAGAAGCGGCTGAAAAGGAAGAATATGATAGTTACCATAGGAGAATGAGTGAAAGGTGGCTGAAAGACCTGGAACCAATTGGTACGGATTGGCATAAACCTTTTATAACCACAGCTCCTTATATAATAATAGTATTCAAAAAAGTTTATGAAACCACAGAAGGTGAAAAAGCTAATAACTACTATGTCAATGAATCAGTTGGGATTGCATGTGGGTTTCTATTGGCTGCAATTCACAATGCAGGACTGGTGACAGTCACTCACACACCTAGCCCTATGAACTTCTTAAGTAAGATTTTAGACCGTCCAGCCAATGAAAGGCCGTACTTACTTCTGCCTGTAGGATACCCAGAACAGGACGTTTTCGTGCCAAAATTGGACAGAAAGGGTATAGATGAGATCATGAAAGTTTATTAATCAAAAAAAAACAACAACATTGCCTTTGAAAAACACTTTTTTGTATAATTTACACTATCACTTCACTCGGGACGTTAAAACGTAGATTACATAAAAGGCGAATCTATCTTTGATGGAAAAGGGTTACTTTTTTTAATAAAAAGAGATTAACCTAAGGAAATAGTTGTTTTTCATAATAGTTGTGACAAATATTGCACAGCCATTAGTTCGGAATGCAATGTTTCATCTTAGAATAGTATAATATGGCAGGATTCGTAAGAATTTTGGCATAGAAAAAAGGGAATTAATAGTTTTTTTTGTTCAAACTCGTGGTGACTATGAAGCAATTGATTTGGTATAATCCTGATTCGAAAGAATACCAATGGGGTTCAAGTTCTCATTTTAAAATTTTGAGAGCCAGAAGCGCTAACAAGGACGCTTTTACTCTACTTTTTAAATTTAATGAGACCAATCAAACGCTAGCGAAAAAGATAATAAGAGAGCTTAATTCAGCACGAAGAGACGAGTCTTGGGAGTCTGAATTGAAAGAAGCTTAAAAATTTTTATATAGGTTTAGGTTAGCAATAGGGTCCGGCAATCGCCGGACTTTTTGTTTTTATACAACTATAAAATACCGTGAAACCCGTAGATATTTTGACCAAATAGTGGTATTGAGCAACAACATCCATCTCCCCAACTTTGACCATAAAAAGCTATGAAATTTTTATGTGGTTCAATAATCCTTACATTTCTCTCTTTTCTATCATATTCACAATCCTCCTACTCAAGCAGTCAGGGAGGAACAGTCAATTATAAAATCACCGATCAGCAAGCCCCTCACCCTTCTCTGGTCCTCAACTTTGATTTTGTTGATATGGATTTTGGAGTAAAGAATATAGATGGAGCTAGCTTGAACCTGGGACTTAGAGGATATGTACTTGCTACTGATCAAACCGGGATCGATTATTCCTTCCAAAAAAGCTGGTTGACAGGAAACTTATCAGGTAGCAATGTAGATTATGAATTGGGAGGACACTTTTTATTGTCGGATAATATAAAGAATAAGAACACTAAAATTATCCTGGACTATGACATCTCAAAAAATTATAATGGTCCGAGAACTACCGAGACCATTTCCTCAACCACCATATTTATACCGGCAGAGAGAAGAATTCTAAGAGGAGTAAGAGGCGGTCTAATCGGGAAAAGTGGACCTATTGGAGTCAATGATATTGAAGGTGTAATTTCAGCAGATGCTACCTTGAACAGTACTGGAATCTATGCAGGGGTTATACAAAAATCTCTTATTAACGTATTTGCTGAAGTGACAGGTCGAGGAATAATGTACAACTCATCTGGAAGAGACATTTCTTTCGATGTAATGTACTTTCCATCACAAACATTCAATATCGATGACTCTGAAGGCATAGAATTAACATCTAATATTATTGAAAACGAGCTAGACGGAGGGTCACTTGGCTGGAGAATAGTGTATACTCAATATCAAATTGAAAAGAAGACCAAAACTGGAAAACGTTTTGGAATGACACAGCAATATGAGTTTGGGGTTAAGCCATATCAGGGATTTTACTTTGGTGCTTCCCTCGGGTTGACCTTAATTAAAATGCACAAAGGTCCTTTATTTTAAAACAAATTCAACTCAAAAAAAGCCTTTAAATCACCATATAAGCACCTTTTTATTAATTGGCAGGAATGGAAAGTCTATTGACATCCAAAAGAATTGGGTTTAATGTTCTTTTACATCAGACATCAGGGAATAAGTCCTTGGTTTGATTTGAAATAAGACATTTAAAAATAGATTGTGTTCCGTAGCTGGTTGAGGCCCCAGGGTTACCAAGGGTTATTTTGGGGTTTCTTTTTTACCTCAATCACCAGAACACTAACAGACATTTAAGATTAGATTGTGTTCCGTAGCTGGTTGAGGCCCCAGGATTACCAAGGGTTATTTTGGGGTTTCTTTTTACTACTCAATACAAAGACTTTTAATCACCACCATCCATCTTTACCAGTACAATAAGCCAAATAGCATAAAGGTGTAGAATAAATTTGTGTACCGATAACTACAAGAAACCCCAGGATTTCCTTCCTGGGGTTTCTTATTATCGCTTCTCTGGAGAAATGTTTTCGAACTTCAATCTCATTCTCGAAAATTTATCCTGATCTATTTCATTATGTATATGCTTATCACTTGGTGGGTATTTCAACAATTGATCTTTAGGCCGAACAGGTCGTTTCTCAAACCCACCCCCACAGTTGGGACAAACATTATTTAAAACTTCTTCTACACAGTCCTTACAATAAGTGCACTCATAAGAGCAAATCATCGCCTCAGTACTATCCACTGGTAATGTCTTATTGCAATTTTCACAGTTCAATCTTAATTCTAGCATATCCCAAATTTCCAGCTTTATTTTCTAGTACACAAGGACAAAACACATCGGAAATAAGCCAATTACATTGTATTATTTCATAATGGCAGAAATGGAAAGTTAATTGACAGATAACGTTTTGATAAATACAGTTACTTTACTTCATGATAATCAGGGGTAACCCTGAATGTCGTAGCAAACTTTTAAATATTAGATTGTGTTCCGTAGCTGGTGAGATCCCAAAGGTGCTTAGAGTGTCTTTGGGATTTCTCTTTTTAGGGGGTGACGAGTTGCGGGTATGCGAGTTATTGAGTTTGCTGAGACTTTGTGCTTTTAGAGACTGTTGACAGTTATCAGTTGACAGTTACTTCCATGACGCAGATACTTACCGGACGTAGAAAAAAGATCAGTCATTCCGGAATTTCTACAATGAAATCACTAAAATAAATCAATTATGTATTTCAAAAAATCACTCATTAAAACTCATAAATCCACTTTTTTATAAGTTGGCAGGATTGGAAAGTCTATTGACAATCGTTTGCCGGAGACTTCCCGTTTATTTACATATCAGTATCAGGGAATAAGTCCCTGTTTCAAATTGAAATAAGATATTTAAAAATAGATTGTGTTCCGTAGCTGGTTGAGGCCCCAGGGTTACCAAGGGTTATTTTGGGGTTTCTTTTTACCTCAATCAACAGAACACTCAAAGACACTTAAGATTAGATTGTGTTCCGTAGCTGGTTGAGGCCCCAGAGTTGCCAAGGGTTATTTTGGGGTTTCTTTTTCCAACTACTCTTTCTAATTCACACTTCCAAAGGTATTAACCGACATTTCCGAAAACATTTATAGCATTAAGATTAGATTGTGTTCCGTAGCTGGACGAGACCCCATTTGGTACTTAGAGTATCAGTGGGGTTTCTTTTTAGGTGACACTGAAGCATTGAAATCATGCCCAATAACCAAAATAAGAACGATTTAATAGGCGACATCAACAATTGTTGGTTGACAAATTAAGTTGGCAGAAATGGAAAGTTCAATGGCAGTGAATAAATTTTGAACAGTTGTTTCTTTACATTATCAAAATCAGGAAAACGATCCTGGTTCTGTTCTGAAAGAAGAATAAAAATATTTAAAAATAGATTGTGTTCCGTAGCTGGTTGAGGCCCCAGGGTCGCCAAGGGTTATTTTGGGGTTTCTTTTTTACCTCAGCCACTAAAAACACTAAAGACATTTAAGATTAGATTGTGTTCCGTAGCTGGTTGAAGCCCTAAATTACTAAGAGTATTTAGGGTTTCTCTTTTTATATACCCCGAAGCTTCAGCGAAGGAGGATTGCAACCATATGTACTGTCTAGAGTTGGAAGTTGGAAGTTGGAAGTTGGAAGTTGGAAGTTGGAAGTTGGATGTTGGATGTTGGAAGTTGGAAGTTGGAAGTTGGAAGTTGGAAGTTGGAAGTTGGAAGTTGGAAGTTGGAAGCAAACGACTTCTTCAAGTTGATGGTTTAGTTTATTTTATCTATCTGATTAATTTATTAAAGTAATAACACCATCTGTTTATTCCCACAACTGACAACAGACAACTGATAACAGCACCTCCATTGTTATTGTAACAGGCAAACCCTATCTATCAAAATTTCAAAAAATAACAGCTAAAACTCACTTTTCAAGCCGTTTGGCAGGATGTTTAAAGATAATGGCAGGATTTTAAATGGGTAACCAGCTTTCTTAGCATTAATAATTTGTGTTCCATAGCTGGTTGAAGCCCTAAGAGCAAAAGCGTTCTTAGGGCTTTATTTTTTTAGTGGGATAAATCATGGTATTTACCATCGTGGTATCTTTTGCAAGTCATCTCTTTCCGCAATACAGATGGTTTAAATACCGACTTTTTCAATAGCATTCTTACACACTCCTGGATACCCTCAATAATTGAGGGGTGTGGGTGAATTAATTCGGCTAGCTCCCTAATTCCTTTGTCCATGGAAATAAGAAGCGCCACAGCTTGTATAGCACTTGAGGCATGCTCTCCTACCACTCTCATCCCAAGAATTTTCATATCCTCATCATCCGTCACCAGAATCTTGATAAATCCCTGAGTATCCCTCATTGCGGTAGCTCTTGGAATTGTTCCGTAGTTCAAGCTTACCAACTTGTAACTAACACCTTGCTGTTTCGCCTTAATTTCATTTAACCCGACACCAGCAACTTCTGGAGCTAAGAACATAATTGTGGATATGTTCTCGTATATCAAATTCTTTTCAGGCTTACCGAAAATTCTTTCTACAGCATATCTACCTTCCAGCTCTCCTACATTTACCAAAGAAATGTCAGCGGTGATATCTCCTACTGCATAAATATTAGGAACACTTGTTTGAGTATCATCATCAATAATACCTCTCTGATCAATCTGGATGCCAACATCCTCTGAGAATAGCTGTTCGTAATTAGGTACTCTTCCTACTGCCAACAACGCTTTCTCAACTCGGAATACTTCCTTACTACCATCAGTATATTCTAGCGTATAAGCTACTTGTCCTCCTTCTACCCTAATGTCTATTAATTGGGAATTCCGATGTATAAGGACATTCTTTGCTTCAAGATTCTTTTCGATTACATGAACTACATCTTCATCTTCGAATGGAAGAATCCTGTCGCCCTTGTCAATAAGGTGGACTTTGGTCATTCCAAAATTCGAGAATATAGTAGCATATTCACATCCTATTACCCCGGCTCCAACAATCACAATGCTCTTTGGAAATGCTTCCAGATCATCTATACCTTCACTGGTGAATATGATTTTCTCATCTACAGGAATATTTGGCAGTACTCTCGGTCTTGAACCAGTAGCCAAAATAATGTAATCTGACTCGATAACTTCTTTACCTTCAGTAGTATTGATTTCTACTGTGTTTTTACCTGTTACAGTGGCGTAACCATTCATGTAGGTAAATAATTCAGAACCAGTACCGAGGTTTATATTATGCATATGATGCTCAAGTAACTCTACCCTTTCATTAATGGCATTGGTTACTTCAGCCTTAATTTTTTCAAAACTGAATGGCCTCTTGGAAATATCGAATGCATCCCCATTCTTACGAAGCATCCAGGCTTCTCTGGAAATCTCCCACCAAGTCTTACTGGAAAGGGCACCATGATGTAATCCAGCTCCACCAAGTTGTTTTTTCTCGATGAGAAGGACCTTCTTTTTAAAGTCAACTGCCCTCATAGCTGCTGCATAGCCTGAAGGACCAGCTCCAATGACACAAATATCAAATTTTTGCATCTTCCCGTTATTTAGGTAACTGTTTATTTCCCTAATGTACGGAATTTTCAGCCATTTACCTCATTTTAGGCCATAGATGGACTTTTTGGAATGGCGTTTATCGACAATCAGAGCCTAAAAAAGGATAAAAATCCCATTTCAACCCATTACTTTTGTCTCCCTTCAAGAACCTTTGCAATGTCACTCAGGGAATAACCCTTTGCTTCAAGAAGAATCATGTAGTGATATAACAGATCAGCAGCCTCATTTTCAAATAATTCAGCATTATCATCTTTGGCCTCAATTACTATCTCTACAGCCTCCTCGCCCACTTTTTGAGCAATTTTGTTAATCCCTTTTTTTAATAGAGATGCTGTATATGACTTTTCTGATGGATTGTTTCTCCTATCTTTTATAACTGAAGTGAGAGTATTCAAAAACTCGATTCCTCCTTCATTTCCCTCAAAAAAACAGGTGTCAGCACCAGTATGACATGCCGGTCCAACTGGATTGGCATATACCAATAAGGTGTCTTTATCACAATCAATCTTGATATCAACCAGTTTTAAAAAGTTTCCAGAAGTTTCACCTTTTGTCCAAAGTCTCTGCTTTGATCGGCTAAAGAAAGTTACATTGCCCGTGTCTCTAGTGACTTTAAGAGACTCCTCGTTCATGTATCCCAACATTAATACCTTCTTAGTTGCTGCATCTTGAATAATTGCAGGAACAAGCCCCTCTCCTTTATTGAAATCTATCTCCATTGTATTATTTTCTAACGACAATCCCTGCCGATGCTAAATCTTCTTTTAAATCTCTAATATCTACCTCCCTGTAGTGGAATATACTTGCTGCTAACGCCGCATCCGCCTTTCCTTGATTAAACACAGTCTCAAAATGCGTCTTATTTCCACCTCCTCCAGAAGCAATTACAGGAATGTTTACCAAATCACTAATGGTAGCAGTTAACTCATCTGCAAAACCATTTTTAGTTCCATCATGGTCCATAGAAGTTAAAAGTATCTCTCCCGCTCCTCTTTGTTCTACCTCAACTACCCATTCCAATGTTTTAATCGGAGTAATTTGTCGTCCGCCGTGGGTGTGTACAAAGTGCTCCCCATCAACATGCCTTGTATCAATAGCCACAACGACACATTGACTACCAAACTCTAAAGCCAATTCATTGATCAAGTCAGGCCTTTTAACAGCTGAGGAATTGATTGAAATTTTATCTGCTCCAGCATTTAATAGTGCTGAAACATCCTCTACAGAACTAATTCCGCCACCTACTGTAAAAGGGATATTGATTCTTTCAGCTACCCGGGCCACCAGATCAACTAGTGTCTTTCTTTTCTCAACTGTTGCTGTGATGTCCAGGAAGACCAATTCATCTGCCATTTGATCAGCATAGAGAGCTGCAAGTTCTACCGGATCACCTGCATCTTGTAGGTTTACAAAATTTACCCCCTTCACGGTGCGGCCGTCTTTGATATCCAGGCAAGGAATAATTCTTTTAGTTAGCATAAGATGTGAATTGACTTAATTCTTCCAATGATATTTTATTCTCGTAAATGGCCTTCCCTACAATAGCAGAATCCAAACCTTCTTCCCTCAATCGTTCCAAATCTGAGATGTTTGAAACTCCTCCACTTGCGACAAGTTCAAGATCACCAAACTTTGATAACAGCTCAACATATAAATCATGAGAAGGACCCTGAAGTACTCCGTCTTTTGAGATATCGGTGCAAATTACTCTGGTGATTCCGTAACTCATGTATTCTTCAATAAAACCGAATACATCAACTTCACTAATTTCCTGCCAGCCACCAGTTGCAACCTTTTTGTCAAGCACATCGGCACCAAGAATGATTTTATCAGATCCATAATCTGCAATCCATTGTTTAAACAACTCTTGGTTTTTTACCGCGATAGACCCACCAGTTATTTGCTTTGCACCACTTTCAAAAGCGATTTTAATGTCTTCATCTGATTGTATACCACCACCAAAATCAATATGTAGATTAGTGTTTCCTGTAATCTTTTCAAGTACTTGTCGGTTCACAATTTTACGAGCTTTTGCTCCATCCAAATCAACCAGGTGAAGATGTGTGATCCCTGCAGACTCAAACTGTCTGGCTACTTCAAGAGGGTCATCATTGTACTCTTTTTTCTGATTGTAATCACCTTTAGTGAGGCGTACACATTTCCCATCGATGATATCAATGGCTGGTATAATTTTCATGTCTATGTTAATTCTAGAAAGTTCTTCAAAATTTGTTGACCTGCGAGACTGCTTTTCTCTGGGTGTGCCTGTACAGCATAGTAGTTATCCTTATGAAGGGCAGCACTAAACCGATTGGCGTAATCACAAGTTGCTATCGTATCATCTGCAGTTTCAGCATAATAGCTGTGCACAAAATACAAGTAAGACTCTTCATCAACACCTTCAAACAAAGGACCTTTTAAGTCTATGATAGTATTCCAGCCCATATGAGGAACTTTCAGGTTAGGATCAAATTTCTTGACGATATTATCAAAAACTCCAATGCACTCAGTGTCATTCTCTTCACTGTGCTTACACATCAACTGCAGACCAAGGCAAACTCCCAAAAAAGGTTGATGGAGATCCTTGATTACTTCATCTATTTTATTCTTTCTGATGTAATTCATGGCTGTACTTGCCTCTCCTACTCCTGGGAAGATTACTTTGTCAGCCTTTTGAAGTGTTTCCGGATCATCTGTTAAAATGGGATCCACTCCTAATCTGTTAAGTGCAAATGTTAAAGATTGCACATTTCCTGCATTGTATTTTATGATAGCAATATCCATTATCTAATTAAGATATAATAGCGTCTTTTTGTTCTTCGTCAAACATCTCCTCCATCACTCTTTCGATCTCCGGAATTGAATTGAATAATTGTTCGTATGATTCGATTACAAAGTATCTGTCCTGAAACACGTCCTTACGGTAACTTGTTTCAGCTATTTTTTGAACATCAAAATCATAGTGAGGTGGCTCGTCACTCAAACTGAATTTCGTTTCACCGGCCGAAGATAGTATGCCGGCTCCATATATTCTAGGTTCTCCGTTTTCTCTTATTAAACCAAACTCCACAGTGAACCAGTAGATTCTTGAAAGTACCTCAATCGCATAGTCATTTCCGCAGTATCTCAATCCAATCTTACTGAGTTCTTCAAGGAAGTCCACAAAATGCTGATTAGTAAGAAGCGGAACGTGAGCAAATACATCGTGAAACATGTCTGGCTCTTCAAGGTAATCCAGTTCCTCCATTTTCCTCAACCATGTGGTCGCAGGGAATTTCTTGTTTGACATTAATTCGAAGAAAGTATAATCTGGGACTATACCAGGCACAACCACCAATTCCCAACCAGTGATTGATTTCAACAGCTTATTGGTCTCATCAAATCTTGGAATAGCATCTGCTGTAAATTTAATATCCTGCAATCCACTCAAATAGGCCTCAGTTGCTGCCTTTGGTAGGTTTACAATCTGTCTGTCAAAAAGTATCTTCCATACTTCCTGATCCTGGGCCGTGTAATTTGAATAAATCTGTTTCATTTTTTGGTTCTAATTTTCAATCAAAAAAAAAGCCCGAATTGAGTATCAATTCAGGCTTTTGTTATCTATGCTTTTAATGTCTAAACACTACACACGACTATCATGCCTGAACCGAAGGCCCAAGTAATAATGATAATAGTGATGATATGTGTAAACAGTGTTAGTCATTGTCTCTTTCAGATCAATAATACGTTGCGAAGATAGTTTAGGGTTCCAACAAATCCAAAATTTAATAGTTGTCCCCGTTATTTCAATACACAATTAATACTGGCTTAATTTGGATAATGATATAATAACGGAATTTTATTTTTAGATAATAGAAATAATGATAGAAAATTTCGTTATATTGAATAACATTACTTCACAAGAATATCTAATTGATCAGCTATGGATATTCTTTTTTTATCCAATCCCTAGATTTTATTTCTCCATTGTATCAGTTCATCCATCTTTTTGATGAGACGTGCAGATTCTCTAAAATCCAAAGTTTGTTGTCCATCTGAAAATGCTAATTCCGGTGTACAGTGTGTTTCAAAAATCACAGCGTCTGCACCTGCTACAACAGAAGCTAGTGCTACAGGTTCAACATGATCTCGCAACCCAATTCCATGAGAAGGATCTGCAACTACTGGCAAATGTGATTTCTCTTTTAAAATTGGAATCGCATTGATATCAAAAGTATTTCTGCTGGCTTTCTCGAAGGTTCTAATTCCTCTTTCACAAAGCAGCAGTCTTTCGTTTCCTCCTGAGAATACATATTCTGCACTTTGCAGAAGCTCGTCAATTGTTCCGGAGATTCCCCTTTTTATCATTACTGGTTTGTCTACTTTACCAAGCTCATCAAGAAGGTTAAAGTTCTGTGTATTTCTAGCCCCGACCTGGTAGATATCCACATAATCATACATTTCCTCTATCTGAGAAACCTGCATCACCTCAGTAACGATTTTGATTCCAGCCTCTTTTGCAGCCTTGTACCACATTTTCAAACCATCCAGTCCCATTCCTCTGAATGAATAAGGAGAACTTCTAGGTTTGAATACACCACCTCTCATTATTTTGAGACCATTTTCCTTAAGGTGCTGAATTGTTTCATTGATGTTTTCTTCTCCTTCTATTGAGCAAGGACCAGCCATAGTCTGGAAGTGACCATTTCCAATTTTGACACCATCTCCTAAATCAATTTCAGTTTCCTGAACTTTCCATTTTCTGGATACCAGCTTAAAATCATCTGAAACGATATGGATGTCTTTTATACCATCCAATGTCCCAATTTGGCGGATATCAAAATCGGTTTTACCGATTCCAATGACATACTCGCCTTTTTGGGTATTAACTTCTTTTGTTTTGTACTTAAATGAGTGTACTACATCGATTATTTCCGATCGTTCGGTAGCGGAAATACCTGGGTTTAATTGTATAATCATAATTGCGCGCGTATTAGTTTATTAATTGTTTATTCCTTTAATGTCCTGAATGAACCTGGTGATGTCACCTTTCAAATCATTGGAGTCTTTTAACAAATTAATAAACGCACTTCCAATGATTGCTCCATTGGCGTATTCACAGGCCTTTAAAAATGTTGCTCGGTTACTTATTCCAAATCCGATCATTCGTGGATTGCGTAATCCCAATGCGTTAACACGATTGAAATATCGCTCCTGATCTTCGCTGATTCCTTTTTTAGCTCCGGTTATGCTAGCAGATGATACCATGTAAATGAAACCAGCACTATTGTCATCAATTTCCTTGATTCTGGCTTCAGATGTTTGTGGTGTTATTAAAAATATATTGTATAAACCATAAGAATCAAAGATTTGTTTGAAGTTTTTCAAGTAGTCGTGCATTGGGAGGTCTGGCAAAATCAGTCCATCAACACCTACTTCCTGGCACTTCTCACAAAACGCCTCAATGCCGTATTGCACTACAGGGTTTACATATCCCATTAATACGATTGGCACATCCACTTTGTTTCTAATCCCTTCTAACTGCTTGAATAACAACGATATAGTCATCCCATTATCCAAAGCCTGCATATTGCTTTCCTGGATTGTTGGACCATCCGCAACAGGGTCAGAAAATGGCATTCCTATCTCTATTATATCTGCTCCTGCAGATGATAAATATTCTAATATACTTGCGGTATCGTCAATATTCGGATAACCTGCTGTAAAGTATACATTCAGTAATTCACGCGAATTATCGCTAAATGCCTGATCAATTCTATTTGTTTGCATAGTGATTGTCATGACTTAATATTTTCCCCATTTAATGTAAGTTTCTAGATCTTTGTCACCTCTACCAGAAAGATTGATCACAACGGTATCGTTTGGTTTCAGTGACATCTTCGAAAGAGCTGCAAATGCATGAGCACTTTCTATAGCTGGGATAATCCCTTCAAGTCTACTTAGTTCAATTCCAGCAGTCATAGCTTCTTCATCTGTTACGCTATGAAATGTCCCTCTACCTGAATCAAATAAATGAGCATGGATAGGCCCAATTCCTGGATAATCTAATCCCGCAGAAATCGAATAAGGCTCAACGACCTGTCCATCTGGAGTTTGCATCAGGATTGTTTTACTACCGTGTAGCACACCTTCTTTTCCTAGTTGAGTAGTTGCTGCAGATTTACCAGTATCATTTCCTAAACCAGCAGCTTCTACTGCTACTAAATGAACATCCTCATTGTCTAAATAATGGTAAAATGCGCCAGCAGCGTTACTACCTCCTCCTACACACGCCATTACATAATTAGGATTTTCTTTTCCTGTATGCTCTTTGAGTTGCCACTTGATTTCTTCGCTTATTACGGATTGAAACCTTGCAATCATATCCGGAAATGGATGTGGTCCCACTACAGATCCAATGATATAATGAGTATCTACCGGATTATTGATCCAATGTCTCATAGCCTCATTGGTAGCATCTTTTAATGTTTTACTACCACTTTTAGCAGCTTTGACCTCAGTCCCTAATATTCGCATTCGCTCCACATTAGGTTTCTGACGCTCCATGTCGATTTCACCCATATAAACTGTGCAAGGCAGTCCCATCAATGCACAAACAGTAGCAGTTGCAACTCCATGTTGACCCGCCCCTGTTTCAGCAATGATTCTTTTCTTGTTGAGTTTTTTGGCCAGGATAATCTGACCAATGGTATTGTTTACTTTATGAGCGCCAGTGTGGCATAAGTCCTCCCTCTTCAAGAAAATCTTAGCACCGTATTTCTCAGATAGCCTTTCTGCAAAATACAATGGAGTAGGTCTTCCAACGTAATCCTTTAGCAAAGAATGAAACTGATCCAAGAAGTCTGGACTTTCAATGATCTTAAGATAATTTTCACGAAGCTCTTCAACATTTGGGTAAAGCATCTCCGGAATGTATGCGCCACCAAACTTGCCGTAATAGCCATGTTCATCTACCTTATACTTCTCTAATGTCTTCATTTATTTGTAATGCTTTATCAAGTTCTTTTATTAATTCTATGTTTTTAACTCCCGGAGCAGATTCGTACTTACTGTTGACATCCAGGGCGAATAGTTGAGGAATATCTAATTTCATAATCTCATCTAAATCCTCATTCTTGATCCCTCCACTGAGAAGAAACGGCTTATCAGAATTATAATCTTTCAAAATACTCCAATCGAAGTGACGACCTGAGCCTCCGTACTCTGGTGTCTTGGTATCGAAAAGGAAGTATTCCACAACTTCTTCAAACTCGTGAATTTGCTCAAGCGGTAATTGGTCCTTCACTGAAAAGACTTTTATAATTTTGATTCCAGCTTTTTTAACTTCTGTGCAATAATCCAGATCTTCTCCTCCATGTAGCTGAACAAAATCAAGATCAAACTCGGATACTAAAGACATGAGTGATTCAATTGGCTCTTTTACGAAAACTCCTACTTTTATAATGGAAGAATCTAATCCAGAAATAACTCCCTGATTGTCAGCAACAGCCACATATCTTGGGGACTTTTCATAGAAAATAAATCCGATGAAATCTGGTCTTAGAGTCTCCAATTCCTGTATGTTTTCAGGTTCTCTCATGCCACAGACCTTGAGTTTGATATGTCTTTCTTTAGGCGTCAACACCGCTTCCTTCTAAAACTTTTAGTCTGTCAATAAAATCTTTTGCAGCCCTTGCTGGTCTACCATTTCTCATGAAGTTCTCTCCTATTAAAAAGCCTTCATAACCATAGGATTTAAGATCATTAATAGTATTTGGATCACTAATTCCGCTTTCACTAACCTTCACAAAATCGCTAGGAATCTTATCTGCAATGTCTTTTGACACCTGTATTGAGGTCTCAAAAGTTTTTAGATTTCTATTGTTAACTCCAAGCAAGTCAATATTCTCATTCAGACATTTGTTCAGCTCTTCTTCATTGTGTACTTCCATTAGGACTTCTAACCCAAATGATTTGGCAAAAGCTCCTAATGACTTCAACTCGTCACTGGTTAGCGCAGCTGCAATCAACAAAATTGTATCTGCACCAATTGATTTAGCCTCGATAATTTGATATTCATCTACCACAAAATCCTTTCTAAGAATTGGACAGAAATTGTATTCCCTTGCAGTAGTAAGGTCTTGATTTTTACCTCCAAAATATTTCTTATCAGTGAGTACAGATAAACCAGATGCCCCTGCTTGCATATAACCTATTGATACCTGCTCAACTGTTGCATTTGGATTAATTACTCCTTTTGATGGTGACTGCCTTTTGAATTCCGCAATTATTCCGGACTTGTCAGCTCTTTGAATGTAACCTTTCATTGAGACAGTATCTCCTTCAAAGTATATGCTTTGCTCCAGAAGCTTGGATGGGTATAAAGAACGCTTCTCTTCTACTTCTTTTTTCTTATGAGCAATAATTTCGTCTAGGATGTTCATATTATATCAATTCAGGCTAAATATTTTTTGTTCGTTGTTTACTAATTTTTTGAATTTCTCAAAAGCCTTTCCAGACTCCAAAGACTCTCTTGCTTGGGCAATTCCTTCTTCAATTGAATCTAATTGTTTTCCGCAGTAGATAGCTAATCCGGCATTAGCGAGAACAGCATTTTTCTGAGCCTCTGTACCGTTTCCAGATAGCACATTAACAAATATTTTTGCAGAATCCTCAATTGTAGTACCACCAGATAACTCTTCAGCTTTCACTGTACTTAAACCGATATCCCCAGGATATAGAATTTGCTCACTATTGTTGGCAATCATTTTGAATCCACCCGTAAGTGAAACTTCATCGTAACCATCCAAAGAGTGTAGAATCACAAAGTTCTTATCAGTTTTCTGATAGAGGTATCCATATAACCTTGCTAACTCCAGGCTAAATACTCCTACTAATTGGTTCTTTGGGAATGAAGGGTTCACCATTGGTCCGAGCATATTAAAGAATGTTTTTACGCCTAATTCTTTTCTGATTGGTCCCACGTTTTTCATTGCCGGATGAAATAGTGGGGCATGCAAAAAGCATATTCCCGACTCATCAAGACTTTTAATTAATGCGTCTTTGTCATTGGTAAATTCATATCCAAAGTACGCCAGTAAGTTTGATGATCCACAAACCGAAGAAACACCATTATTCCCATGTTTCGCAACGTTTTGTCCAGCTCCAGCAACTATGAATGAAGAAAGAGTAGAGATATTAAATGTGTCCTTACCATCACCACCGGTTCCACAAAGATCTATAGCATTGTAGTCAGCAATTTCAAGTGGAATACAAAGCTCCAGCATAGCATCTCTGAAGCCTTCCAGTTCTTCCACTGTAATGCTTCTCATCAGATAAACCGTTAAAAAAGCAGCGACCTGACTTTGATTGTACTCTCCCTGAGCAAGATTCTTAAGGATATTTTTAGCCTCATCTCTTTCCAGAGATTTGTGCTCTATTAGCTTATTTAATACTGCCTTCATAACTAATTATTAATCCAGTTTTGAATGATTTCTTTTCCATGTTCCGTAAGGATAGATTCGGGGTGGAATTGTACTCCTTTCACATTGTAAGTCTTGTGTGAAATAGCCATTACATTGTCTTTCTCGTCTACTGCTGTCACAACTAAATCATCAGATATTGTATTTGGATCAACAGACCAGCTGTGGTATCTACAAACGCTAAATGATTCCGGAAGACCTTCGAATAGTGACTCTGTTTTAGATGTCTGAATGGCTTTAGTTGCAATGCCATGATACACTTCTGGAAGATTGAATATTTCTGATCCAAAAGCTTCAGCAATTGCCTGATGACCAAGACAAACCCCAAGGATACTTTTAGTTGGCCCATATCTTAATAAAAGCTCAGGCATGATTCCAGCATCTGCAGGAACTCCTGGTCCTGGTGAAAGTAGAATCTTGTCATATTTTTCAACTTCATCTAAGGAAATCTTATCGTTCCTGTAGATATCCAAGTCCATATTCAATTCTCTCAATATATGTACCAGATTGTAGGTAAAGGAATCGTAATTGTCTAGCACTAATATCTTCATAGCTTCTCTGCCTCCTCCAATGCGTTCTGTAATGCTGCCAACTTATTATATACTTCCTGAACTTCGCTGTTAGGATCAGATTTGGAAACCACCCCTGCTCCTGCCTGGAAAAACAGCTTATTATTCTGACTTAGGAAAGACCTGATCATGATTGCATGATTAAAGTCTCCATTGAATCCCATAAATCCAATTGCTCCACCGTAATAGCCCCTTTTTACACTTTCATACTCGTCAATGAGTTGCATAGCTTTATGTTTTGGAGCACCCGACAAAGTCCCGGCAGGGAATGTGCTTGCTACCATCTCTAGTGGTACAGCATCCTTTTTAAGTTTACCAGTCACCTTAGAAACAAGGTGTATTACGTGAGAGTAATATTGAATTTCCTTGTAGGTTTCAACATTGACATGATCACTGCTTTTGCTTAAATCGTTTCTTGCAAGATCTACAAGCATGATGTGCTCGCTATTTTCTTTCGGGTCAGCGTACAGTTTCTTTGCCAATTCTGCATCTGCTTCATCATCTCCGGTTCTTCTAAAGGTTCCTGCAATAGGGTAAATAGTAGCAGTGTCACCTTTTACCACGATTTGAGCCTCAGGTGAAGAACCAAATATTTTATAGCTTCCGTAATCAAAGTAGAATAGATATGGTGAAGGGTTGATGGACCTTAATGCTCTGTATAATTGGAATTCATCTCCTTTATATCCAATAGAAAACTGACGTGATAATACTATCTGGAACACATCTCCAATATCGCAGTGATGGATACCTTTTTTTACAATTTCCAGAAACTCTTCATCAGTGAAATTTGATTCTGTTTCTCCTACCGTATTGAATTCGAAACTTGCGAAGTTTTTGCTGGCTATTAAATTTAAGATGTTATCAAGTCCAGTTGCTTCCGCATTGTCCAAGGTGTATTCAAATATGTATAGCTCATTCTTGAAGTGATCCAAAACGATTACGTATCTGAAAACGCTGTAATGAACTTCCGGAATTGTAAAACTCTCCTTCTTACTTCCATCAAACTTAATGTCCTCATACTGCTGCACAGCATCATATGACATGTAGCCAAAAAGGCCATTTTTAATGAAGTTATGCTTGCCATCATCAGCTACAAAAGACTGTGCATATTGATATAAAATCGGTACCAGCTCATTCTCTTCATTGATTTCCATACTTACTTCAGCAGCATCTGGAAACGATATAGCTAACTTGTTTCCTGATAAGCTGAAGGTTGATATTGGATCGCAACAGATATAAGAGTAGCTATTCTCATTTCCATGATAATCAGATGATTCCAGTAGAAATGAATTAGCAAAATGGTCCCTTAGCTTCAGATAAATTGATACCGGAGTTACGGTATCTGCCAGTATTTTGCGGCTTGTTCCTTTGAGATGATATTTCTTATCAAACATTTTTATAAAGTGCTATAAAACAAAAAACCCCGCTTAGCAGCGGGGTTAATATTATCTATTTCGTAATTGTACAATAGTGCTGCTAGTCTAGGAGAGTATTCCAGACCACCACCATGCAGTACAATATGCGTTTCTAATTTTCATCGGCACTAAAGTAATTCAAGAAATAGTAATTGCAAATGATTGTTGATGAATTTTTAGTAAAAGTTTGTGATTCCTGTAATAAGAATTACATTAGTCAAAGAAATGACCATGTTTGACCTTATTTATTCCCACTAATCAAAAAGTATTCTCGGGTAAATGGAACTTGGTTAGTTTTACCGCAAGATTAAAGCAGATAAGAAATGCTACCATTAGAAGATCAATTGAGCCTACTTGTACATTTATCCAAAGCAGATCACTTTGTTGCTGAGCAGGAAAGTAGAATGATTCATGTTATTGGTAAAAGAGGTGGACTTACTCCTGAAGAGGTTGAGAACATAATTGATCATCCTAAGCCAGTGCCAAATCTCAGAAACCTTCCTAGTGATGAGAAGTTTAATTACCTATTCAACACCATTCAGTTAATGAAGGTAGATGGAAAGGTGCATCAGTCGGAAATTGCGTTTTGTGAAAAGATAGCTATAAAGTTAGGATTCAAGCCTGGTGTGATTGCAGATTTATCAGCTTATATCTATAGTGATCCTGATATTGTAACCAATATTAAATTTTTGAGATCAGTGGCCGAACAACATGTTATTCCATTGGGTTCTCAGGAGGATCAAGAAGAAGATTAAGAAACGAGAATACGTAAACAACATTACTTTTTAGTGAAAAAATCAGTCCTTTTCATCATATTAATGATGGAATCATTTGTGTTGTTACTCGCACAAAACCCCACTCAAACTACTGTTCTGAGAATTGAGAGAGCAGCTGATGTCGTTAATATCGATGGAGTATTAGATGAGGCAACCTGGGCAAACGCTCATGCGGCAGAGGGATTCTACCAGACATTTCCTGTTGATGACAGATTAGCGGACGAGCAGACAATTGTAAAGTTGAGCTACGACGATAAGTTTCTTTACGTTGGAGCAATCTGTTATACATCTAAGAAAGGTGAGTACTTAATAGAATCTTTAAGAAGGGACTTTGGTTTTGGAAGAAATGATGTTTTTGCCATTTACATTGACCCCTACAATGACCA
>JANSWY010000065.1 GCA_024743255.1 bacterium | reverse complement strand
GGGTATGGTAAAAGAATTGTGATTCTTCATGGAGAAGGATATCAGACAAGGTATTGCCATTTATCTGCTTTCAAAGTAGAAGAAGGAGATGTTGTGAAGAAAGGTGAAGTGATTGGGCTTGTAGGAAACACTGGTTTATCTACAGCTCCCCACTTACACTACGAAATCCTGAAAGACGGTGAAAATGTCGATCCTGCACTTTTGATGACAAAATAAAACTCATTCATTATAGGGGCAACTCCGCCCCTATTTACTCAAAATATCATGTCAAAAACTCATAAAAAGAAAAGCGCTCTTCGAGAGTGGTGGGATGCTATTGTCTTTGCTGTAATTGTTGCTACCCTCTTTAGATGGATTGTTGTAGAGCCTTACAAAATCCCTACTCCGTCAATGGAAGGATCATTACTGGTTGGTGATTTCCTGTTTGTAAGTAAATTTCACTATGGAAGCAGAAATGCCAGCACTATGCTTCAGGTACCTCTCACCCATCAAAAAATATGGGGGTCAGAAATTCCATCGTACCTGGATTGGATTCAAATTCCTTTTTACAGAATGCCAGGAATAGGTGAAGTTGAAAGAAATGATGCTGTTGTCTTTAATTACCCGGCAGAATTAGATCGGCCAATTGATATGCGTACTTACTATATCAAACGCTGTGTCGGGGTGGCCGGTGACACACTTCGAATCATTGATGGGAAAGTTTACAATAACGGGAGTAAGCTGCCATATAAGGGTTTAAAACAATCAAGTTACATCGTTCAGGGTGAGAGCAGAATCCGTGAGAGAGTATTCAGGCAGCATGGAATTACTGATGTTGCTGAGATTGGTTCCAATGCTTTTCAAATTCATACAGATTCCAGCACATTTAAGACGTTCTCCAATCTGCCGTTTATCACTTTCTCACAAAAGATTGAATATGACGAATACAATCCAAGGTACGACTCTCGAGTATTCCCTCAGAGTGATAGGTTCCACTGGACTGCTGACAATTTTGGACCCCTTTACATCCATAAGGCTGGTGATGTGATGCAAGTGACTAATGAAAATCTATTGCTATATGGAAGCATAATTGAACATTATGATCACAATGACAATGTTCGAATAGAGAACAATAAATTATTCATTGATGGAAAAGAAGTTTTTGAATACGAGTTCAAGCAAAACTACTATTTCATGATGGGTGATAACAGACATAATTCCGAAGACTCTAGATACTGGGGGTTCGTCCCGATGGATCATGTGGTGGGAAAGGCTTTATTTACATGGTTTTCACTGAAAGATGGTCCCTGGTATTCTTTCTTCGCAAGGATCCGCTGGGATAGAGTCATAAAAGGAATTGAGTAGTATCATTATTTCATATGACATCTGTAATGTAGATTTGGGAGAATCAACTGATTTAATCATGACTACATCCGATTCTCCCGAAAATACAATTCATGGCAGATCATCTGTATTTCATAAATTTCAAGAGTACCTCGGAGAGTTTGTATATGGAGGTATTGATGGTAGTGTAACTACATTTGCAGTGGTCGCAGGTGCTGCAGGAGCTCATCTTGAGAGCTCTGTGATTATCATTCTGGGATTTGCCAATTTAATTGCTGATGGATTTGCTATGTCGGTAGGTAGTTATCTTTCAACCAAATCGGAAAAGCAGAATTACGAGAAGCATAAAAAGATTGAATACTGGGAAGTTGAAAATATACCCGATGCTGAGCGACAGGAAATCCGTGAAATCTATCAATCTATTGGGTTTGAAGGTAAGTTATTGGATGATGTAGTTGATGTGATAACTGCAGACAAAGATAGATGGGTGGACACCATGATGAAACACGAATTGGAAATGCAGGAAGAAACCAAATCTCCATTCGCGATGGGCTTTGTGACTTTCATTTCATTCATCATTTTAGGGTTAATTCCATTAACAGTTTATGTGTGGGATTTTATCAATCCGATTAATATTCAACACTTCCTGGTGAGTTCAATTTTAACCGGGTTGGCTTTCTTATCAATTGGTCTACTGAAAGGTTACGTCACTCACACAAATAAACTTCGTAGTACTTTAGAAACTCTCCTATTAGGTGGAGCTGCTGCAGTTCTGGCCTATTTTGTAGGGAGTTTGCTAGAACAAATCATTGCATAATATGAAAATCAAACTATTCATCATTTTACTTACCCTTTCTTCTATTGGGTATTCCCAAACAGAACTTGCCATCACCATTGACGATTTTCCTATGATCTCAATGAACAGAACACCTGAAAATCAGGATTATGTGATGGGTGAGTTGATCAAAAATCTAAAGCAATATGATGCACCAGCAATAGGATTTGTGAATGAATCGAAGCTTTATCAGGATGATGTCTTGCTTGATTACAAGGTCAAGTCATTGGAAAAGTGGCTTGAGAATGGGTTTGAATTGGGGAACCATGGTTACTCTCATCTAAACTTTGACAATAATGATACAGCCACATATTTCGCTGATATTGAGAAAGGTTCTTTAATGACCAGACCTCTTTGCGACAAATACAATTCGCCATACAGGTACTACAGACATCCATACTTGCATGCAGGCAACACGGAAGAGAAAGAAGTTGCCTTAGAAAAATATCTAGCTAGAAATGGATATCAGGAAGCGCCGGTCACAATCGATAACGCAGAGTGGATTTTTGCTCGTGCATATGATATGGCACTTAGTGGTAATGATAAAGCACTGGCATCCAAAATTGGGAAAGATTATGTGGACTATATGATTGAAAAGAGTCAATGGTATGTTGAGAAATCCAAAGAATTATTCGACCGACCAATCAAGCAAACCCTCTTAGTTCATGCAAACAACATCAACGCTGATTACCTGGACGATTTACTAAAAGCATATGCTGAGTTAAATTATAAATTCATTCCTTTAGAAGAAGCATTAAAAGACGAGGCATATGCGACAAACGACCATATAGCTAAACCCTGGGGAATAAGTTGGCTTCATAGGTGGTCAAGAAATATTGGGGTGGATAAAAGTTTTTATAAAGGAGAACCCAAATGCCCAACTTACATAGAAGAATACACTGGGTTCTCTGAGTAATTATTTCTTTTTGAAAGACCAATTTCTTTGGAAATCTTCGTATTGGAGTTCAATTGTGAATTTCTTATCCCAGGACACTGTAGCAACTTTTTGGTTTCTGGAACCGAGTTTTAGCCTATTCGAATCAAGATTACCATAGTACGCTTGAAGACCATTTCCATCAATATCGTAATAACATAGTTCATTCATATTGATGTAGGTGTTATAGGTCAAAGTAAAAAAAGCGAATTCGTCTATAAAACCCATTAGTGCACAACCGTCAATGTAGGAATACAACTCAAGGTTTTTATCTCCTTTGTAAGTGCCAGCTAGCTCTTTCAACACATTAAAAGCTTCGGTACTACACCTTTTACCACTGTAGTAAGTATGAATTCTAGTTTCTTGATTTATTTCTGGGGCATTCTCCCCTTTTCGGGAGAATTCCATTATCCAGTTGTTAGTCCAGGTTTTGCCTCCATCCTTCGAAAAAGCATCATCCCATCTCAAAGAATTTGGTGTGATATCATTAAAACTATATCTGGATATTAATTCAGTTGAATCATTTATTGGACGAGTGCTGAAGAACTCTCCTCTACCATGCCTAAAGTTGCCAGACAATGAATTTGTACCTGAGCGATTCATTCCGGGCCAATTGAGCCAAAGTTCCCATTTTTCCGAAGATGGGTTATAGTACCTAAAACTGTATCCGATAATCCCCGTCTCACTCTCATCCCATAGTTCCAATATAGCCTTTCCTCCAAGAATACTATAAATTCTGGCTTCAGATTTAATCTTATCTTCCCACGTATTATCTGGCTGTTTTACCCTGAGGTTCACGTCCCATTGTCCTATCCAGAAATCAAACTGATTCTCCAGGTTTTCATCTATTGGATGTGATTGAGAATGAGCATGAATTGCAGAAAAGATCAGAATAGTTATTGCTAAACCTCTCATAATGATTCAGGTCTTGTACAGAAAATCTGCCAAAATGGATATACAATTGAGCCATCCGCTGAGACCCACTCTCCTTTCCAGTTATAACCCTCATCAGAAAAATCAAAAAATGTAAGTCTCGAGAAACCATCAAACCCATTTGGGGCAGGTTGAGGTTTGTCCAGTACTATTTGCCCTCCCTCTCTGGTGCCTTCCCATGTAGATGGTTTTGGCGATACGGTATTAGCATTGAAAAAAGTAACGTACCATCTTGCACTATCTGCATTAAATTGCCTGATACTGCCTGTGTGGTTCCCATCTGCTTTCCAGGTCTCATCCTGTACGGCTTTACCATTCATGATATACTTAAATTTCCACCACATCTGAACAGTATCCTGCCAGGTCCCATCGGGATTCCGATTTATTGATTTACAGTTACATATTCCAATCATCGGCTCAAAATCCTTGACTTCCTGAGGAGCTTCAGGATTTGGGAGCCCAAAAGGATTCTCTATTGAAACATCATATTTTGATTGTTCCTGAAATGATTGAGAGGTAACAATGAAGGGAGCAAAAAATAGAACTGTAATTAAAAGTGATTTTGTCATAGGATTTAGTGTTGGTTTAATCTAGAAAAACCAACTATTCAAAAACACTTACCTGAAGACATCAGGATTTTACAAATGGTTAAAAAAGGCGTCAAGTGGTACCTGACGCCTTCATAAATTTATTCTTCTTTGATCTTACCATCCTCATATACATATTCAAAGAGTAGATCTCCCTGATTATTGTAGTATTTGGCAACACCATCTAAAATTCCATCTTTATAGTTACTATCCTCCTGAATTTTCCCGTTCTCGTAAAAGGACTTTTTGGAACCATTCAGCTTTCCTCCGGAATAATTACTAATACTTTTTATTTTCCTCCTATTGTATTCAATAAACTCTCCCTCAAGGACATCAGTGTAATAACTGGCTTTGGTTGCCACCTCAGCTCGGTCTGAGAAAGTAAGCGCAACACCATGCTTCAAACCATTTCTGTAGTTTGTGATTGACATGATCAAACCATCTCCTTTGTACTCCACCCATTGGCCATGTTTTCTGCCGTCAAGGTAATCTCCTTCACTGATAGTGGTTTCTCCACTTTTAACGGTCACCTTCGACAAGCCTGAACCATCTGAATACTCTTGAACGATTGCTCCAGCAGGAAGGTCAACTGGTCCCATAGATGATTCGGAAGAGCCTCCATTACAGGACCACAAGAATGATGCAAGTGATAAAATAAAAAGTACTCTCATTGATGAAAATATTAGTTGTGAAATCTTTTTTCAATTAACTATTACTCCTTACCATATAATTTGTTCCCTTCAGATTCATATTTATCTCCGGGAGTCCAATAAGGCTTCTCATCCATGTTTGCGATTAAGTAGGCAGCATAAATGAAGGATTTAGCATAACTAAATAGATAATCCATATCCAGAGATTCTACCTCATCTGCAGGCTGATGGTAATATTTCATTAGCTCATCATCAAACGCCTTAACACCCGGTGAAAAACTAATTGCAGGAACTCCTTTTGCAGCAAAGCTTACATTGTCTGATCGATCATAAAGATTTTGCTCAGGCACAGGATCTTTTTTGGCTTTTAAACCAAATGTCTCAGCAGCAGTATGAAGATTCTCTGTGACACCAGTTCTCTCTAATCCCACAACTGTGATCACCTTAGTGTCATTGTATCCTGCACCATCTGTATTAAAGTTGAAATATGTTTTATCTAGTGGAATGATTGGATTCTCTGAATACCACTCGCTACCAAGTAAACCTTTTTCTTCCGCTGTGCATGCAAGGAATGCTACTGAATAAGCAGGTCTGTTTTTAGCGAAGAATTTAGCAGTCTCTAACAAAGTAGTTGTTCCAATTGCATTATCTCTAGCTCCGTTGAAAATTGAATCTACACCTTCACCTTGGTAAGTCACTCCTACGTGATCATAATGAGCTGTAAGAATTAAGAATTCGTCTTTCTTATCTTCATCCGTTCCTTCTAACCAACCAAATACATTCCTGGAAGGTACAGGCTCGCTCACAATCCCATCTATATTAACAGTCAAAGTGCTGTCATACTCAACTACCATGTTTTCAGTTTCTCCAGCTCCATCAAACAACCATGCGAATGGGAATGGTTTTGTGTCATCTTTAATAGCAAATCTTGGTTGCGACAGATAATTCACTAGAAATGGCCATGGAAATTCCGCAGACTTATAAAGCTCTATCATCCCTGCCGCTCCATTTTCCTGAGCTCTTTTTCTTTTTTCTCTTGTGATTGAAAAGTATTCTCTTGGAGATTGCTTATCAGGAGTACCCGGTTTAACAACTAAGAATTTACCTGTAACATCCTTACCTTCAAAATCTTCCTCCAAACCATAATTTAAGTACATCACATCAGCAGTAAGAGTGGTGTCAACACCATCCAAAAAGATAAAATCCTTTTTATCCGCATATTCCTTATCCCCTATTTTAATAGAAGCAGTTTTCGGCACAAGGTTTTTTACCAGGTCAACCTGCTGGAAGTATGATTCCGAACCTGGAGCTGGTTTTAATCCATATGATCTGAACTGCTGTGCAATGTACATTGCTGCAATATCCAACTCAGGTGATCCCGTATCTCTACCTCTAAGTTCATCTGAAGCCAAAAAACGAAGGTGAGCTTCTATTGCTCTTTTCTCTACCTGGCTATTTAATTTCTTTACTATTTTTTTCTGGGCTGATGCCATATGGCCTAAAGCGGCAAGCATCATTAAAAGGGTTAGCTTTCTCATTATTATGTTTAGTTATTCCTCAATTTGTTCAACCAACTGTTCCCACTGTTGATTTAGTTGCTTAAGCTCCAGATTACTCGATTCATGAGTTTTGGTTAATTCTGCAGCTTTATCAGCATCATCATATACCGAAGGATCAGAGAGTTGAGCCTCAATATCGGAAATTTTCTGTTCCAATTTGGTAATAGATTCTTCGATTACCTCAATTTCTCTTTTGAGTCGCTTTATCTCTTTATCAGCGGTATTGTCAGTTTTTGGTTTCTTGTTGTCTTTCTTCTTCTCTTTTGGAGCAGAAGCTTGTTCTTTTGGCTTTTCTGCTTCTTGTTTCTCTTTCCACCAGGTATACTCTTCATAAGTCCCTGGGTATTCTTTTAACTCCTTATCCTCAATGTACCAGATCTTGTTTGCGATTTGAGAAACGAAGTGTCTATCGTGAGATACAACCACAAAAGTTCCCTCGTACTGCTGCAGTGCTTGAATTAAGATATTCACCGACTGCATGTCAAGGTGGTTGGTAGGCTCATCCAGTAACAAGAAGTTGGATTCTGAAATCAGTGTCTTAGCCAGAGCAACCCTTGACTTCTCTCCTCCACTTAGAACTTTAATTTTCTTAAAAACCTCCTCATCTCTGAACAAAAAGCAACCTAATACTCCTCGAAGTTCTTGTTCACCTTTACCTGTTCCTAGTTGCTTCAGTTCGTCTAGAATCTCATTTTCAGTATTTAATGCCTCCAATTGGTGCTGAGCATAAAATCCAAAGTTGACATTGTGCCCAATTTTCCTTTCACCACTAATTGGCTCTGAGCCTGCAATAATCCTTAACAAAGTGGATTTACCTTTTCCATTTGCCCCAATTAAAGCTACTTTATCCCCTCTTTCAATATTTCCGTAAGACTGTTGTAGAATCTCTAAATCGCCATAGGATTTAGCAACATCCTCAAGCATAACCACATGTCTTCCTGATTTTTGTTGGAAATTGAATTGAAAATTAACTGTAGCATTTTCCTCAACAACTTCATCTACTTTTTCCATTCGCTCCAGCGCCTTAATTCTGGATTGAACTTGTCTGGCTTTTGTTGCTTTCGCTTTAAACCTCTGAATGAATTGCTCAGTCTGCTTTATTTTTTGTTGCTGATTATCGAATGCATTCTTTTGCAATTCATTTCTCAGCTCCTTTTCTTCCAGATAAAATTTATAGTTTCCGTTGTACATGGTCAATTGTCCTCCGGAAACTTCTACTGTCTTGGTAATCGTATTATTCAAAAATTGCCTATCGTGAGAAACCACGATCACCGCTCCCTCATAGGTTTTTAGATAATTCTCAATCCATTGAATCGATGGTAAGTCAAGGTGGTTAGTAGGCTCATCCAGCATCAACAATGATGGCTGCTCAAGAAGAAGCTTAGCAAGCATCACACGCATTCTCCAACCTCCACTAAACTCTCTCAATGGTCTTTGAAGATCTGCTGTACTAAATCCTATTCCCTCTAAAATCTCCTCTGCTCTTGATTGCAAAGTATAGCCTTCCAACGCCTCAAATCTCTCCTGAAGCTTGGTCAGTTTATCAACCAATTTATCTTCATAATTGGTTTCCATTTGCTTAAGCACCTTGTCAATCTCATGCTGTACTTTCAAGGCATCAGCAAATGCTGACATGGCAACTGCCAATATGCTATCATCTGTTTGATATGAAAGCAAATCCTGATTAAGGAAACCAATTGAACAATCATTACTTTTCTGAATATCACCCTCATCAGGTTGATATTCCCCCACTATCAACCTCAACAGGGTTGACTTTCCAGTCCCATTCAGTCCTATTAAACCGATTTTATCCTTTGGCTTAATATGCAATGATGCTTCATGGTAAAGGGCTCTGTCGCCCAGGAAATAGCTTAAATTATTGATGGATAACATGGCCGCAAATATAATTGAATTAAGGAATGCTCAGGCCAAAACTTTGATGAACGCGAACATATTAATGCTTATCTTAGTTATTAGCAAATTCACCTTACTATCATGAACCGCATATTCTTACAATTCACAGCTATATTGCTGCTGACATTTTCGTCTTGCAACACCCCAAGTAAAACAAAGTCAAATGACGAATTGCCTGGTCAACAAATTATTCAAACAACGCAATCAGTTCCTCTAGCCAGTATAAATGTTCCAGACGGATTTAAAATCGAAATATGGGCTGACAATGTCCCAAATGCCAGATCAATGGCTATGAGTTCTGACGGAACCTTGTTTGTTAGCACCAGAAATAAAGGAAGTGTATATGCACTGAGAGATACTAATGGCGATAACCGAGCAGACCAAAAATTCATTCTGGCTAAAGGATTGAATATGCCAAATGGTATCGCTTACAGAGACAAAGCACTTTATGTTGCTGAGGTTGATAAGCTTTGGAGGTACGATAACATAGAAGAGAACCTAGCATCACCTCTAAAACCAAAACTTATATATGACGACTATCCAAAAGACTACATGCATGGCTGGAAAGTGATTGCTTTTGGTCCGGATGGTAAATTATATGTGCCAGTTGGGACACCTTGTAATGTTTGCGAAAGCAAAAATGATATGTACGCAACTATCACCAGAATGGACCCTGATGGTAGTAACCGGGAGATTTATGCAAAAGGAGTAAGAAATACAGTTGGTTTCACATGGCATCCTGAAACGGGTGAAATGTGGTTTACCGACAATGGCAGAGATCATTTGGGAGATAACTTCCCTCCCTGTGAATTAAACAGAGTCACCAGAACGGGTCAACATTTTGGGTATCCGTATTGCCATGGTGGAGATATTTCTGACCCAGAGTTTGGTAATAAAAGAGCTTGTTCGGAATTTGAACCACCAGCACAGAAGCTTGGTCCACATGTAGCCCCGCTAGGAGTGAAGTTTTACACAGGTAACATGTTTCCACAGGAATATAAAAATGTGATTTTCATTGCAGAACATGGATCATGGAATCGCTCAAAAAAAATTGGTTATAGAATATCGATGGTTAAAGAAGAAAACGGAAAAGGTATTTCCTATGAAACTTTCATTGACGGCTGGTTGGACCAAGAAAAAGATGATGCGTGGGGAAGGCCTGTTGATGTTTTAATCATTGAAGATGGCTCAATGTTAATTTCTGATGATAAATTTGGAGCAATCTATAGGGTAACATATTCGGGGTAGTTTGAAATTATTAAAAGTAGACTCCATTGGAGTACGATATGAAGGCAGTAAGGAAGATGTGGTAAAAGACATCAGCTTTTCTCTCAATGAAGGAGAAGTGCTTGTAATCTTTGGAAAAAGTGGTTCTGGCAAAACAACACTTTTAAAAACAATCGCAGGGCTAATACAACCACAATCAGGCCAAATCTTGATTGAAGGAGAAGTTTTAGAAGGACCTAAGGATAAATTGGTTCCAGGGCATGAGGAAATCAAATTGGTATTCCAGGATTTTCATCTAAAAAGTAAGATGAGTGTTGCCGAAAACATCCATTACGCTCTGCTTGCATATGAAGAGGAATACAGAAAACAACGGGTTGAAGAGCTAATTGATTTATGTGGCTTGCGGGAGGTTTCTAAATCATTTCCTGAACATATATCTGGAGGACAAAAGCAAAGATTGGCATTAGCCAGGGCATTAGCGAATGAACCAAAGCTTTTACTAATGGATGAGCCATTCAGCAACCTCGACTCTATCACTAAAGGCATTCTCTTTCAAGAGATCAAAAGCATTGTACGAAAAACTGAAACATCCGTAATTTTTGTTTCTCATGATGCCAGAGACGCACTTTCATTTGCCAATAAAATATTGGTAATGGAATCCGGTGAAATGTCACAGTTTGATAATCCTAATGAAATTTACAATCGCCCTAATTCAAAATCAGTGGCAATGCTCTTTGGAGACTTAAATAAAATCGAGAGTGAATACTATAGATTAGAATCAGCAGTTATCAGTGATGATGGTCAATATAAGGGAATAGTTTCCGAAGTGATGTATTTTGGAAGTCATCAGCTGTTGCTTATTAATTGTGACAATACAATCATCAAGGCATTTGATTTTGAAAACCAATACAAAATTGGAGATTCAATAAAATTGAAAGTTGACAGACAAAAAGCGCTAAATTTTTAGAATTATCGTTTTTGTGTTAAACCTTTGTAATACAAACTGTGTCAATCAAGCATGGAACATAAAATTTACTGCATATTTGGCTTCCTTCTATTCGTGAGTGTGAATGTCTTTGCTCAGGATTTGGTTGTGACAAACGATAATGATTCGTTAAATGTTGAAATCGTGAAGGTTGATGCAGAGAGTATTCATTTCCTGCAGTTTGAACCGAAAAAGCAAAGAATTACGCTCAACAAATCTGAGGTTAAAAGCTTCCAGTATATCTATTTCTCTCAGGAACGAAAAACCAATTACTTTTTTGATCCCAATGATACCCGTTTCAAAGTTGGGCTTAGCGGTGGAGTGAGTGTTGTTCTATCAGGAGCAGATAGAGATGCATCAGACTTTTTCAAACAATATGTGAGACAAGTAAATGCAGGATGGCATGGAAAGATTGAAGCGGACTATTATCTCCGAAATAATATTGGGTTTGGTCTGGTCTACGATCGATATATGACAAGTGGATTTGAACCAAATGTAATTTTCATTGACCAGGCTCAGGATACTATTGTCGGGGAGTTGTCTGATAAAATACATATCAATTATCTAGGTCCTCAAGTAAGCTTCAATATCGACACTAAGAAACAGGGTTATACCGCATTCATCGCCGGTGGTCCAGGTATTATGTTCTATAAAGACAGATTAAAAAGGGTAGATCCATACGTAGCTACAGGAACAGCCATTGGCGTTCATTTATCTGCTGGATTGGATTTCGTACTTTCTGATAATATCACAATGGGATTTGAGTTATCCGGAACATTTGGAGCTCTTAATAGCTATGACCTTAAGTCGGATTCCGGTGTGGAAACAATAAATGAGAAAGAAGATATAAGTAGGATCAATATATCTGTTGGGATAAGATATTTTAGGTAGAACCCGAAATAAATTCGGGTTCCAGATTGTATTTATTAAGCTTTGGTGACTTCCAGAATACTTAATGGACAAGGAGTATCTATTACTCTATTGAGCTTCAATCCAGCTTCATCCAATAAAGCTGCAAACTCTTCCCTTGTTCTTTCCTTGGCACCTAATAATAGCAACATTACAATATCCAATGACTTCTCAAAAACCTGAGAATCATCCTCCGTGATAAGCATATCCATAATCAATAACTTGCTGTCATCACGCATTGAATTCTTTATGTTCTTCAGGATTTTCACTGTATCACTATCATTCCAGTTGTGCAAACAATATTTGATAATGAAGCAATCACTTTCGGGTCTAATTGCTTGTTGAAAATCGCCGGTCACAAATTCCAATTGTTGTTTTGTATCTGATTTCTGAGCTTGGGCAACTGCATGCGGAAGCTCAAATAAAGTTGCCTTCACATCTGGATGCTTATCCTTGATCATTTTTAACAATCTACCCTCAGCTCCTCCAAGGTCAGTGATAGAGTTGAACTCAGAAAAATCATATGAGCTCACTAATGGCGCATCAAATGCGTAAGAAAAACCAGACATAGCCTGACTGAACACTTTCCCAGCTTCCGGATTTACTTGTTGGAAATAAACAAATAGATTATCCGACCCTAAAAATGCTTCGCCAAATGCGGATCCTCCGGTTGTTACAGAATGCTCAAGGTTATTAAAAACCTTCCACATCCATTGGCTACCCATCATTCGGGCAAAATTTCTTTGGGAACCAGGAACATCACTTCTTAAGTATTCTGAAACCTCCGTGTTTCCAACAATTCCATTATCAAATCTAAAAATTCCCTGAGAAGCCAATACTCTAATTAATCGCCCCAGGGCTTCCCTATCGACTTTCAGGTTTTTACTTAAAATTTCAATTGATTCAGCCCCATTTGCGACCTGATCTGCGATTCCTAATTCAGCAGCTACGCTAAGACTTCTGGTGAAAACCATTTGGGCCATGATGCCCTTAATCTGTAAAGGGGGTGCTTTAACGTTTGTTCTATTCATCGTAATATAGTTTAATTATAATTTGATTGCGTATTTCAGAAATCAGAGAAATCAATTAAAATCCGACCTTTAATTGATAACCCGTTAATATTTCACCTATTAATATAAACAAAAACCGTTATATCTAATAATTTGTTTTACGAATCTTCATTTTCAGGTGATGAAACAATTTACTGCTCTAACGACTTTTTGGTAGTAAATATTTTCTCACAATTCGATGCTTTCACATTATTGTGACTTCCTACGAATTGTGTATATTTAGTTCAACTAATTACTAATTAAACAATTACGCAACATGTTTACATATCTAACAGGTATCAGTAGACCTAAATAACACAGCTATGAACATCAACTCCCAATTGTTTGGTGGCACTACAGCTGTGGTGGTCACTATGCTTATTTTTATTACCTTTTTATTTAGAAGTATTAATACTCAGAATGAAACTGCTGAGCTTGTAGAACGCTCACAGTTAGCCATTAACGATGGTGCAGTTATCTCTGATATCTTCTCTCAAAACAATGTGGTACTCAGTAGATTCCTGCTTACCGGAGATGAAGACTATCTCAATGCACTTAAATCAAGCCAGGCTAAATTTAACATTCAGCTGGATTCAACCAAAAAACTGGTCAGTGATAAAGTTGATCAAATATCCAGACTGGATAACATAAGCCGTCTTCATGAACAATGGCAGTCTGAAATTGCTCAGCCGGTAATTACAGCAAAGTAGACATTATCTGACAATGAATTTGTCCAAAAGCTTCAGGAAATTGAGCTTATTCGGATAGAACGCAATTACGCCGGAAAAATTCAAGCAAGCATATCTGATTTCAAAAATGCAGAGAGAGAATATGTTAAGGTGGAGACTGCCTCAGTTAAGGCCACTGTAAATTTCGCTAAAAACCTGGCTATTTACGGGTCAATTGCGGTTATTCTGGTTAGTTACTCTATCGTGGGTTTTGTGGCTCGTGACATGAAGTCCAAGATGAATCTGGTCAACGAAGCGATCGATAATGTATCTTCAGGAAAACTGAATTTTACTTTTGAGACAAGTAAAGCAAAGGATGAATTTTCATACGCTTTAAGAAATATTAAAGAGATGATTGTCAAGCTCCAAGGCACATTGTCTCAGGTTTCAAAAACTGCTGCCCTAGTAACAGAAAGAAGTGAAGATTTAAATCAGGTCTCTCAAAGCTTATCTGGAGGAGCAAACAATCAGGCTACTTCTGCTGAGGAAGTTTCTGCTAGTATGGAGCAAATGTCTGCTAACATTGAGATGAATAACCGAAATTCGAAGGAGACCGAAAGCATCGCAGTAAAAGCAGTTGAGAGTATCAATGAAGGTAATCACGTGGTATCCGAAACTGTGGAATCCATGAAGACCATTACAAACAAGATTTCAATCATTGGTGAAATAGCGCGTCAGACAAACTTGCTTGCACTGAATGCTGCGGTAGAAGCCGCTAGAGCAGGAGATCATGGTAGAGGTTTTGCTGTGGTTGCTGCTGAAATTAGAAAACTGGCTGAGAGAAGTCAGGCTGCAGCTACAGAAATTGATGAAGTATCAATCAATGGTCTTGACAGAGCGCAAATGTCAGGTGACCTCCTGAAAAGTGTAGTTCCAGAAATTGAGAGGAACGCGGAATTAGTCAGAAATATTACTGCCGCTTCTATTGAACAGTCAATTGGTGCCGGGCAAATAAACGAAGCTATTCAAAGTCTGAACATTACGGTGCAGAAAAATAGCCGGGTTGCCGATGAAGTAGCCAATAGTTCTGCTACATTAAATGAATACTCTAAAGCACTTAAAGATGCTATTGATTTCTTTGAATTTGGAGAGTATGATGATACTCCGTTAGAAAATGGTATCAGTATTAATCTTCCAAAAGAAATCGAAAATGAAGAAGAGGAAGATGAGTTGGTAGTCTTCTCAGAAAAAGCCTAATTTTTTACCAACCTAACTTTTAGCTCATTGGCCGGTCTCAAGGTCAATGAGCAATCATATTCTGGCATCTTGATATCGTCTGAATCAAATTTGAATGCCTGAAATAATTTTATGATGGCAATCTTGATTTCTAATAACGCAAAATTGTTGCCTATACATAGTCTCGGACCACCTCCAAACGGGAAATAAGAAAATTTGTGATTTAATGATTTACCATCCAAAAATCTATTGGGGTCGAATTCTTTTGGGTTGTCCCAATAACTTTGATGCCTATGAATCAGATATGGACTAAAAATAATGCTGTCTCCTTTTTTGATATCATATTCTCCCAGCTGATCGGAATCAATTGCTTCTCTGCTAATCACCCATACCGGAGCAATAAGTCTCATGGCTTCTTTTATGACTGCATCCACGTAAAGAGTATTAGAGATATCTTGCAACTTAAAATCATATGGAATTTCAGCGATTGCAGTCCGAAATTCCTTTTCAACTTCACTATTGGTCAAAATCAAAGAAGTGAGCCAAAAGAGAGATATCGCTGTAGTTTCATGACCTGCCAAAAAGAAAGTAAGCATCTCATCTCTAAGCTGCTGATCGGTCATTTTTTCACCGGTTTCAGCATCCTCAGCTGTCATTAGCTCTGACAACAAATCGTTTCCTGAGCCTTTTTCCCTTTTAGACCGGATTAAATCTCTTATCAATTTATCCATTACGTCCCTTGAGGTTTTGAAAGATTTATTAGTCTCGGTTGGAAACCACAATGGTGCATTAACAGCAGAAGTAATTCTACGAATCATGAACTTTAAGGCTCCTGGCAAATGCTCTTCAATAGCACTTCCCTGGTCTTGAAGGTTTATTCCCAGAAGTGCTTCGGAAATTATTTTAAGAGTGAGATGTGTAAACTCCTTACTAAGTTCTATGTGATTCTGATTTTTCAATTTGGATATCATGTCATCCGTATGAACTATCATAATATCAGCGTATCCCGCAATTTTTTCTCTATGAAACGCAGGTTGAGCAAGTCTCCTCTGCTTCCTCCAAAAATCTCCATCAGTGTTAAATAACCCATTACCTAGCAGCAATTCCAGCTTTCTATAAGCTAAGCTTTTCTTGTAATTCCGATTATTTACCTGAAGAATATGCTCAACATACTTGGGATCATTAACAAATATCAAATTACGATGAGCTATTCGAAATTTGAAGATATCCCCTAATTGCTCCGAATTTATTTCTAGGAATCTGAGTGGATCATTGACGTAAGTCTTAAGATCCCCTAACAATCCATTGGAAGGCTTTGAAGGAATGTCCATTTAGTCTTTCCACTCAGTAATAAAGAGATTGGTATCTCTGGTGCCACCATTGTTTCTGTTACTGCTAAAAACTAAGTATTTACCATCAGGTGAAAACATTGGAAATGCATCGAAGGTATTGTCATGCGATATCTGCTCCAATCCTGTTCCATCAATATTGATCATGTATAAATTGAACGGAAATCCTCTTTCAGTCTCATGATTCGATGAAAAAACAACTTTCTCTCCAGATGGATGAAAGAAAGGGCACCAATTGGATTTACCTAGATCGGTTAATTGTCTTAAGTCAGAACCATCTGCATTACAAATATACAATTCCATATCAGTAGGCATCACCAATCCTTCAGCCAACAAGTCTTTATATATCTTAATCTCCTCATCAGTCTTTGGCCTGGAAGATCTGAAAATCAATTTTGATCCATCAGGAGAAAAGAATGCTCCTCCATCATAACCTAATTCATCTGTAATTTGAACTACATCAGATCCATCAATATTCATTGTGTACAACTCCAAATCACCCGATCTCATAGAAGTGAATACTATTTTATCTCCATTTGGAGACACAGTCGCTTCGGCATCATAACCTGGCGTATCTGTGAGTTGCTTCAGGATGTTTCCATCAAGGTCAGTTACAAAAATGTCAAAGTCACTGTAGATCGGCCATACATATTTACCGTCCTCTCTTCTTTCCGGAACTGGCGGACAGCTTTCATTGCCAAGATGTGTAGAAGCATAAACCACTGAAGTGTCACCAGGCATAAAATATGAACATGTAGTTCTACCCATTCCAGTTGAGATCATATTTGGTTGATTTTTAGCCAAATCATCCGTAAAAGGGTCAGTCACAAAAATCTGATCACACTCCACTCCCCATTTAGCTGCATTGGATTGAAATACAAGTTTGGAGTTATCCAAACTCCAGTAGGCCTCAGCATTATCACCACCAAAAGTCAGTTGCTTCATATTACTAAAATGACCTTCCCCTTCCTGAATCAATTCATTTTTTTCAGATGAAATAGCTTCTTCATTTTCAGATTTCTTTTGCTGTTGAGGTGTGCAAGAGAAAATTATTGCGGCTAGTATTACTAAATATTTTTTCATGGGATTGATTTGGATTAAATTGGAGTTCCTGCTGTGAAATTACCATAATTTTTGACATTAACTCAAAATGAAAAAAACCAATCTTATCCTTACGATTTGCATCGTATATCTGGCTGCTTGCAAAATGGAAACTAAAAAGCCTGCAAACACTCTGGGAAACTTAAAAGAATCTGTGATGTATCTGGCCTCTGACGAATTGATGGGTAGAGAAATTGGAACTGAAGGAGAAAAACTTGCAGCGGAATATATCAAGAACGAATACAGTGAACTCGGACTTAACACGGCTGGAACTGAAGAATTTTTCCAAAAGTTTGAAGTAACACCTTCAATGAATCCTCATGAAAAGCCTCAGATTGGAAAAGGTGGGGACTCGTTATCTATTGAAGGAATAAATGTGGTTGGAAAAATTGACAATCCTGGAGAGGATATGATCATTATTGGGGCTCACTACGATCACCTGGGGACCGGTGGCTTTGGCTCCTTACATCGAGGAGATACTGCGATTCATAATGGTGCTGATGATAATGCCAGCGGGGTTGCAGTCATGATTGAAACTGCCCGTTTGCTAAAAACTCAAAACTTAAATAAGGATATTGTTTTAATCGCATTCTCCGGTGAAGAAAAGGGATTATGGGGGTCAAATTATTTCGTAAAAAACCCAACAATCGATCTATCTAAAGTTACTGCTATGATTAACCTGGATATGGTGGGAAGACTAGATGAAACTAAAGCTCTGGCAATTCATGGAACTGGCACCTCCCCTGTTTGGCCTAATATACTAAACAATCAAAATCTTGACTCCATTCCACTAACAATGAAGGAATCTGGAGTTGGCCCTTCAGACCACACTTCTTTTTACCTACAGGACATACCGGTGTTGCATTTATTCACTGGTCAGCATGATGATTACCATAAACCTGGAGATGATGCAGAAAAGCTAAATTATGAAGGCATGGTAAAGCTTACCGATTTACTTTACCGAATTTGTGTATCACTTGATTCACAAGAAAAGTTAGCATTCACCAAAACAAAAGATGAATCTTCTGATACACCAAGATTTAAAGTTACACTTGGAGTTGTACCAGATTACTTATTTGATGGCGAGGGAATGAGAATAGATGGGGTGAGCCCTGAAAAGCCTGCATCAAATGCTGGATTAAAAAAAGGAGATGTAGTGATCAAACTGGGTGAATTTGACGTTATAGATATGATGACGTATATGAAAGCACTCTCAGAATTTGAATCGGGCATGACCACTGTGGTTACGGTAAAAAGAAATAGCGAAGAGATGACTTTCGATTTGCAATTTCTTTAATCTTCAAAAAATTTGTCTAAACGATTAACTCAACTTTTTCTTTTATTCCTTATTTCCATAGTCGGGTTAATATTTGTTATCCGGCTGGATGGAAATCCTATTGATCTTTGGGGAGGTCTAACCATACGAGACTTACTGGGCTATGTCTTCTTTGGAATTCCCCTGTTCCTCCTCCTACTTACTTTATATCGATTTACAATGCAGGGTAAAACTTCCTTATTCTACATTACCTCTATTGTAGCTTCATTAGTCATCACTATTTTTCTGTGGGCCTTAAAATTCAGAGGTGTTAATTTGATTAGTCACCTGGAAGATTTCTTTTGGATCTTTGCAATGATATTGGTCATGCTGATATTACCAGTTCAATTAGTCCGATTTATGGTGATTTTGCTCAATCGCAATAAGAGATCTTAAAAAGGATAAAATATTGGAATAAGAAAAGTAGCTGTTAGCCAAAAAATTATATTTAATAAGAAACCTACTTTTACAAAATCTAAAAACTTGTAGTTACCAGCGCTATACACCATTGTATTTGTTTGATAACCAACAGGAGTCATAAAACTTGCAGAGGCAGCAAATGTGATCGCAATTAAAAACGGTACTGGACTTAAGTTCATCGCTTCTGCTGTCTGGATTGCAATAGGTGCCAGCAGCGCTGCGGTGGCATTATTCGACATTAATTCTGTAAGCCATGAGGTTGTGATATATAGTCCAGATAATATCGCTATCGGTCCCCAAACACCCAAATTATCAATCAACAACCCGGCAATTGTGACATCCAGCCCAGTATTTTTCATCGCGGTTCCAAGCGTCAATGCGCCAGCCAGCAAGAAAATTATCTTCCAGTTTATAGCTTCATACACATTCTTCATTGACATTGTCTTTGTAAGAACCAAAACCGCAACTGCTGAAATGGCTCCAACCATTATCGGCAGAATATTTAATGCCGCCAGTGCAACCATTGCAAATATGACACTTGCCACCAGATAAAACCTCTTCTTCTTAAAATCTACTAATAAGTCTTCTGACAAGATGAAAAATGGATTTCTTCTTTGACCATCCATCTTTCTTAGTTCGTTCAAGAAGTGATTCTTAGTTTCTGCCAGAATAACATCTCCTGCTTTAATCCGGGTATCATATAGATTGTTATGAAGAATTTCTTCTCTATGCCTGATGGCTAACGGAACAGATCTAAACCTTCTACGGAAATCAACTTCTTTCAATGTTTTAGCTTCAAATTCGGAATTTGAAGTCACAACTAATTCAACCAACGTGGAATTTCTTCCCTTCAAATTATCTCCATCAATCTTAAGAGGAGAGCCTGTCAACAATTTGACCCTATCTTTCAAAAGTTTAATATTCTCTCGATCGCATCTTATCTTAAGGACATCAGATGGTCTGAGGACAAAGTCTCCTTGAGGCAGATTAAATATATTCTTGCCTCTTCGAACTTCTATGATATCCATACTCAACTCCTGCACCAAATCTGAATGCATAATCATTTTACCAATAGAGGAGTCTTCTTCCGTTAACTCTATTTCCATTAGATAATCACGAGTACCAAACTTTTCACTCAATTCTTGAGGCTTTCTATTAGGCAATAATCTGATACCAATAACTACTAAGTATATAATCCCAACAGTAACTAAAACCAATCCAAGAGGCGCCAGTTGAAACATCCCAAAACCTTCAAGACCCTCTCGTTGTGCAATCCCATGAACCAGAATATTGGTTGAACTACCAATCAAAGTGCAGGAGCCTCCAAAAATTGAAGCAAATGAAAGAGGGATTAACATTTTTGCCGGGCTGATTCCTGAAGAATATCCTATTTGAATCACAACCGGGATAAATACTGCAACTACAGGAGTATTATTTACAAAGGCACTGATCAATGCTATGAGACCAATCATCAGTCCCATACCAAGCTTAAAATTTTTCTTAAAAGTCTTTGACAGACTATATGTCAGGTGCTGCAGGGCCCCTGTTTTTAGCAGAGCTGCACTTAAAACAAACATAAAAGCAACAGTAATTGTGGCCGAATTACTAAATCCTGCAACCCCTTCCTCAGGAGAAATGATTCCAAATATCATCAGAGAGACCATAATCAAGATGGCTACTAAATCAATTGAAACCAATTCAGTAACAAATAAAACTATGGCACCCAATATGATACCAATTGTGATGTAAGCTTGAATATCCATTTAAAAAATCTGGGACAAAAATATCCCTGAACCTGAGAATTCAGCTATATATCTTAAAAATTTTACCAGATATAATATTCTACTTTGCTTTGTTGTAATAAGTCATTGCCTTAGGAATAAGCTTCTTAAGATCACTAATTCTTGTATCATGCGAAGGGTGAGTTGATAAAAACTCAGGTGGCGCACCATTAGAATTAGCGGCCATTCTTTCCCAAAATTTTGGAGCTTCATTAGGGTGATATCCAGCCATTGACATAAATATTAATCCAAGTTCGTCCGCTTCAGACTCGTTTTTTCTAGAGAATGCTTTTAACCCAAGATCCGTACCAATTCCAGATGCCTGAAGTATCATTTTGTTCGTCAAGGTTGGGTTTTGTCCTAGTGCACCAGATAATGTTGCGAGTCCAAACTGTGCCAAAACAGCCTGACTCATTCTCTCCCTTCCATGATTTGCCACTGCATGTGAAATTTCATGTCCCATAACCACAGCGACTCCTGCTTCGTCCTTGCATATTGGCATAATACCGGTGTAAAAAGCGACCTTACCCCCTGGCATACACCAAGCATTTACTGTATTATCTTCAATCAAATTATATTCCCACTTATACCCATCTAGCTGCTTGGATAAATTATTATCTGCAAAATACTTTTCAACCGATTTTTGAATTCTGGCTCCTACTCTCTTGATCATAGCTGATTGTTCAGCGTTATTGGACAATTTGCTTTCCCTCATCACCTGAGTATATTGATCAAAACTCATCGGAAACAATTCCGAGTTAGATACCAGGTTAAGTTGTTTTCTGCCTGTACCTGCTACTGTTGCGCATTCGTAAAGAAAAACTGTTAAGGCCAGCATTAATATAGCATATAGACGTCTCATTATCGTTTCAGTCAATTAGTGTGAGTTGAATTTTAATAAATTTTTCAATCAAAACAATCTTTTCAGTGATATCGTTTTGAAAAAACACATTTCTCATCATAAACATGATAAATCCAGATTTATTTTTATTATTTCCAGCATTTTACAAATACTTTTGAGAAGCAAAATGACTTAGATTGACGATTGGATGAAAATTATCTGCATAGGCCGCAATTATGTAGCACACGCCAAGGAATTGGGAAATGAAGTTCCTACAGAACCAGTGATCTTCCTAAAACCTGATACCGCACTTTTGAAAAATAACGACCCTTTTTATTATCCGGGCTTCTCGAAAGATATCCATCATGAAGTGGAATTGGTCCTTCGAATTTCCAGGGAGGGCAAGAATATTGAACCACAATTTGCTCATAAATACTTTGATCAAGTTGGTTTAGGCATTGATTTTACTGCAAGGGATTTACAAACTAAAGCTAAGAGCAAAGGTCTTCCTTGGGATCTTGCCAAAGGATTTAATGGTTCAGCTCCTGTATCTAAGTTTATAAAAGCAGAAGAAATAGAAAATAGGGAAAACATCAATTTTAAACTCCTGGTTAATGGAGAAGAAAGGCAAAATGGAAATACTCAAAACATGCTTTTTAAATTTGGTGATATAATTTCATACATCTCAAAATTTATTTTGCTAAAAACGGGTGATTTGATATTTACAGGAACTCCGGAAGGTGTATCTGCAGTTAATATTGGTGACCGTCTGGAAGGATATATTGAAGATCAGAAAATGTTAGATTTTGAAGTTAAGTAGGCTATTACCATTCTTTCTTTTAGTATTCAATTGTTTTATAGCTTTTGGACAATATGACGTAGCTCCCGGTTACTACTTGTTCCCAATTAGACCTGGAGAAATAAACTACCTCTCTGGCAATATGGGTGAGTTAAGAGGCACTCATTTCCATGGAGGGATTGATATCAAAACAAGTGGTGTAACAGGTTTAAAAGTACATGCATCAGCAGATGGTTATGTAAGTCGGGTAAAAGTTACTCTTGGGGGGTACGGAAATGCGGTATACATTCAGCACCCTAATGGAACTACTACTGTTTATGCGCATTTAAAGGAATTCTCTGATCCCATTCACAGGTATGTGCTTAAGCATCAATATGAAAAGAAATCATTTACTGTTGATCTTTACCCTGGAAAGAATGAATTCAAGGTTAAAAAAGGAGATGTAATCGCTTTATCAGGTAATAGCGGTTCAAGTAGAGGTCCTCATTTGCATTACGAAATCCGGGATAAGAATCACTTGGTAATGGACCCATTAAAATTTGGGTTCCCAGAATTGAAGGATAATGTAGCCCCAATAATATCCAAAATAGCTTTCATCTCGAAATCACCCACAGCTAAAATCAACGGGAAAGTTGGAAGGTATGAATTCGATGTGAAAAATATCAGCGGAAATTTTATTCTAGATGATGCTGTGCACTTAAGTGGCAAGATTGGAATTGAGGTCTATGCTTATGATAAAATGAATGGAACCAGAAATACATATGGCATCCCGGATGTAGATCTGAAAATTAATGGCGAAACCATTTTTCAACAGGAAATCAGAAAGATCCCATATGGAAAAATGAGAGATATAATGGTTCACACCAATTACAAGGTAAGGGCTAGAGGTGGTAAAAGGTTCAATAAGCTCTATGTTGATGATGGCAATTCACTCCCTTTTTACAGTTCTCAAAACAATGGGTATTTCGACTTTCAGGATACTCTGAAATACATTGTATCTATAGAACTTACAGACCCTTGTGGAAATGCAACGTGGTTCAAAACATTTGTGAATAGTAAACAATCCAAACCATTCAAAAAGCACAAAAACGACTGGATCATCAATGAGAATATGATGGCCGTTAGTGTGCAAGACACATCCAGAACTTTAGATTTCTATGCGAATAACCTAAGATACTCTTTAAACCCAACCTATATAGCAGGGGGAAAAGCTACCTTCCTTTGGGATTTGAGAAATGGTCTTATTGATTCGGTTGACATGTGTGATTACACTGCAATTCCTAATTTTGTCCAAGCAATTTATCCTAACCAAGAAACGAGTTTTTATAATCACACAGCAAACTTACTTTTCCCAAAAACTTCTTTGTTTGATACTTTATACCTAAGATACGATTACTCCTATGACAGTAGTTCAAATCAGGAAATTTTTGAATTCCAAAATCGAGAAGATGCTATTAGAAGATTTGTTTCAGTCACTTTAAAACCAAGCAACGAGTACAATAAAGTGTATGACAGAGTTTATGCAGTAGGCAGAAAAGGACTGAATTATATTGGGGGTGAATGGAACAATGATGATGAAATAACCTTCAGAACAAGGGACTTTGTAAAATACACTATTGCCAGTGATACAGTTCCTCCTAAAATTAAGATTTCAAAAATCTCAAGGGATCAAATTAGAGTTAAGATTACGGATGATCAATCCGGGGTTAAATCTTATCGGGCAGAACTGAATGGAAAATGGATAATGTTGAGATTGGATGCTAAATACGGAAATCTCAGTCTTGACCCATTTGATCCAAACATTCCCTTACAAGGAGAGTTTATTTTAGAGGTTGAAGATAATACTGGCAACCTTAAATATTTCCAAACTAAAATCGAATAACAATATGAATTTAAACGTAGGTGATCCTGCTCCCCAATTTGAAGGGGTTGATGAAGATGGCAACAGCGTAAAACTATCAGACTTTGCAGGGAAAAAACTTGTTTTATATTTCTATCCCAAAGACAATACTCCTGGCTGTACTGCACAGGCATGCAACCTGAGAGACAATTACAATTCACTGTTGGAACAAGGCTATGCTGTGCTTGGTGTTAGCACAGACAGCTCGGCTTCTCACAAAAAGTTTATTGAAAAACAAAACCTTCCATTCAGTCTGCTTGCTGATACAGAGAAAGAAGTTCACAATCTCTTTGGAACCTGGGGAGAAAAATCGATGTATGGAAAAAAATACATGGGTACTCTAAGAACTACCTTTGTGATTGATGAAAATGGAGTAATCTCTGAAATCATTCAAAAAGTAAAAACAAAAGATCATACAGCACAGATTACAGCTTAAGATCATAAAAGCATATTTTTTTTAGGAACCAGCTCCAAAAAGAGCTGGTTTTTCTGTTTCCAGGATTTTGAGCGAATTGTTATGATCAAACAATCAATTAATTTCTTCAGATAGCAAAACATTCTTCATAAATTCGCGGGAATCAATTAAAAAGATAATCGTAATGGGAAATCAGCCTGACATAGAGCAACTTAAGAAAATCGCCTCACAAGTAAGAAGAGACATAGTGAGAATGGTACACGCTTGTCAATCCGGACACCCGGGAGGATCACTTGGATGTACTGAATTTTTTGTCGCATTGTACTTCTATTTAATGGAGAAAAATGACGGGTTTGATATGGACGGTAAAAATGAAGATCTTTTTTTCCTATCGAATGGTCACATTTCCCCTGTTTGGTACAGCGTTTTGGCAAGAAGCGGATATTTCGAAGTATCTGAGCTTGCGACTTTCAGAAAACTAGACAGCAGACTTCAAGGACACCCAGCAACTGAAGAAGGTCTTCCTGGTATTAGAGTTGCTTCAGGTTCATTGGGACAAGGACTATCTGTAGCTATTGGTGCAGCTCAAACAAAGAAATTAAACGGCGACTCAAGTTTCGTTTATACATTAATGGGTGACGGTGAGCAACAAGAAGGTCAGGTTTGGGAAGCGGCAATGTATGCAGCTCACAATAAGGTTGATAACCTAATAGCAGCTATTGATTACAATGGACAACAAATTGACGGTCCTGTTGATGAGGTTAATTCACTATTGAATCTAAAAACTAAATGGGAGTCATTTGGCTGGCATGTAATGGAATGCAATGGCAATGATATGGCTCAATTGATTCACACCTTAGAAAACGCTAAATCAGAAGCTAAAAAGAATAAGCCTATTATGATCCTTATGGAAACTGAAATGGGTCACGGTGTTGACTTCATGGCAGGTACTCATAAATGGCACGGAATTGCTCCAAATGATGAGCAATTAGAATCAGCTCTAGGTCAGTTAGAAGAGACTCTAGGAGACTATTAGTACCAGATTGATCGTTACTAAATCAGGAATTATAGTTTTTTGACTCGCAGACTCTACATATTGATCTTAAGTTGCATGCTCACAGTTCCGCTGTTTGCGCAACGATACGAACAGAAACCACCAGAAAAAACAAGAATACTATTTCTTCTGGATGGCTCTGGAAGTATGCTTGGAACCTGGAATGATGGCCGCCTGAAAATCGATGTTGCAAAAACTCTTCTAGGCGACCTGATCGATTCTCTAAAAGTCAATAAAAATCTTGAATTAGCGCTTAGAGTTTACGGTCATCAGCATGATCGTAGACTTCAGGTCTGCACTGATTCAAAATTAGAAATAGGATTCAGGGCCAACAATCATCAGGACCTTGTTTTGAAGCTACGAACTATTCAGCCAAAAGGGACTACTCCAATTGCATATTCACTTGAACAAGCAGCAAATGATTTCCCAACCGCCGATAAGAAGATTAGAAATGTAATCATCATCATTACAGATGGTTTGGAATCTTGCGACGGTGACCCATGTGCGGTTTCGCTTGCTCTACAAAAGAAGAATATTTTCTTGAAGCCTTTCGTAATTGGACTAGGGTTAAATGAGTCTTACACTGATAGCTTCGGTTGCCTTGGTAGGTTTTTTGATGTTACTGATGTTCAGGAATTCAGAGAATCCCTGGATGAAGCAATTCGTCAAACTCTTGATAAAACTACAGTCAGTGTTGAACTTCTGGATCATCGGAATAACAAAGTGGTGAAAGACCTGAATGTAAGTTTTACTAACAGGACAACAGGAGAATCCGCATACGATTTTGTGCACTATAGGGACCGAGAAGGAAGACCTGATTCAGTGGAAATAGATGCAATTTTGGATTATGATCTAACTGTGTACTCAGTTCCACCAGTTACTTTGAAAAATGTAAATATCAATCCTGGGAAACACAACGTAATCCCAATTAAAATACCACAAGGCACCTTAAGCTTAACTATGCCGGGTTATTCTGAGTATGGAAGAAAAATACCAGTAGTTGTAAGAAGGAATAATGGAGCTGAAATACTCAACAAACAAGAGTTTCGGGAGTCATATCAATACCTGGCTGGCACATATGATCTTGAAATATTCACCATGCCCAAAACTATAATTAAGGGATATAAGATTTCAGCTGGAGAGACAAATACTGTTACTCTGGCCAAACCTGGAGTAGTAAACTTCATTCTGGGAGCCAAGGGATTTGGAAGCTTGTATAGATGGAACAATACAGAGCAGGAATGGGTATACAATTTCCCATATTCTACTACACAATGGACTACTGCTATGCAACCAGGAAAATATAAATTAGTCTACCGAGCAGACTTTGCAAAAGGTAGTAAATACACTAAAATAAAAGAATTTACAGTGACCTCAGGGTCCACACAAACTATTAATGTAAACCGATAATCATTAGATTGCGGCTAAATTGAACGAGGCAATGAATACAAAACTAACTTTTACCGAGAAAAAAGATACCAGATCAGGATTTGGTGCAGGATTACTGGAAGCAGCTCAAAAGAATGACAATGTAGTTGGACTATGTGCCGACTTAACGGGTTCATTAAAAATGGGAGATTTCAAAAACGCTTTTCCTGAAAGATTTTTTCAAGTAGGAATCGCAGAAGCTAACATGATGGGTCTGGCTGCAGGTATGACGGTTGGAGGTAAAATTCCATTTACTGGTACATTTGCCAATTTCTCTACAGGTAGAGTTTATGATCAAATAAGACAGTCGATTGCTTATTCGGGTAAAAATGTAAAGATATGCGCTTCTCACGCCGGGCTTACACTTGGAGAAGATGGTGCGACTCACCAAATTCTTGAAGATATTGGAATGATGAAAATGTTGCCTCACATGTCTGTAATCGTTCCTTGTGACTACAATCAAACGAAACTTGCAACCATGGCAATTGCAGACCATGAGGGACCGGTTTATTTAAGATTTGGAAGACCAAAATGGCCAATTTTCACTGATCCTAATGCTGAATTTGTAATTGGTAAAGCTGATAAGCTAATTGAAGGTGCTGATGTAACCATTATTGCAACAGGTCACATGGTTTGGAAAGCGGTAGAAGCAGAAGCTATTCTTGCTGAAAAAGGAATTTCTGCTGAAGTTATCAATATGCACACAATTAAGCCTCTTGATGCTCAGGCAATCATTGATTCAGTGAAGAAAACAGGATGTGTGGTTACTGCTGAAGAGCATCAGTATAATGGTGGATTGGGAGAGAGTGTTTCCAGAGTATTAGCTCAAAACGTACCTTCTCCTCAAGAATTTGTCGCTGTAAATGATTCGTTTGGAGAGAGTGGTACTCCAGATCAATTGCTAGACAAGTATGGATTGAGCGCTGAGAGTATTGTTGACGCTGCTCAAAAAGCAATTCAAAGAAAGTCTTAAGATATGACTACAAACCGTCAGCTCTTTCTAGACCATATGGCCCAAACTTCCGGCACACCTTTAATGCTGGAGATAGAGAGAGCTGAAGGTGTTTTCATGTATGATCATGATGGTAAACCATATCTTGATTTAATTTCAGGAATTGGTGTAAGTAATGTTGGTCACAGGCATCCAAAAGTGATGCAAGCCATCCAGGACCAGCTGGATAAATATTTGCACCTTATGGTATATGGAGAGTTTGTACAATCCCCCCAAGTTTCCCTGGCCAAATCCCTCGTTGATACCCTTCCAGAAAAACTTAATGCCGTTTACTTACTAAATTCAGGAAGTGAAGCAGTTGAAGGAGCTTTGAAATTAGCTAAGAGATACACAGGCAGGTCAAAGATAATGAGTTGCCACAATGCTTATCATGGCTCTTCTCATGGCGCATTGTCTGTAACTGGTGATGAAGAATTTAAAAGAAACTTCAGGCCCCTTCTTCCAGGAATTCACCATTTCAACTATGGCGATATATCAGATATCGATTTGATAGACGATAGTTTCGCCGCTGTAATAATTGAAACAGTCCAAGGAGAAGCTGGTGTAGTTCAAACGACTACTGAATACTTTCAGGCACTTAGAGAAAAGTGTAATGAAACTGGCACACTTCTGATTCTGGATGAAATTCAATGTGGTTTTGGAAGAACAGGAAAATTGTGGGCTTTTGAGCATTATGGCATAGAGCCTGATATATTACTTTCAGCTAAAGGTCTTGGTGGCGGAATGCCAATTGGTGCATTCATTAGCTCTCAGGAAATCATGAGCTGCTTAAAAGAAAATCCAATTCTGGGTCACATTACAACTTTCGGTGGTCACCCAGTAAGTTCTGCTGCAGCAAATGCTACCATCAAGGTGATTCAGGAAGAAAATCTGATTGCTCAAGTTCAGGAAAAAGCTGAGTTATTCAAATCCTTATTGGTCCACCCAAAAATCAAATCCATCAGAAGTATTGGATTAATGATGGCAGTGGAATTCGAAGATTATGACACGTTAAAGCCAATAATCGACAGAGCTTTGGAAAATGGAGTGCTTACAGACTGGTTTCTATTCTGCAATAACTCAATGCGTATTGCCCCTCCCCTCACCATCACAAAAGAAGAAATAGAAAAGGCTTGCGAATTGGTGCTAGAGTCTATTTAACTACTTTCCAATCAAAATAAAGGGTGCCCAATAGTATGGATCGGCATATTGTGGATCTTTCATTAATTCGAGTTTTGCTTCCCTCAATGAACCACTAAACTGAGATCCATCTATTCTATCATAGAAATCAATCATCAGTTGCGCTGTAGAGTTGTCGGAGACCTTCCATAATGAGACAATGATGTTCTTGGCTCCAGCGTAAATCAAGGCTCTTGATAACCCTATAATTCCTTCTCCTTTAGTAACCTTACCCAAACCTGTTTCACACGCTGATAAAGTGACAAGATCAGCTGACAATTGAATATTATAAATCTCCCCAGAAAACAAGCTACCGTCTTCTTCCCCATCTTCTGCAGCCAAGTAAATTCTGGATAATTCAGGGTTTACTTCATCAACAATTCCGTGAGTAGCAAAATGCAGATACTTGTATTGCTCAAGGTCGGTGGATTTAATGGAAGATTCACTGGCATCTGCCATTGTATAAACATTGGAGTTGATTGAAGACTTCTGAAGTATTGATTTCAATTCATTGATTTCCTTTTCCGTACCAGGTAGTCTTGGAAGATCCTCAAATTCTACGGGAGCACAAAGTAAGGCCAGGTTTCCTTTACTTGCCTTTTGTCCAATTGTGGATTCCTGATAATAAAGTGCTGCTGCATACTCATAACTAAAAGAATAATTTTTACCGACAAATGGTATTTGGGTGAAATCAACACTTTTACTTTTATACTTGTCACGGATTAATGCTTCAAAAGGTATAGCTCCTAATCTTCCAACAGGGATGATGATTATTTTAGTAATGTTAGAAGGGATTTGAGATGGTATTAGCTGTTTGCCCAAAGTCTTTGCTGTTTGCAAATAGATCCCTGATGCCTGATAATAAATACCATTTCTCATACCATTGACATTCTTCTGAAAGTCTTCTCCTTGAGGTACATTCTTAATGTCAAATTTCTTACTCGTTATTTGAAACGAGTACAGTCTTTTCAGCTTCTCTTCCAAAAAATAACTGATCAACATAGTCTCATCATCCAATGTGCTTTGAAGATCTTTTATACTCGGGATGGAGTTATTATACTTCAAATTGAAATATTGAGGGTAGTTCTGCTCCAATTGAGATACAAAATCCTCATATGTACTTCGCCATTCAAACAACTCTTGTCTGTACTGTCCAGCCAAAGAATCCTCTGGAGCTTCTGCCAGTTTCCTTTCAAGAAATGATATTTCATCTTTGATATTAGCTTCCATCTCCAATTGCTGATCTGGAATATCTGCGAAGTGCTTGGCAGATGCGTCAGAAATTGCATCCAATAAAATACCTGACTTACTTTTTTCATTGAAATAAAAAGCCAGCTCATTATATTCATCCTTACCCTTTACAGCCACCT
>JANSWY010000093.1 GCA_024743255.1 bacterium | reverse complement strand
GGTGAGGAGCTGCAATTTTTAAAATTTGAATTGTACTCGTCATTTGGAATAGCGTTGATCTATGAGGGAAAAGCAATGTCTGAAGAAGCCCTACAATTATATGTGCGATCTTACGAGATAGCGCAGAAATTGGAAAACTCACTGCATCAGATAAATGTACTTCGTAGGATCGGTGGTATCCACAGAAATGAGGATAGACTTGATAGTGCAATGAATTACTTCAGGATGGCCATGGATCTGGCAGTTAGTCTTGATATTCCAGACAAGACCGTCAAATTGAGAACTTATATCGGAGTTGGCTTAATCCATATTGATAGAGCTGAATACCAGGAATCACTAAAGTATTACAAGCAAGCCAGGAAATTGGCTCAGGATGCTGAATCAAATTCAGACTTATATTATACAGACCAGGCAATGTCCTACATTTATCAGCAAATGCATGGTGAAAGACCAAATCCTATCTATTTAGATTCTGCCATTTATTATTGCGAATCAATGTTGAAATACGAGCAGGAGATCGTGCAGCAACCATATTTGATCTCACAAACTTATCAAACAATTGCATATCTCGAAGAGACAAAAGGAAACTATAAGGAGGCTCTTAAAACATGGCCTAAAATCTTACAATGGAGAGACTCTGCACTTACTGCTAATTCAATCCGAGATATAAGGGAATTGAATGAGAAATATGAAACTGAAAAGAAAGAACAGCAAATTGCGCTTCAACAGGAAAAATTAGAAAAAGAATCTGCCGTAAGAAACGGATTGATAGCAGGATCATTATTGCTAATTGTTATCGCAGGACTTGTCATTAACAGACAGAAATTAAATATCAGAAACAAGGCGAAAGAGAAAGAGCTGACAGAACTGAAACTGGAAAAGACCAAAGATGAGCTGACACTCAGAGAACAAGAATTATTGACTTATGCCATCACTATATCTCAAAAGAATAATCTACTTCATAATGTGAAAGAAGTGGCTAAAAAATCTGATGATCTCTCGGATGCAAATTCAAGATTGAAAAAGATTAATGTGGAAATAGAGAATGGATATAGTCTAAGTGAGCAATGGGAAGAATTCAGACAGAGGTTTGAAAAAATACATGTTCAGTTCTTTGATAAACTAGCAGAACTCGCCACAGATCTTACAAATACGGACCGCAGAATTTGCGCCTATCTGAAACTAGGTTTATCAAGCAAGCAAATTGCCAATTTGCAGAACGTAAGTGTGGAATCAGTGGAGGTAAGACGGTCCCAAATCAGAAAAAAATTGCAATTATCTAAAGAAGATAATTTGAGTTCTTTCATAATGGGTATAAAATAAATATTTGATATTCAGTACTTTACAAAACCTATAAGGTTTTCATAAGGTGGTTTTTTAGGAATCTGATTGGGTTCATGGATTATTTGTTTCAAAAAAATAAATAGCCATGTATCAAATCATTTCATTTACCAAATCACTAGCTAAGGAAACAATTATTTTGGTAATGATAGGGCTGAGTTTTATATGCCCAGCCCAAACACCTGAAGATTTAGTTGCCTCATCCAAAAATGATGAAGTCCTTTTGGAATGGTCTTCAGGAGGAGGGGCCATTACAGGTTATACTATCACACGTACTCGCCTGGACAATAATACCGTAACAACATTTTTTACAGGCGATGTAGAAGAGTATACCGATACTAATGTCACTAACGGAGTAACCTACAAGTATGTAGTTGATCCAATGGTGATTCCCATCGGTAGCTTTCCATCTGCTGAAGTGTTTGCCACTCCGGTTTACGGGTTTGAGAAAAAAGTACAATTTGATGGATCAGCATCTGGCATTTTAACGATTTCCGATGATCGAATTTCAGAGGACCTTTTTGACCGTTCTTCAGGTACGATTGAGTTCTGGGTTCGAATTGCAGAACCTGTCACAAATGACGTCAATGGAAGGGTGCTGTTTTCCAAGCATGATAATGTTGGTGCAGGATCAAACGGATTCCATATAGCACATGATTTTGGACAACTGTTTGTAATGGTAAAAGGAAACAGTTCTCATGGAAGTATTTTGACTACAGGAAAAAGAGTGGATGATGGAGATTGGCATCATATTGCTTTTGTATATGTCTTTGGTAGTCAATCAAAGCTTTATATAGATGGAGACCTTGCAGGGAATTTACCAATAACTCCAACCCCTAATCTTATTAAGTCTTTTTTTCAGATCGGTGGAAGCTCTTATACTTTCTGGCAACCTATCAACGCTGAGTTTGATGAATTGCGAATTTGGAATAGGGAGATGACGCAATCTGAAATCCAAAGCAACATGCATTTTCGAGTTCTGGGGAATGAATCTTTTCTCAATGCAGTCTGGCATTTTGATGAAAGTGGAATAAATAATGTTTATTGTGAGGGTCCGTTTGATTGTAGCAGGATTGATGGGGCTATCAATGGGGTAGAAGTAACAAAGGGTGATCACGCCATTGTCCATGAAAAATTCCAGGCCTCAACGCGAAGTGATGGAACTGTAGAAATTGAAATGAAGGCCCAGCTGACTCCTGATATTCATCAGATTCAAGTGGTTCGAGAAGATCTTGAGTCTGGTTCCAAGAGTTATTTCTCTGGAGTAGATGTGCCCTACATCGATGATCCGTTAGACAATAGAGCATATAAATATTACATAGATCCCAAGAGTAATTTCTTTGCCTCAACACCTAACTCAGATATGGATTCAGTCATTGCGGATCAGGGTTTCGGCTTACACTATTACTTTGATGGAGATGAGGATGAGGTTATCATTCCATCTGAAGTTTTGCAGGATTCCACTGGAACCGTTGAGTTTTTAATTAAAATGAACCCTGAAGATGTACCGGCTTCCGGGACTAATGGAATCCTCGGAAAACATGATCTTGGAGGAAGTAGGAATGGCTTTATAATTAACCATGATGGAGCTTCCGTTTGGGTGCATTTTAAGGATAATGATGGTAACACTTCAAACCTGTATCCGTCACCTGCCAAAAACCTTGGTGATGGAAAGTGGCATCATATTGCGTTGACTTATAATATTGGTGTTTGGGCTGCACTTTATGTTGATGGCGAATTCCTTGTTGGTAACAGTGTCCAGGATTTTGAATTCACTGATTCAGATTTTTTTGTTGGCCAAAGTCCAAATGCATTTTGGCAGGACTTTTCAGGGAGTATTGATGAGATAGTGGTCTGGGATAATATTCTAAGTAATGATGAAATCAAATCGAGACAATTCACTAGAGTCCAGGGTAATGCGGATAGCTTAAGAGCATGTTTTCATTTTGATGAGGCGGTTGCTGGTTCTGAAGCTTATGATGATGGTTTTCTAAACCTTCATGGAACAATTAACAATGCAGCAATTGGAAATATCACAGAGGACATTGACATGAGATGGTTGGGTGAACACACGGAATGGGACAATCCTTTCAATTGGAATCTTGGAAGAATTCCGGGAGCAACTGACAATGTTATTATCCTTGACACTGATCTAGATCCAGTCCTTACTAGTAGTGATGTTGCGTCTGTTGAAGACTTGATGATAAATGAAAATGCCAAGCTGACTGTGGAATCAGGAGCCACTTTGGCCATACACGGGACTGCAACCAATAACGGAACTTACACAGTAGAAAAATACACTGAGGGAAATATTGGATATAGTGTGATCGGAAGCCCTGTATCTGGTATCGATTATTCAGATTTGGGAGCGCAACATGTTTATGCTTATGAAGAAATGACAGCTCAATTCTACCCCCCATCTGGAACATTAGCTCCTGGGCTGGGTTGTTTTGTGGCATACAATAATGATGAAGAAAGATCATCACCTTTATTAAGGCTTTCGGGGACTCCAAATTATGGTGAAATTGATGTTTTCATTACAGGAATGAATGAGGATATGGATTATTACAATCTGGTAGCAAATCCTTATGCAGCCCCAATCAAATTTTCGGACTTTCTTTCAGGAGCACCTACAATCAATGGTAGCATCTGGCTCTGGGATGATGGAGGAGCAAACCTCAATGGTAAAAGAGTTGGCGATTACATAATCGTTAATAGTTTAGGTGTAGCCAATAATACAGGAAACACTGGAAGTGTATGGAATGGATATATTGGTTCCTTTCAGGGCTTCTTTGTTTACTCAAATACTACTTCTGGGAAAATCACTTTCAACCCAGATATGCAGTCCACAGATCAGGGAGTAAATGGACATGACAATCATTTCAGAAAGGAGAGCCCTGAACATCAATTGCTTAAACTGTCATTAGCAGGGAATGGCCTCTATAATGAAATCATCTTAGCATTCATGGAAGAAGCTACTTATGATGAAGATGATGGATTAGATGCCAGAAAACTTGTTGGAAATCCAGATATATCATTCTATTCTATTCAGAATGATGTGGAATACGCAATTCAGGGATTACCACTTCCATCCTACAAAAGACCGGTTACAGTTCCTTTGGGATTTCACTTAAATGCAGAGGGAAAATACAATTTGGATGTAAGCAAGCTCGAAAATATTCCAGCAGATATGCATTTGATACTACTCGATAAGACAACCGGAATAACCTATGACTTAAAGATTCAAAAAAGAATTCCATTCAAACTGGAAGAGGCGGGTGATTTCGTGGATAGGTTTGAAATCAAATATCAACAAGCAATTTCACTAAATGTCGATAATCTGGAATCTGAAATTTTGGTTTATGGCAATTCGGAATTTTTGAATCTACACTATCCATCAGAATCGATCGAAAAAGTGACCATCTATTCATTGAATGGAGAAAAGGTATTTGAGGGAAATATTGAATTCAATCAACAGGCGACTATTCATCCCGTCTTAAAATCAGACAAAATTTACATCCTCAATATCGATTCTACATCTGTCAAATTCATCATTAACGACTAAACCAAAGCACTATGAAAACTTTAAAACTGTTACTGACATTTATTGCATTAATGATATCATTTCTAACATTTGCCGGCCCTGGAGGACCTCCTGCTACCCCCATTGATGGTGGCCTTGGAATCTTGTTAGCTGGCGGAGCATTGTATGGGATAAAACAGCTCCGCAGGAAAGAGAAATAAGTGCTGGCTGTTTATGGTAAGCTTCTGGTGTGCAAAAGTGCATATTGTACTATTGCCGCTGGAAGTATTACCTTGTCTCACAGCCTTTTTATGATTGAGTCCAGATCCTTGAAGTCAGTGATACAATAGTCTGAATATTGAGATTTTTCCTGTCCAAATTTTGAGACTTGGATAGTGGTCAGGCCCAATTCTTTTCCAGCTTTCAATTCTGATTCCGGGTTGTCACCGATTACAAAGTACTTTTCTGAATTGTAATTGAATTCGATTAAATTTTCAAATAAACCCCTTTTATAAATTCTAGTTGGTGAATCAACTTCATCAATATGAATTTGCTCGAAAACCGATTCAATTCCCAGTGCTTCAATTTTAGCAAGCTGCAATTTCCAGAATCCGGTGGTGACGAGTATTTTTGGTAAGCGAAGTTTTTGGATGTGCTCAAAATCCTGAAATGGTTTGATATCGAATTGATATTCTTGAATTTCTACCGCCTTAGAAAATTTAGCATTTACCTCAGGAGTGAATTGATACTTTTCAGAAACAACATCGAAGGGAACTTTCCACAAATCTGTGATGATATTTTCAAGCTCAGTGGGGTTATAGTCGTTTTTAGTAGCCACTCGGAAATGTTCAAAAATCAACGAAACCTGATCCATTGTAATAGTCTTAGTCTCAAAGATGGTGTCATCCAAATCCAGGATTAAGGTTGTAGATTGAGTCATTCTGATAGCAACTATTGATGGTCATGGAATTTAATGAAAAAACTGGTCTCAATCTTATCGAAACCAGTTTTAAGTGTTGACTTACATTTTAGCAGCAAACCATTTTGAAGCTTCTACTATGGTCTCACTTACTTCTGCTTCCTGATCATAGTAATTGAATTGGTGATATGGTGACTCCAACTCAGTTTCCATCCAATGTAGCTTTTTGTCAGAAGTAGCAATCATATCAAAATACTTTTTGGTGTAATCTGGCAAAACTGCTCCGTCCGAATGAATCATTAAAGTAGGTTTGTCTAATTGGCTTGCAGTTGGCATTGGATCTGTTGTCAACCAGTCTTCCCACGACATTACAGCGAATTTATCATTACTCCACTGTTCAATAGCTCCTCTTTCAGGATTGAGATAATAATCATATGGACCATACATTGCAGCATTTGCGTCTTCTGTGGAGATAGTAGGGATGTATTCTACAACACCAGTCTCTGCGAAAGTTGATTTAGCATTTTGAGCTGCATCCACTTTAGCCTGAACTCCTTCCGCTCCTCCATAGAATAGCTTCACGGCCTCTGCATCATGCAACCATGAAGCAGCTGTTACAACGGATTTCACTCTGTTATCCTCAGAAGCTGCCATCAAGGTGTACATCGCTCCGGCACACACACCAAACAATCCAATTTTGTTCTGATCAACTTCAGGAAGAGTTTCTAAATGATTAACAGCATTGATGATATCTACTTTCTTTAGAGAAGGATTTTCATAGAACCTTGGTTCACCTTCGCTTTCTCCAAAATTCCTAAAATCAAAAGCTAAAGTGATGAAGCCATTTTCAGCTAATCTTTTCGCATATAACCCAGCCATTTGCTCTTTAACAGTAGTCCAGCTACCTGAGACTATAATGGTTGGATAGGACTTGTATTGGTCGTAATCTGATGGGTAGTAAAGGTCACCTACTAATTGTGCACCTTCGCTGTTGAAGCTAATTTTTTTCATTTGGTTCTTAATTGAATTTGATTCTTGACTGATTTCTTTTTTCGGATTGTTGCATGCTGTAAATAGGACAGCTAATGCAATTAGATTTATTAGGTATTTCATTTTATTATTTGATTTGGTCCAGTAATCCGAATCCCCTTGCGGCTACTATCGGATTAAATATTTCTACATATTCTGTGATCAACCCCTTGTCATTGAATTTGAAGGTGGAGTAGTAATCATTTTCATAAAAACCAGCTCCTTCTTTCAATTTGATTTTGCCAGTGTATTTCACATAAACAATTGATGGATCCTCCATCGCATAGATTTCATGGATTGGAAATTCCATACCATCGAAATTTGGAATTACAGGAGTCCAATAGTTTCTGATCTCCTTTCTGCCATTTGCTCCTTCCGGAAATAATCCTGAAGAGTATGGATTTATGTGCTTAGCATCTTCAGCGAAAAGAGATAACAGGTCATCTACATTTTCATTTTCCAAAGCTGTGAAGAATGCTCTTGCGGTAGACTTGTTTCTTTCTCCAGTTTCAGTTTTCATTTTTATTTGATTTTTGAGTTGCCGTAATTTCTCTGTTTGTTGTGAAGAGCATCCACTAATAATGATTGTGGTGCTCAGGATTAGATAGTACCATTTCATGATTTCAGTTTTTCAATTGCTTTTTGAGGTAGAGCGGTATTGCCATCCTGATATTTAAAATTGAATTTCATCATATTGATTTTCCAAGCTCCTGATTCGTCTGATTCCAGCTCAAAATCATAAGATCCTACCACTGTCCAGACATTGCCATTCTCATCGGTTAGGAAATGCGTTGCGGTACCGTAGCAGAAAACTTTGGCTTTATTTCCATCGAGGGTATGTATGATATTTCCAATTTGGTGGTGAGTAGATTCAAAACCGGGTAAAATTCCATTCCAGGATTCTACAATGGCTGATGGACTTAGTTTTACAGCCGGAGTGCCAGTCATGGATGAATAATCCAGCAAGACTTCTTCCGAGAAGGAAGCAATTACTTCTTCCCAATTATTTTGGTCCGTTGCAATGAATAGACTAGTTACTACTTCCGTAGGGCTTTTCATTTTTTGTGCATTTATATTGAATGGTAATAGGGCCAAGACCCCAACTAATAATGATTTCATAGCTTTTATCAATTTTGTATACACAAATCTCTATAAGCCTGAATGGAGTCAGTTTATGATTTCAAATGAGGAAGTATGAATTTCAAAGATTTGATTCCTGACGGTAAGTCAATGGTGTGTTACCCGTGTTTTTCTTGAAGAATGAACTGAAATTATTCGGACTATCGAAGTGTAATGCGTAGGCTATTTCTTTTACACTCCAATCAGTTTGGGCAAGATAGGATTTTGAAAGTGACAAGATATGATTGTGAATATGGTTCAGTGCAGTGATTCCTGAAATCCCTTTGACAACAGCATTAAGGTGATTTGGATGCACACTTAGTTTTTCAGCGTAGTAACTGGTTGAATGTAAGTTGGAGAACGTCTCTAATTTGGCGTCAGGGTAGAAGCTGGTTTGGATGAGTGTTTGATATCTTGAGAGTAGTTTAAGGTCTGCTGCTTTCAGATTTTGTTGGGCAGTCTCCTGGTCTATCTGCATTTCGAAAAAGCGCTTAACCAGAGTAAGTAATAAATAAACCTGAGCTTCAATTACTTGAAATTTGTCCTGAGCTTCCCCATTATATTCTTTCCAGATACTTTCATAAATAGCTAATACTGGTTTCAATTGCTCCTTTGGAATAACAAAGGGAATGGACTTATCCATTTTGAGGAACGGGAAAAGTGTGAGAAGCTCGGAAAGGACGTTGGACTGTGCTACAAAGTCTTGGCTAAACATGATATAGTACCCTTTCCAATTCGGTGTGATATCCCAGGAAATTAGTTGAAATGGAGTATTAAAGAAAATCGAACTATCATCAGGAAAATCTGAAAACTGACCAGAAACTACCTTCCCATCTCCATCCGCTTTAATCGCAATTGCATAAAACTCATGACGGAACGCTTCCATCTGACTTTTAACAGTTGCCATGTTTTCCTCGAAACTTTTAATATCAAAATGGGGATGCTTTGGAACTGGAATGTTGATCCCAGAGCAGTAATCTGTTATGGTTTTGAAGTGGTTCACGAAAAATGAGTTAGCATAAATGGGAATGGATAAGATAACCAGAATTGAGTTGTTTAAAAAAAACCTTTACCTGTTAAATTCTATCCTTTTTAGACTTAATCACAATATTTCACGGCAATCCGTGAAAGAAAAAGTTGTGCGATTACACACTTTTGCATTGGAACTAAGCTCAACAAACAGCCAACATCTTGCTACGGAACTCATTACTATTTATTAACACATCACTTCATAATATAGCTGATTGACCGAGTCATGGAAGAACTATTTTGGAACATAGTTCTTCCCATGGCTCTGAGCTACTGGTCTAAAATATAATAAATGCTCCGCCAGAGTTTTTATTAACCAAAAACAACAACTCGAAATGACAGACACTACCGTTTATGATGTGCAGTCAATAGACACAGTCACCGCTAAGCTGATGAATGAAGATGAGCTGCTTCTGGAAATGATGAAGCAACTCGTTCTCAGAAATCTGGACTCTGCTAGCCTAAACCTAAACTATTTCGCTTTTGAGCTAGGAGTAAGTGAACTTGAAATCTTTGACAAACTAAAGGCTTTAACCGGCCTTAATTGCCTTGAATTTGTTCTCAACATTAGACTTGACGTTGCAGCAGAACTGCTAGCGTACGATAGAAAGTCAATAGCAATCGCCTGCTATACAGTTGGGTTTGCCGATATTGAGTTTTTTAAACGAGTTTTCAAGCTGAAGTTTGGTCTATTTCCATATGATTACAAAAAGATGTTTTTTGGATAGAAAATCATTCAGTTCTTAAAACCTTAGCTGGGTTAGAATTAGATGCTTTTAGAGATTGATAGCTCACTGTTGCCAATGCAATTAATAATGCTATTATTCCGGATATTCCAAAGATCCACAATTCAAGCTCCATGCGATAGGCAAAACCCTGAAGCCATGAATCCATACTGTACCAGCCAATTGGAAGCGCTACAATAAGTGAGATTAATACCAGCTTTGTAAAATCACTAGTTAGCAGTAAAAACAAGCTGGAAACTGAGGCTCCAAGTACTTTACGAATTCCAATTTCTTTGCTTCTTTGTTCGGTGGCATATGCAACAAGTCCGAATAGTCCAAGTGAAGAAATGAGAATAGCCAATACTGCAAAGTAGGTTGCTAATCGACTGGTTCTTTGCTCTGTCTGGTATAATTCAGTGAAATCCTGATCCAGAAAGTTGTATTCCAGACTTCTCCCAGGAAAAAATTCATTCCATGTATTTGTGAGATTTTCAACCGCAAGATCTCTGTCCACTGGATCATATTTAATGTACAGCCTATTTGGATCATTAAATTTAAAGATGACTAAAGGTTCGATATCATTGTGAACTGATTTGAAATTGAAATCCTTGACAACCCCAACTATCCTTAGAGGCATTCCTGCCTGTATCGATTGGCCTATTGGGTCATCTAAATTCATTACCTCCAAAGCTTTTTCATTTAATATGACTACTCCAGAATCACTACTATTGAAATGACGTCCTTCCAAAAGCTCCATTTCAAAAGTTTTTAAATAATTTTCATCAACTCCCATGTAATGAATAAGAATCATTTCTTCAGGGTTTTTACCTGGCCAATCAATTCCAGAAGTACTTCTCATTATATATGCGGGATGAGAATTTGATCCACCAACGTTTTGAATTCCTCGCTGTTTTCTCAACTCATCGGCAAAGGCTTCTGCCTTATCATTCAGAACAAAGGTGTACATCAGGTTTTCTTTGTTGTAACCAAGATCCACACCTTGAATAAATTCCAGTTGACGATAAACAACAAGCGTTCCAATGATGAGAATAACAGAAATTGAGAATTGAACTACAACTAATACTTTCCTTAATCCTGCTCCTTGTTTCGCTTTAAATCCGCTTGAATTTAATGTCAGAATTGGTTTAACAGAGCTTAAAAATATAGCGGGATAACTACCAGCAGCAAGCCCTGTAAATAATGCAGCTACTACAACTCCAAGTAGAACCTTAAATCCGAATTCAGAAGCAAAAAGAAGCTGAAGACTAAATTCTTTGTTAGCTACTTGATTGAAAAAAGGAAGGACCAGAACTACAATTCCGAACGCCAGAAAAACTGCGACTATTGACAATAGAATTGATTCACTCAAGAACTGAATGATTAGTTGAGGTTTACTAGCACCAACAGTTTTTCGCAGACCTACTTCCTTTGCACGTTTAGCTGACCTTGCGGTGGAAAGATTCATGAAGTTAATGCATGAAAGAAGAAGAATGAATATGGCAACTATTGAAAATATTTTCACATAAATCATCTGACCTTTTCTGGACACATCTGCAGTGAAATCAACTTCACCAAGGTAAATGTCAGTGAGCGGCTGCAGGTAAATGTCAGTTACGGAATTCTCATTATGAGCCTTGATTTGGCCAATTATTTTTTCATTGACAGTGTTGAATTCAGCATTTTCATCAAGCTGGACATATGTATAGAGCCAATTAGATCCCCAATTGCTGGATCTGGCAGAATCGCCAGCAAGGTAGTGTTCAAAATTTTTGGCATATGTGAAGTTTAAATGGGAGTTATTTGGAACGTCTTGCACAACAGCCTGTACGATGAATGATTCATTGTTTACAGTCATGGTTTGACCGATGGGATCTGAATCTGGAAAGTATTTTTGGGCTAATTCTTCTGATAAGACAATGGCATTTAATTGATCTTTAAAACCGATTAAACTGCCCTTTGTTACCGGGAATGTGAACATCTCGAAGAATGCGGCTTCCACATACAAACCATCAGCTTCCACTACTTTCGAATCACCAAGTTGGAATCTGTCGGACTCTGTTGAGACTCTGGTAATTTTGGTTATTTCGGGATGTTCTGCCAATAAAGATGGAGCTAGTGCAGTAGGAGTAACAGCCACCGGGAAGACAGGTTGACCTTCGTAATATTGATTTTCAACTACTCGATATAGTTGATCTTTGTTGTCGTGGAATTGATCGTAGCTGAGTTCGTCACTTACGAACAATCCAATCATAAATACAATTGAAAGACCAGCTGTTAATCCAAACAGATTGATAAATGCATAAAATTTGTGTTTCCAGAAGTTTCTTGCTGCGATTTTGAAGTTATTGACCAACATAGCGTTTGCAGGGATAAGGTTAAAAATTGATTTACTTCTGATATTTAAGAACTCCTCATCCGCCATAGGAGGGATCTCTCCGAAGGACTTTACCGCCTCGTTAAAAGCAGTTCGCTCATCCATACCTTCAGATATTAAATCTTCGATATGGTCACGAAGATGAATCTCCATTTCACGTCTACCACCATCATTAAATGCCTGATGTCGGCGAAATTGTCTGAGCCAATTTTTAATCTCCGTTTCCAGATCAAACATAATTGATTAATTAGATGGTTCTACACTCCAGATTTGATCTAGAACTGAATTGACTTTTGTCCACTGAGCTTTTTCAACCGAAAGAGCTTCTTTTCCCAGTTCTGTTATTTCATAGTATTTCCTGGGCCTTGAGTCATCAGAAATCATCCATTCTGATTTGATGAGTTTTTCCTTTTCCAAACGGTGAAGCACAGGATACAACATGCCATCCGACCACTCCATGTTTCCGCCGGAGAGTTCTTTGATTTTTTTAATAATCAGGTAGCCATAGCTTTTGCCCTGTTTTAAAACTCCCAGGATTATTGGTTTCGTTGATGCGGCTGTTAAGTTCTTAGATATCATATTATTCTATATACATAGTATTGCAAGGTATACGAAGATATATCTATTTGGTTACTCGCACAAGATGTTTAAGCAACAAAAAAGGCCAACCTCTAAAGGTTGACCTTCATTCAGAAGCTTAAACCAAAGATTTACTTAATCTTAATTCCTTCCATATCTTCGAATTTTCCAGTCACGCCCCAGCCTCCAAAATCTTCTGAGACTGCTAGAAGTAAGGTGTTCTCTCCTTTTTTAAGAGGTAAATAGATTGCATCAAACAATCCAATTGTTCCAAGGTATCTATAGTCTCTTGTTCTGAATTTATTGTCCCCTGCATAAATAGGTTGACCATTTAGTAAGGCCACAACTCTGTCACTGTATCCAAAATGGAATAGTTTAGTTTGATCAGAGTTGGAAGAGAAAGTGATTTTTGCGAAAACTGTATTTTTATCAGCTTCATCATCGTATCTAACTGCTGCCCATCCAAGATTTGCTGCACTGTTTTCTTCTACTTGGACCTTTTTTTTCCATGTTCTTGCTGAAATTACTTCCTCCAGGTTGTCAAGGTCCTTGAGATCTTTTTCTTCAAACTTATCAGAGACTTGCCATTCTTCTATGATTCCTTCAACCATTGGTTTTTCCACAACATTAAAATCCTTGATTTCTCCCACTCCGGGCTGTATTGAAAAATTGGCATAATGCATTGGAGAAACAAAACTAGTTAGCTGTACATTTCCTTCTGCAGGATCATGTTTTAGGTTCCAGGAGAGATTGGGTTTTTCAGAGTTGTCGATATAAATCTGTGCTTTTCGATCTTGTACAACCAATTTCACATGCATCCATTCCTCAAATGGGTAGTCATAAACAAAGGAATAAGTTGGACCAAAGTATAATTGCCAACCCGCCAGGTCATTCACAATCGGAGTAGCCTGATTGGCATCAGGGTTTCCAGATTGATGAGGTCGGAAGTAGAACTCTTCTCCGTTTCTTCCATTAAGTCTAAAGCGTATGCCATAGAAACCTCTTCGTTCAGTCATTCTAATGTCATATTCAATAGTTCCATTGAGAAATCTCATGTTTTTCATCTCAATTGCTCCGCCTTTTAGATATATAGCCTCTTGACCATCGATGTTGTCCAGGACATAACTTTCTGAATTAAATTTCCAATTTGCTGTGTCAAAAGGGATTGTTTTTTGAGCTGTTGCAACTGATGAGACCATTGTCAGAATGGTCAGTAAATAAGTTTTCATTGTCTTTGAGTTTTTCTTTACAAGTTGTGAATTAGCTCTTAAATTCATGAAAACAATCTCGTGCAATCCCATGCAATGTTGTGCGAGGCGCTGGAATTCACGATATTGACAACTTATGAGTGCTGAAAAGGAATTGATTTCGAAATGCTTGCAATTGATTGAAAACAAACTCGGTTGGGGACCAGTAAATGAATGGCATAATGAGATGTTTGAAGAGCTCAGTCAAATGATTGAGAAGGAAACAAAGGTGTTGTTAAGCTCTACTACATTGAAAAGAGTCTTCGGTAGGGTTAAGTATAAAAACGATCCGAGTATCAGTACTCTTAATACCTTTGCACAATTTCTAGAATTTAAGAATTGGAGAGAATTCAAAGAGAAAAATCAGACCAAAACCGTTCAAAAAAGCAAAAAGACCTGGCCGAGACAACATGCAATTGTTATAACATCGGCAGCTGCTCTTACACTTGTGTTTATTTCATTGTTCTCATTAATTAGAGTTGATCAGACTGGTCCTTCAGTTGAGGAGTTGTCAGCAATTCAGTTTTCTAGTCAGCCTGTTACCACTGGTATGCCGAACTCAGTTGTATTTGAATTTGATTTAGCTGGAATTGAATCGGATGATATTAAGATCCAGCAATATTGGGATGAATCTAAAACCATCGAAATAAAACCTGGTCAGACTCAAGCTACTGGAATTTATTGGAGGCCAGGTTATTTTAGATCAAAGCTTTTAATTGATGGCCAGATCGTAAGAGAACATGATCTGTATATCAAGTCTGATGGATGGTTGGGCACAATTGGATATGAACCGGTATCTAAATACTTATATGAACCAGATATAATGAATGAGGGGCTTTGTCTAAATGAACAGGCTCTTGATGAGATTAGGCAAAGGGATGAGCCAATTACTTCCACTTTTCACTATGTAGAAGAATTTCCAGGTCTATCCGGGGATAACTTTCAATTAGATGCAACAATATCCAATGTATACAACGAAAAGTGGGCTGTTTGCCAATACACGGCAATTTACATTTTGGGATCAAAGAGTGCGATCATTATTCCTTTTGCAATCAAGGGTTGTGCTTCAGATATAAGTGTGATGTTGAGCGATAATTATATGTCGGGTAAAGAAAATGATCACTCGATGCTGGGAACAGATTTTAATGAACCAAGAGACATCAGTATTTCAGTGTTGAATCAGAAAGTTGCTGTTTCTATTGATCAGGAAAGGGTTTATGAAAATCAATACAGTAAAGCACTTGGAGATTTTGCCGGAATTCGGGTTGTGTTTGAGGGAGCTGGGAGAGTGCATCAGATAAATATTAAAAACGCCAAAGGAACATCTGTTTTTGAAGATTCTTTTTAAGATTAAATAAATAATACTACAAATAGGAAACAATTATAAGTCAGAGTCGTTAGTATCTTAAATACTACAAATAGGAAAATATTTTTATTATGAAAAAATATCAACTAGGAGAGTTTGAAGAAGTGGTGATGCTTACTGTGGCAATTCTTTATGATAACGCTTATGGTGTTACCATCCGAAAGGAGATAGAGACAAGATTGGATAGGGGAGTTAGCGTTGGGGCTTTACAAGCTGCATTGAAACGTTTGGAAGACAAGAAGTTTCTGGTTTCCAGTGATCAGGCAGGAACCCAGGAACGTGCGGGTCGGCCCAAAAGGTACTTCAAAATAACCGCTCTTGGCAAAGAGGCGATGGAATATGTAAGGTCAACCAGAAACTCTATGTGGGATGCAATTCCGGATATTTCGCTTGATGTGAAATTCAAAGCATTATACAATGCCTAATCCACCAAAGTTATTTCTCAAATTCCTGAAATGGTTTTGCAATCCAAATCTCCACAAACCCATTGAAGGTGACTTACTGGAATTCTACGACGAAAATGTGGAGCTCCATGGTAAACGAAGGGCTGATTTGATATTCATTAAAGATGTCCTCCTATTATTCAGAAAAGACATAATCAAGCCACTGGGTGGCACTTACTCATTAAACACATTTGGTATGTTATCACATCAAATCAAGCTTGCATTCAGAAGCTTCAAAAGGTTCAAAAACTCATTTCTTATTAATATTTTAGGTCTTAGCACTGGTCTAACTGCTGTATTATTGATCTATCTGTGGATTAACGATGAACTTTCAGTCGATAGATTTCATCAAAATGATAAGCAGCTTTATCAGGCACTGCAAAATATCAATAACCCTGACGAGACATTTACCCTAACCAATACTCCGGCACTACTTGCTCAAACTTTAGAAGAGGAACTGCCCGAAGTAGAGATGTCGGCTTCTATGATACCAGTTGGTTCTTATGGATCAGATCGGGTAATTCAATATGAAGACAGGAAATTAAAAATGGATGATATCTACGCCAGTGAAAAATTCTTTGAGGTGTTTTCTTATGAGCTGGTATCTGGAGATACAAAGGAAGTACTATCTAAGAAGGAGAATGTACTGGTATCGGAGAGCTTTGGAAGTTCACTTTTTGGAGAAACTGATCCGATTGGAAAGGTTGTTCAAGTCCAGGAATCAGAGGATACCCGAACCTATATCATTTCAGGAGTTTTTGCTGATTTACCAAAGGAATCCAGCAAGCAGTTTGATGTAATCTTTACGATGGACGCATTCTTGGATTTGCATCCACACATAAGAGAATGGGGTAATAGCGATCCCTCAACTTTCCTTGTGTTGAAAGAAAACACAGATGTTGATCAGTTGTCATCCAAAATTGAGAATTTTATTTCAACCAAAGAAGAAGGTTATCGCCACACATTATTCTTACAGAAATATTCTGAAAGATATCTGAATGGCAATTATGAAAATGGTCAGATAGCCGGAGGTAGAATCCTATACGTAAAGTTATTCTCCGCTATTGCCATCCTTGTTTTGGTCATTGCTTGTATCAATTTTGTCAATTTATCCACAGCCAGAGTTTCCAGAAGAATCAAAGAGATAGGAGTTAAAAAGGCCATAGGTGCAACCAGAGGTTCCTTGATCTCCCAGTTTATAGTTGAAGCAGGTTTGATTATCAGTATGTCTATGGTAATCGCAGTGATGGCTACTATATTGCTATTGCCTTCTTTTAATGCCCTGACTGGGAAATCCATTTTATTAACTTTTGATTGGAGCATCATTCAGTTTCTGTTTATTGTAACTTTAGTCACCACTATTCTTTCTGGAGGGTACCCTGCTTTATACCTGTCTGGATTTAGTACACTCAATTTATTTCAGGGACGAGTGAAGGGATCTTTTGCGGAACTATGGGCAAGAAAGGGACTGGTAATCTTTCAATTTGCTGTATCTGTGGTGCTGATTACCTCGGTATTAGTGGTTTCCTCTCAGGTTGATTTTATTTTAAATCGTGATTTGGGTTTTCAGAAAGACCATATCATTTACTTCAATAGTGATGGGTCTTTACAGGAAAATGCCACTGCGTTTATTGATGAACTTAAAAAGGAAACTTCAGTGATTAATGCAGCTCAATTTGGGCATGATCTTCTGGGAAACAGAGGGCAAACTTCTGGAGTAAGATGGGAAGGTAAAGGACCTGATGAATTTGTGCAATTTGGGAATCTCGAAATAGGATATGATCTTATTGAGACCTTTAATCTAGAATTAATTGCGGGCAGGTCTTTCTCTGATGAGCATGGAGATGATGGTCGTAAGATTCTTTTCAACGAAGAAGCTATAAAAGTGATGGGAATAGAAGATCCAATTGGTAAAACGGTTAACCTGTGGGGATATGACAGGGAGGTTATTGGAGTGGTTAAAAACTTTCATTTTGAATCATTGCATAAAGAAATAACACCATGTTTCTTTCAGTTTACAAATGCGGCTTCTTCTATTGTTGTAAGAATTCAGTCGGGTAATGAATTAAGAACAATCGAACGACTAGAAGAAATCTACCAGGCACATAACCCAGGTTTACCATTCACATTTAAGTTTTTCGATGATGAGTATGATGCTCTTTACAGATCGGAATTGCAGATTTCAACACTGGCTAAATATTTTGGAGCAGTAGCAATTTTGATTTCATGTTTGGGATTATTTGGCTTGGTCGCATTCACTACTGAGAGAAGGCAAAAGGAAATTGGAATTAGAAAGGTACTTGGTTCGTCAGAGTTTAATTTGATGATGCTTTTGTCAAGCGACTTTTCTAAAATGGTAGCCATTGGAATTTTGATTGCACTTCCAATTAGTTATCTCCTTGTAAATGGTTGGTTAGAGTCATTTGCTTACCGCATTGATCTTGATTTTACGTTCTTTCTATCCTCTGGACTTATATCCATGGGTATAGCCTGGATTACATTAGGATTTCAAACTTTAAAAGCTGCTAAAAGTAATCCTGTTGAAAGTTTGAGATATGAGTAAACAATGTTTTGACAATAGATCGCAATTTTATGAGTAGATTGAGGTGAATCCCGTCTGATACTTTTGATGGATAGGGATAAATAGTATCAAATGAAGAAAGCATTACTACTCACCATTTTTTGGGTAGCATCCATATATGTTGCCAATTCTCAGAGCTACAGTACTCAGAAGTACGATCAGGTTTCAGTGAAGACAGAGAAATATCTGAATTCACTAGAAATGGATATATATCAATCCGATCAAGACTCTTTGGATAATCGTCCGCTACTTATTTATGTGCATGGTGGTGGATTTTCAGGAGGCCAAAGAAATGAACCTGATATAGTAGCATTCTGTGAAAAAATGGCAAAACGAGGCATTGTGACTGTGAGCATATCTTACAGTCTTACTATGAAAGGTAAATCATTTGGATGCAATCAGGCTGCTAAGAACAAATTAGAAACTTTTCGGATTGCTGCAAATGAAGTAACAGCTGCTACTAATTATTTATTGGAAAGAAAAGCAGAACTCAGAATCAATCATGAGAATATTGTCCTTTCAGGAAGTAGCGCTGGGGCTGAAGCAGTTATTCATGCGGTATATCTGGAAGAGGCACTTGGTAATTTACCTGTTGACTTCAAATATGGAGGACTGGTAAGTATGGCGGGAGCAATTTCTGATATTGATTTGATCACAAAGGAAACGGCAATCCCTATGCAGTTTTTTCATGGGACCTGTGACGAATTAGTACCATATGGAAATGATCCACATCATTTTTGTTCAGAAACTGACCCGGGATATCTAATGCTTTATGGTGCTGGAGCAATTATTGAGAAATTGGGAAATATCAATCAACCTTATTATCTAATAACCGCATGCAATGGTGATCATACCTGGGCCAGTATACCTTTCAGAAAAAAGCTGGATGAAATTGCCGAGTTCATTGAAAAAGATGTGGTACAAGGTAAATTCCGTCAGGTAAGAGAGGTTATTGGATCTGATGGGTCTTGTGATTTGGTAGAAGCTCCCGACTTATGTCGAAGTAGCGACTAAATATTTTCAGTAATTATTTTTCCTGGGGTGGGGTAGATGTCGTTCTTCCGGATATACGGTCAAACAAAGAAATTTGCATGACTAAATTATCTAAGAAATCTACTAAGCTACTTCATACCTTTCTTATTTCCATTCTATTTGTCTCCTTCTCTTCTTGTGACGGAGGAGAAGATGATGAAATGGATGAGTTCTCTTCCACCAAAGAATTTTCTGATGCCGATATGAGCATTATTTCTCAAACATTGAATTTGGAACAAACTCCATTCAACTACGAAAATCCATCTCTTCCAAATCACTACAAGACCGATGAGGCCAATGAAGCCAACAACACTCCGGAAGAAAATCAAATTACTAATATGGGAGCAACCTTGGGGAGGGTATTATTTTATGACAAAAGCTTATCGGCTAATAACACAGTATCATGTGCCTCTTGCCACGATCAAAGTGCGGCATTTTCGGATAATAGAAAATTCAGTATTGGATTAAATGGTGAATTAACACGCAGAAATTCCATGACGCTTATCAATAGCCGGTTTTATGAAAACGGAAAGTTCTTCTGGGATGAAAGAGCTGCAACGCTTGAAGAGCAAGTGCTAATGCCAATTGAAGATCACATCGAAATGGGAATGGATTTGAATGATCTACAGGTCAAATTACAGGATCTGGATTACTATAAAGTTCTGTTTCAAAATGCTTTTGGAAGTGAGGAAGTTACCTCTGAAAAAATTGCTCTGGCTCTTTCTCAATTTACCAGATCAATAGTAGCTGTCGACTCAAAATTTGATAGAGGAATGGAACTTGTGGGGCCAGTAGATAATGAAGAAGAAATGCCTGACTTCCCAAACTTTACTGAACAAGAAAATCTAGGGATGGACATTTTCTATCGTGGTAGAAATGGAGGAACCTGTCTCTACTGTCATGGATCTCCGCAACATGTAAATGATGAAGCAAAAAATAATGGACTAAGTCTCGATTACACAGACAATGGAAAAGGAGAATTTACTGGAAGGCCAGAGCATAATGCATTGTTCAAGGTACCATCACTGAGAAACATCGCCAATAGTGCACCCTACATGCATGATGGTCGATTTGAAACTTTAATGGATGTGATCAATCACTATTCTGATCAGGTTGAAGATCACCCAAATCTTAATTTCAGATTGAAAACTCTGGACGATGGAGAAGAAGGAGAGGCAGAAGTTTTAAGGTTAAACTTATCACAAACTGAGAAGGAAGCGCTGGTGGCATTTCTCCATACCCTCACAGATGAGAAAGTCTTGACAGATGAAAAGTATAGTGATCCCTTCCTGGACTAATGAACTTGAAAAGTGGTTTTTTTAATGGTTAAGTAGCTGTGTGAATCGGTGGGGTAGGGTAGTTTCTACTCCACCGTATTTACAAACAAAGAATTGAAACATCATGAAGCAATTACTAATTTCTTATCTTATAATCCTACTTCCTATTGGTAGTATTATTGGTCAGACACTTACAACAAGCAATCTGCCAATTGTAATTATCGATACCCAACAGCAAGACATTCCAGATGAGCCTAAGATCAACGCAACCATGGGTATTATATACAATGGACCAGATCAGACAAACAACATCAATGACAGTTTTAATCATTATAATGGAAATATAGGAATTGAATCAAGAGGTAACTCCACACAGGATTTTGACAAAAAATCATATTCTGTTGAATTGTGGGATGAATTTGGAGAAGATATTTCATTGCCTCTGTTGGGCATGGGAGAAGAGGAGGATTGGATTTTACATAGCATGGTTATCGATAAATCTCATGTCCGTATTCCAATGACCTTCTATTTTGCTCAAAAGATGGGGCATTATGCTTCAAATTGGAGATATGTTGAATTAGTAATTAACGGAGAGTATAGAGGCCTATATATTCTGACGGAAAAAATTAAGAGAGACCAGAACAGAGTAGATATTTCTAAACTCAAAGAGGATGATCTATCTGGAGATCAATTGACAGGTGGATACATCTTAAGAATTGATTGGCTGGATGATCCGGAAGGGTTTGAGTCTCAATACAATTCTCAGGGAGGGGAACCCATGCTTTTTCAATGGTATTACCCCAGAGCAAGAGATATAAAACCAGAGCAGGCTGAATACATTGAAAATTGGATTGGGAATTTTGAAGATGCATTGTTCTCATCAACCTACAGAAATGAAAATGGGGAACGCTATACGGATTTGATCGATTTAGATTCATTTGTAGATTTTTTATTGATTAATGAGCTGAGCAAGAACTCTGATGGCTATAAGTTAAGCTCATATATACATAAAGACAGAGATAGTAAAGGAGGTAAATTAGTAGCAGGTCCAATCTGGGACTTTGATCAGACTTATGGGGTGTCTGAGGTGTGCTCAAATTCTGACTACACCGGATGGACCTATCTTCAAAATCAAGAGGATTGTGAGGACCTGGAATCTATGCCCATGTGGTGGCAAAGAATGATGAATGACTCACATTTTCAAAATAGAATGAGATGTAGATG
>JANSWY010000094.1 GCA_024743255.1 bacterium | reverse complement strand
TATTCCCAGACTCCAGAGCCAGGTGATGAGCAAAGTCTGATTGAAATCACAGATGAAATATTTGAGGGAGGTGTGATGTATGCCTATTATGTTTCAATTCAGGGATTCGATTTGATAAGGTTGTACAATCCTTGTAATGATTACGAACTGCTGCTTCTGTAGTCAGATTTTCTGGTGATTTTCCCAGATTATCACCAACTTACCCAAGATTTTTACCTATTCAGCTGTTTTACAATGCGAAAATTGTATAATTCGCTACTTTTATTGGAGAATAGTTAGAATTCGATTCCACCAGCATTTTTGAATTCGCCAATTTTTAATTGAAAATACCCGGAATTGAAAGGAAATTTTGGAAATCAGGAAATTACTCAGATCCTAGATCAAGTAAAAAATAAGATTATCAACAGGATAATTTTGATCAGTATGATCATTATCATTCCAGCGTTGGTAGTATCCATATCTAGATCCTCTTTGACAGGATTTAAGTGGTTATATGTTATTCAAGTATTACTGGAATTAGCACTAATAGCTACATACTTCATCAGAAATAAATTAACAGTTCAACAAAAGACAATTGTCTTTTTGAGTCTTTTGCTTGCAACATCAATATCAGGACTTCAAAGCTTTGGTTATTTTGGGGAGTCAAAGGCGTTTTTGATCATTGTACCTCTTTTTACGGCATTGTTCCTTAGCAAGAGATATGCCTACTACTCAATTTTATTTTGTGGTTTGATTTTAGCTGTCACCGCAGCTTTCTATATCTACGGACATTCGGTATATGATTTTAGTATAGAAGAATATATCAATACTCCTGGTAAATGGCTGGCTATGATTTTTACTTATGTAACTATCATGGTGTTATTGATTTACATATATACAACCACTGTTGAGTCACAGAATAAGGCTATTGCCAGACAAGTCGAACAAGATGTTCAAATCGCAAGTATTGCTAACTCTGTCCCAGGTGTTGTTTTTCAACTGAGAGCACCGAAAGGACGTCCTTATTACTTCAGCTACGTAAGCTCCAAAGCACTTCATATGTTTGGAGTGAAAGAAGATGATAAGACAGATTGGACAAAGTTTAAAGCAATACATAATGATGACAGAGCAGCAGTTATTGCGTCTATAGAAGAGTCCATTAGAACAAAGAGTGACTGGTCTTTTGAAGGCAGGATTTTTACAGCGGAAAAGAAAATCAAATGGTTTAAAGGTGTATCCACTGTTGTGGAAATGGGAGAGGAGTTGATCTACAATGGAGTTTTACTGGATATAACATCTGAAAAAGAAGCAGAGCAAGCAAAAGAGAACGAACAAAAGTTTACGCAATCTATTATTAATAACCTTCCGGGCATATTTTACTTATATGAGATCTGTGATGGCAAGCCGAAGCTGATTCAGTGGAATCATAACAAGGTTAAACACCTAGGTTACAGCGAAGAGGAGATTTTACATCAGGGTCCATTATTCATGGTTATTGAAGAAGAGAAATCGAAGTTAGCGAATGCAATGACCAAGATGTTTGATGATGGATATGTGGAGACCGAAACTGTGCTGAGGAAAAAAACTGGAGAGGAAATTCCATATTATGTCAATGGTCAGGTGTTTGAAGAAGGGGGAAAGAAATATTTCTTTGGATTGGGAACTGATATTAAGGAATTAAAAGATGTGCAGTCGGAGCTGGATGAGCATAGATTGCATTTAAAGAAATTAATTCGCGAACGGACTGTAGATTTACAGAATACCAATGAGGAGCTTGTAAAAGCCAATATGGATCTGGAAACCATGCTGAAGAAATTCAATGAGGCTCAGGATAGGTTGGTGCAGTCTGAGAAGTTGGCTTCCATAGGTACATTCGTAGCTGGGATTGCTCATGAGATTAATAATCCATTGAACTTTATCGCTGGTGGTCAAAATATATTAGGACACTCCTTAAATGATTTTGAAGAACACAAAGGTTCTGAAGAATACGAAGATCTGGAAACAGCACATGAAATGATATCGGATGGGATGGCAAGGGTTTCTAATATTGTAAAAGCACTAATGACCTTCTCTTTTAGTGGTACGAGTGTATTACAACCTTCTAATATCAATAAGATCTTGGATAATTCATTGTTATTCCTGAAGACCAAGATTGATGAAAGTGTAGTTGTTGAAAAAGATTATAATCTGGAGTTAGATATTCCGATTTTTGAAGAAAAGGCTCATCAGATATTCCTCAATATACTGGATAACGCCATTTTTGAAGCGGGGAAAGAAAGTCAGGATCAGAATAGTGTAAGGATCAGCACCTCTCTTGTTACTTCAGAAGATGAAGAGTTTGCTGAGGTGAAGATATTCAATTCCGGTTCCCATATTCCTGAAGACAAGGTGAAGCAAATTTTTGACCCGTTTTATACAACAAAACCTCCAGGAACTGGTACCGGTTTAGGGTTGTCAATTACATATTCATTAGTTCAAGAACACAAAGGAAACATTATCGCAAGAAATGTAGAAGGTGGAGTTGAGTTTGTAATCAGATTCCCAAATGCAAGAACCCTTGAAGGTAATCTAGTTTAGTTTGCCTAGGTTGTTATAGTATTTGATGGTCTCATTAAGCATCTTAAAATCCAATTCACCATTTACCTCTTTCAAATGATGCACTATGGCTAATGCCTTGTTTAATCTGCTATTAGTATTCTTTACCTTGCTCACAATATAAATTAGATTTCTTTGCTTACCAGGTGTGAGAGACATGAAGTGGTTCTTACCGACCTCATCTTGGTCCAGCAAGACCTCTAATTCCTCAGGCATTTCCATTCCAAACTCACTATGATCTTTTTCCAAAACCACACTTATTTCCGGAATGTGTTTTAATTCCTGAACTAACTTTTTATTCAACAAAATAAACCATCCAGTTTTGGATCCCATTAAAGCACTGTGGATTTTTATGGAGCCTTCAATTGTGCATATGACTCTTCTGTTTGTACCATCAATGAAATTCCGTGCTATGTCTTCTGGCACTGGAAAATGATATCCCCAAAGATTGTTGTTGAAGTTTAGAATTGGTGCTTTGAATTGTGAGCTTGACATGTATTAACGTCTTTCGTCCTGGTCTTCATCAAAAGGACTGACTCCAGGAGGATTGAATAGCCCCCATCTGTCAACGACATAATTCCACTGGTCAAATGACTTGATCCACTCAATAAAAAGCAGTCTATACTCTTCTACTTCCTGTCTGATCAAATCCAGGTAATGAGCTTCTTTGAAACCAAACATTTCAAGTCCTCTAAGGTGAACAACAAGGTCTCTTGCCGATTTTCTAATGATGGTCGCAGATTCCATCTTAAGATCAAATAGATCAGAGCCTTCAGCACCAGCCACCTTGACGGATAAATTCAAAGCATCCTCCAGAATAAACTGTCTTGTAATTTGTAGTTGAGAATTATCATCTGGTATGAGGTCGACAATGGTTCGTGCCACCTCATAGATTTCCAGCCCTTTTTTAAAAATGGGGGAATCCTGTGGACTACTTAAATCATCATCATCGTCATCAAACATGCTCGAAATTTTATTTACAGAAGGCCAAATATAGGACAATCCTAATCCAATCTCTATATTTTTCTAAGATGTTAAACGATCATTTTCTCATTATTATTGAGCTTCACAATTATGAAAACGCTTAGTTTTCCTAAATTTGCGTCCTGTTTTAAATAATCAGAGAGAAGAAAGAATGGGGAGAATAGTAAGAGTAACAAAAGAATTTACTTTCGAAGCGGCACATGCGCTTGATGGATATGTCGGGAAATGTATGGATATTCATGGACATTCCTATGAATTAAAGATAACGGTTAAAGGTACGGTTATTGATGAACCAGCTGATGTTAAGTGTGGAATGGTGATTGATTTTAAGGACTTAAAAGCAGTGGTGAAGAATGATGTTTATGAGCTTTTTGATCACAGACTTATCTTAAGAGAAGATTCCAGATTCAAAGGGATAGAGGAGAATGATACCAGAGTTAGATATGTTCCTTATCAGCCAACTTGTGAGAACTTGTTACTAGAAATTGTAGATATTCTAAACAGCAAATTGCCTGAAAATATTCAACTTCATATGGTTACTTTGAGAGAAACCGCGACTAGTTATGCGGAATGGCATCAGGACGATAATTGATTATTTAATCTCTCCAAATTTAATCTCCCATACATAGTGTTTTTCACTACCAAATGATTTTTCAATTCTGATTAAATAAACCAGAATTTTCTTTCTGGCAATTGAATCAAGAGGAAGATAGTTGATCTCTCCGGCAAACACATCACTTCTCAGAGGTCTGAAAGGCGTTGCAAAGATGATCTCTTTAATCGAACTCAAATCACTCATCAACTCATCTACCGTAACTGATTTTTCCTTGTCAGTAAGTGCGATTGTTTTAGAGTCGCTTTCAGCTACGAACAATTGATCAACCGCTTTTGAGGCTTCATCTCGTAAAATTTGATCAAGCTCTGTACTTTTAGAAACCTTGATATAGTCTAATAAATCTCTGAATTTCTCAACCGCCTGCAATTCAAATGCATTTACAGCTTCAGGATCGAGCATAGCTCTTTCAATATTTTCATCAATCGTGCTTCGCTTAGGTTCCTGGTTCACTGTTTCTGCTGGTCGGAATTCCTTTCCTCCCATTGAACAGCCACTAATGATTAGTGCAAATAATATGATCCTTCTCACCTTCATCTCTTGCCCGTTTTAAATCTTAATACGCTGATTTTATCTCCCTCATACTCAGTATCAATTACATCTAATTTTTTTAGAGTACCAGAAGGTAACATCAGTTTTCTTACGAATTCTTCTTTATTATATATTGCCAGGGCATAATTACCCTGTGACATCAACTGATAGATTTTGGCATTATCAGTGAACATGTTTTCAAGGAACAGTTTTCTCTCAGACCACTCTTCCAACTTCCCATCAGAAACAAGTCGAATGATTCTGGCATATTCATCTGTTCTTAACCTCAATTTTTCATAAGTCCGTCTCTCATCAAAATACCTCGTCAAAGTATCTGAATGATAGTAAGCGGATTTTATGATCAATTTGATGGATGAGGAATTAGTATTGAAAGTGAAACACCCGGTACTGTCGGGAGGGACAGGAATTGGTGATTCTCCTTTTTTCAACCAGAATACTTCAATTTCAGAAGGATTGATTACCTGTTTGGTGTAAGTATCAATAAAACAAAATTGATGACTTCCTTTTCCGGAGTAGTACATCCCAATTATAGCTAATAGCAGTAATGGGATTGGTACCAAAAAATACCATTTGACCTTTTTCTTGATTGGCTTATCTTCAGAGAGGAAATCATCCCATCCTTGGAAACCAACATACTGACTCAGTAAATCCAGTATGTCGATACGCGGAAGGTTATCATGATCCGATTTAATGTGAGTGTAGAACCACTTCTCACTTATCCTTCCGTTGACCTTTTCTAATAAGTCTTCCTGTAGCTTTTCAATAGTCTTGCTTTTCCATTGAGTAATATCCTCCGGCACATTCTGGTAACCGGCTCGCAATGTATTTGCCAGCTCAGCTTTTAGACGATCGAAGGATTTTCTTTCAGACTTATTCACTAATGCGATATTAACTAATTCAGAGCAAATTCAAACCCTTGTAAAACGTTTTACAAGGGTTTTACAAGAACTTTCCTAACATTTCCATGGGCGATTTCATAAAGTTGGAGGACGATTAAAACTGAAATCCTATGAGTAGATTAAAAAGAAATGAAGTTAACATGCGGATGAAGTCTGTCATGTTAATCAACTGGAACATCATCATATTTGTCTTAGTTCTTGCCCTTTTATTATTCAGATGCGAGAGTAGTAGAGTAGGAGGCAGGAATGAAAATACTCAGCAAATCCCACCACCTCCTAAGTTAGTAGAACCCGAATTCTCTGATGTAGAAATGGATGTAGAAATAACTGAAGAAGTTGTCTACGAAGATTTCATGGTGGCAGAAGAAGTACCAATGACTAAATTTAATACTGAGGAATACAGCTACATCAAAGAGCACAATTTTCAACTAGCCTTTCAGGAACCCAAATCTACTTTTTCAATAGATGTTGACAATGCATCATACAGTAACCTCAGAAGATATTTAAGCTATAATCAAATGCCACCCAAAGATGCTGTCAGAATAGAGGAGATGGTGAACTATTTTGATTACGATTATCCAAACCCTAATGGGGATCATCCATTTGAGGTAGTTACAGAGATGTCTGATTGTCCATGGAATTCTGATAATAAATTACTGCACATCGGTATTCAGGGTAAGAAACTTGATTACGATGAGATCAAACCAAGTAATCTAGTATTCCTCATTGATGTTTCTGGCTCAATGAGTGATAGCAATAAACTTCCTCTATTGAAGAAGTCATTGAAAATGCTATTGAAAGAACTTCAGGAAGATGATAAGGTATCATTAGTGGTATATGCAGGAGCTGCAGGGGTAGTTTTAGAGCCTACATCCGCAAAGGAATCAGAAAAGATAATCAATGCCTTAGATCGTTTGGAAGCTGGTGGAAGTACAGCAGGAGGAGCAGGGATACAGCTTGCTTATGATCTGGCAATTGAGCATCTGAAGCCGGAAGGAAATAACCGAGTGATTCTGGCAACAGATGGTGATTTCAATGTAGGTAATTCATCTACCGGGAATCTGGTGAGATTGATTGAAGAGAAGAGGAAGTCTGGAGTCTATTTGACCATTTGCGGTTTCGGAATGGGTAATTACAAGGATGGTAGAATGGAAGAAATAAGCAATGCCGGAAATGGTAATTACTTCTACATAGATAACATCCGGGAGGCTGAAAAAGTCTTTGTGACCCAAATGAGAGCTAATATGTTCACGATCGCAAAAGATGTGAAAATTCAAGTAGAATTCAATCCATTGAAAGTAAAGGCATATCGATTAATTGGATATGAAAACAGAGTAATGGATAATCAGGACTTTGAAGATGATACAAAGGATGCTGGTGAGCTTGGAGCAGGACATACTGTAACGGCACTATATGAAATTGTTACTGCAAACGGAGAGACCGAATCTTCTCAACAAACTTCCAGATACGTCCAAACTGTCACCTCAGATAAAGCAAAATCCAATGAGTTGGTGACATTGAACTTGAGATATAAACCGATCCATTCCGACAAGAGCGAATTGATTGTGAAACATATAAAAGATAAATCAATAGCATGGGACAAGACCAGCGACAACTACAAGCTGTCCGCCGCGGTTGCTGGTTTTGGCATGCTTTTGCGTGAATCAGAATTTAAAAATGAACTCAACTATGATAAAATCATGGCAATGGTTCCCGCAAAAGAATCTGATCACGAAAGAAGTGAGCTTCTGTCTTTAGTCAAAAGTGCCGCTTTACTAACTGCCGAATAACTATGCGTGAGTATCTATTTATACTATTAATACTGCAATCCCTTCACACTGCCGGGCAAATTCAACCGGTAGATAGCGCAGAGACAGTTAGAAAAGTGGCACTTTATTCTGACTATGTCAGAGAAGGAAACTTCAAAGAAGCAAAAGAGCCAATGGAGTGGCTATTGAAGAATAGACCAGATTACCATGTGTCTATTTATATAAATGCAGAGAAAGTTTATAAAGCATTACTAAAGGAAGAAAAGGACCCAGCGAACGTACTCCTGTTACAAAGGAGTATGTTGGCTGCCCTGGATGCAAGAATTACATACTTCGGAAATAGGAAAGCTGTTTTGAAGCGAAAAGCTTTCTGGGCATACAATTATTGGAAAAGTGATGCTTCTAAATATTCCCAATTGCTCGCTATGATCGACACCACCATTGCATTGAATAATGGGGTTATTCCAGGTAACCTCTACATAGCAAAGATGGATGTCACAAGAAGGATGAAGGTTAGTGGGGAAGTGAGTAATTGGGATATTTTAGAAACCTATGACGGAATAATTGCAGGTCTTGATCAGCTTCCGGATACTCAAGGCAATAAAAAAGCCAGAAGTGTTGTAGATGAGTTGCTAATAAAAACTGTGAAGCTGGATTGTGCAGAGTTAGGAGAATGGTTTGAGCCTAAACTTGCAAAGTCTCCAACTGACACAACATTGGCTAAGCAGGTAATTCGTTTTGGGTTGACTCTGAAGTGTACCGAGACAGCATATTTCATTCAATCTGTTGAAACGATGTACGCAGCAAATCCAAATCCGGGAATGGCAAAATTATTGGCAGCTAAATATTATCAGCAACAACAATACAAGAAAGCAGAAAGGATCTATCTGGATATTTTGAAGATGTCTGAAACGGCCGAGGACAAATACAATTCTTACATGTTGCTTGCAACTAATTCTCAGAAAGGAAAGGATAGAATAGCAAGTAGGAATTATGCCAAAAAGGCTCTGGAAGTCGGAATCAATTTCCTTGAACCTTATGAATTAATTGGTGATCTGTATTATACCAGTCAGGAGGTTTGCTTGCAGCGGAAGAGTAGAGTGCAAGACAGATCAGTCTACTGGATTGCCTATGATTATTACGAGAAAGCGAAAAACCAATCAAAGATGAAGTTGGCAAAAGCACAGTTTCCAGCAATGGTTGACATATTCAACGAAGGATATAAAGAAGGAGAGGAGTATGCAGTAGAATGTTGGGTAAATGAAAAAACAACAATCCGAAAAAGACCTGCCGAATCAGAATTATGATACGAACCCTAATCACTAACTCAAAATAATAACGCTGGTTTGGTTACCATCGATCATTTGTCTTTCAACCTAACTTGTGAACCTGTCGAAGAAATTTGGCAGGTTCTACTTTTTTAAATGATTTCTCAAATAGCGTGCTGTAGACATAAATAAGGTAATATCCTCTGGCTTCATAGCAAGCATTTTATCCTTGATTTGCTGATATAGTCCTGGTTGTCTTTTCCCAATCTCCAGTATTTCAAGAAATGAATTGGTTTGTTCCTTAAATGCTTTGAACTTATTTTCATCAGTACTAACATCCGATGTATTCATTTCCAATTTAAGCTTAGAAAGTTCGTAAGCATAGATCATAACACTATGAGATAAGTTTATAGACGGATATTCAATCGCCATAGGAATGCTAGATAACATGTCACAACACTTCTCTTCTTCTGTCGTCATACCATCAGATTCTGATCCAAAAACCATAGCAACCTTCTCTAATGAAGCTTGACGCTCCTCCAAAAACCCATTCAGTTTGGAAGATTCCAGGTATTGGTACCTTAACTTTCGCTTTTTTCCTGTAGTACCTATTACAAGGTCCATATCTTTCACTGCCTGGTCCAATGAATCAAAGCTTTCTATTCCTTCAAGAATTTCTCGGGATTCATAAGCTGTATGGCGCGCTCCATTTCTTAGATGCTTATCAGAACCAACTACTCTCAGTTTTGAAAAGCCCATGTTTTTAATAGATCTGCAAACAAAACCAACATTTTCCGGGACCACTGGTCTCAAAAGAATGAAATGAATCTCCATATTCCCGCAAATTAACGGGATTGTTATCTTTTCAGGACTTTGAATGCAATATTTCTTCCTTCTCCCTGCATAATCGCCAGATTGATCCATGCCAATGCAAACTGTTCCACCAAACCTACTTTATCATCACCCCCAAAATCGTAACAGTTTTCAAAACCAGCATCCTTGGATAATTGTCTCATAACGTCCTTTGCATCTTCATCTGATCCTGCCATGAACATATCAATTGGTTTACCCTCATATTCTGTGTCATATAGGTTTTCGAATCCTGTTGTGTTAAAACCTTTGACAAGTTTGGCGTTGTTTATTGATTGAAATGCGGAGAATCCGTTTTCGTAAGGTTGAGGTTTGGCAAATACAGAGTTGGTGGCATCTATTAAGATCTTTCCAGACAAATCGCCAAGAGACTCTGCAATTTCTACAATCGCTGGAACAGGCACTGCGACCAAAAAAACTTCTGAGTTATCAACAGCATCATTTAAAGAAGAAACTGAGATGTTATCTATTTCATTCCAATGCTGTTTTGATGATGGATCCTTTACTCCAATATTGATTTTATGTCCCTTCTTGGCCCATTTTTCAGCAAGAGTTCCACCTACTTTTCCTGCACCTATTACTGCAATATTCATACTTGATTTAATTAAATGTTTTCCTAATAAATATACCGTAATCACCTATGATTTCAGATGTTCCTGCCAGCTCACTTAGATTGCTTCCAAAACCAAATTGGTAGGAACTCATCTCTAATCCCAGCCGGATTCTTTGAATCGAAATAACATGGCTCAAATCAAAAACAGAGAATAACTCCAGACTCGTATATAACCTTAATTTCTCAGTTAATTTAGGTCGATACTTGGCAATTGAGAACCAATTCAAGGTTGGGTCTTCTGAAAAGGTAACATAAGGCAATGCAAATATTGAGAAGCTATCTGTGTTTTTAGTAAAATGAATTCCTGCACCAGAACTTGTACTATTATTTCCAACAGCTCCCAAAAGCGTTCCTCCAATTCCAGACTTTGTGGTATAATTCAAATACAGAGCACTCAGGAGATTATTGTTTGCTTTAAAATCCGTATTCAATCGGGTTCTGGAAAATACTGTCCACTTGTAATCTTTAGATAATGGTTTTAAAAATTGCACATCCCCAAAGCCACCATCTTCGTGAATCATAAGCTCAAAGGATTGTGTTTTTGCCATTAAAGTGACAATACAAAATAGGATTGTAAATATGTATTTCATAAAAGGAAAGGTTCTCCCATACCGTGAGAGAACCATTTATTTTCTTTAATTAATACTTGCCAGGATTTGTAGGAATTGCTCAGGTTTAACTACGAATGGTAGGTGAGAACTCTCAATCTCGAAAGTCTTTTTGATAGTTCCATTGGCTTTTACCATTTGCTTTTGAAGCTCATAGCTAACTGCCTTATCCTGCGTAGTATGTATATAGTACTTATCAACTTTCCCAAATGCTTTTTTTGTGAGACTTACTTTTTCACCAAGAGGTTTTGATGGCTCTTCCTTGTGGTATTTTACCAATACTTGCTGCATAAAATCCGGACAGTCAGCGCAAACAGCTGGAACTATGGTTTCCTTCTTAATCTTTGCAGCGGTATAAGCTTCATTGAACTCCAAAGCATCACCTACCAGACTATTTGCATCCTGATTTGCCAGGGTAAGCAGATCTTGCTCATTTGCCGGGAGATATGCAGATACATATATCAGTTTATCAATTTTATCAGGAATCACTTCAGCGACTTGAGAAATTACCACTCCAGCCATACTGTGACCTACTAATCTAACCTCTCCTGGCTGAGCTTTTATTACCTCAACAACCTGATCAACATAATCCTGCAGAGTTACTGAATTTGCAGGTGTTAAGTCAATGCCATGAGCTGGTAAGTTTACTACTTCCACATTTGCGTTAGCTGCAAGTTGATTTCTTACAAATTCCCATGCGCTCTCATCTGCCCAAGCTCCGTGTACCAGAACATATGTCGGATACCTTTTGCGATCTTCTTCCAGCGCTTCCAGAACTAATCTGGCCGCTTCTGCACCACTGTTCTGCTGTTGGCCAGTAATCAGGTTACCATCCTTAATTGCGAATGAGGCAAATGGAGCACCTACCTCAAAATCAGTTCCTTCAATCTTTCTTGCCTCATCTTCAATTCTGAATGGTTGAATCTTAAATCCTACATAGTTATCAGCATATTGCTCTTCCGAAGATGAAAAGCCTGTCCACTTTTTGCCTTTCACTAGAAGGTCATCAGTTCCAGGAATCTTAGTTTTTAGAAGAATATTGGTTCCGTGACAAATTGCAGCTGTTGGTTTTCCAGTAATGTAGAATTCACTAAAGAAATTATGTAATTCCTGATTGTCGATGAATGTATACATTGGTCCTTGTCCACCGCAAACAAACATTGCCTTGTAATTATCTGGATTTACATCTGATAGTTTCTTTGTGTTTTTCATCAACTCCATTTTGGAAGGGTCATTAAGGAAACCGAGAGATACGTAATCAAATGCCGCATACTTACTTTCATCTCTTGGGTCCGAGAAGCTGTCAAATTTCACTTCTCCTCCGTCTGGACTTGCAAACTCTACGCTATAACCAGCTTCTATGAATTCCCAATATGGATGCGTTACTTCACTTGCCCATACACCAATAGGCCATCCGGTCTGTTCACTTACAGCCGGGTTACTTACTATCATTAAGATCCTTCCTTTTGTACCAGCTCCATGTTGAGCCTGTGTGAAATGTACTCCAATAATTGCTACGAAAAGGAGTAATATTTGTCTTATCGATTTCATGTTTGAATTGTGTTTGGTCGTTTGTTTAATTCTCATGATCGAAAATACGGAAGGTACCTCTATCAGTTACTATACTAACTATATTGTACTATACTAACTTATTAGAAAGTATGGCTTATTTCTTAGTAAACAAAGATTATATTTGAGATAAATAATTTAACGATAAGACTATGCCTGATTTTAAGTACAATGGTAAAATCTATTATAACCCTGTAGAATTTGCCATGGATAGGATAGGAGGAACCTGGAAAATGCCAATTCTGTGGAGGTTAAAGGATCGGATTTTTAGGTTTGGAGAGTTACGTAAAGATATACCACATATCTCCGATAAAATGTTGACTACCCAACTCCGGGAACTGGAAGCAGATGGGTTCGTTGATAGGAAGGTATATCCTGTTGTACCCCCAAAGGTTGAATATTCAATTACAGATAAGGGAAGGTCGGCAATTCCTATCATTGATACTATCCGTAATTATGGGTTGGAATTGATGAAAGAAGCTGGGGTTGAGCATTAAGAATAGTCGCTAATTTTTAGTAACTTATATTCACATCTGAGCTATAACTATTTTAATAACTAATTACGCGCACATGGTATTTGTATCTAATCAACTTAGCATCAAGCTAAGAACCTATTTGGGTGAACCTTGTATGTATTTCACCTTTCGGGGAAAATTCACAAAAGACGTATCACAATTGGCAACAGAATCCTGGGGTAATCAATTTGATGATCATCCTAATAAGACTTATGCTTTTATTTGGGACTGTATGGAGATGTCTGGTTTTGAACTAGCAGCCAGAACAGTCTGGTATGAAATGATGAGTAAACATAAATCCAGGATAAGCAAAGTTATAGTGATATCAGATAACATCATGATAAGGGGAGCTGCCCGGGTTATGATGAACCTGTTTGGTGTTTCATCTACCATATTTAAATCTCGGGAAGCTTACGAGAACATTGCTAGTAATGTTGACGGCTAATCTTGGTAGTCTCTTTGCACTAACCGCTTAGATATCCACCAAATATTACCAGCACAGTCTTTTACTCCTCCTTGTCTGTCCTGGTATGACATATCCATGGGTTCAAGTTCCGCCGTTGCTCCAGCATTAATGGCTTTTTTGAACAAATAGTCTGGCATTTCAGTGAAAAGATAAAATGAAGAAGACATTGCAGGATATGAATTGCTGGACTGACTGACCATAAAGCACGAATCACCAATTTGAAGAATAGAATTGGCAATGGAACCATCATTTTCATTAATTGTACGATTCAGTTCTATTGCTTCTAATCCGGTGATTAAAAATTTAATGAACTCCTCTGGTTCATCAACAAATAGATAACTGTTCATTGTGTGAAAACCAGAGGGTTTGAAAGTATTGTAAGTATCAGACATAATTTTCAATTTTATTTTACCATAACATATTCATTCAACGCACCATTCATAAAGTCATTAATCACTTCTACTGTCTTATTGAGTTGATCATCAAACATAAAGGAATATGTATCGGTAATAGTCACCATTTTGATTTTGGGTGAAGCGGCTTTTGCACCAATCCAGCTTGAATGAAAGAATGAATTCAGATACGAGTTTTGTGGGACTGAAAGTACTTCAGAATCGAAAGATGGAATGAGTACCAGGGTAGGAGTTTTTAGTTTTGGGTAATCAATACTTAAATCTGTGCAGTAGAATTCACACAAGTACCTTACCATAACTGGTATTGGGACTGATGACATTTGATCCCAATAGGCTTTGGCCTTTAAGGAATCTTTTGTGAAAGTTTCAGGTATAAAATTGCCGTCATTCCAGGTTTGTGCATCTACTGTTTTGAACCATTGCTTGCTTAAGATGTTTTCTATGTAATAGACCCTTTGAGCTAATGTTCTTGGTTCCAGTGATGGGTAATTTGCCACGAACTTTGCCATGCCACTAACTATAATTAGCTTATCAACCAATTCAGGTTTTTCAAGAGCAAGCATGGTACCAATCAAATTACTATATGTGAAGTATGTAAGAATTGAAGGATTGTTAAGGTTTTCAGATTCAATCATATCAACTATACCAGAAACGATTCCTCTGGTCCAATAAAGATCCTTATAAGACTCATTGTTCTCTGGCATAGCAGGAGCCTTGGTAATTCCAAATCCAGGTAAAGTGATTATATAAAATGTGTATTTGTCAGATTGGGTTTCAACGAATGATTCGAAGACTGTCCCATCAAATCCCCAGCCTGGAATCAGAATCATATCTTTGTCGCCTTTCCCGATTTTGTTGTAAACTATGCTCCCATATTCAGAGGTTTGATAGTCTTCCGGGAGTTTAAGGTTATCAATTTGACTGAATGATATTCCGTAAGAAGAAAGAAGAATAATTAGTAAGTATGTTCTCATTTTTATTTTGAATTTGATCTTGGCCAATAATACGGCCTCAAATTCAATGAGAGGTTTCACTTAGCTGAGTGGCACCTGATTTTTTGAAATTACTTGGAGTAGTGCCAGTTACTTTTTTGAAGTTTCTTAGAAATGAGGATTTGTTACTAAACCCACTGTCTAGAGCAATATGGATGATTTTAGAATTCTTGTGTTTTTCGTCCAATAACATTGACTTGGCGTGATTGACTCTGTATTGGTTAATGAAATCATAAAAATTAGTTTCCAACGAAGTAGATAACAATTGAGAGATGTTGTTTTTAGTAACATTCAATGACCTGGCCAGGTCTTCTGGTGTAAGATCACTATTCAGATATGGTTTTGAAACTATCATTAATTGCAATAGCTCTTCCTTTAATGGATTGATGTCTCCTTGGTTTAGGGAAGAGTATTGGTATCTTGGCTCATCTCTCACAATCTGTGTTAATAATTCAGGAAAAAGAAAAGCAACATATCCCAGTATATGAATTAGGATCATTTGGACAGCAAGGTTGAAATGTAAAGCCAAATCCCCCAAATCAGAGTTTACCCTGGCAATAAATCCAATTGTGCTGCCAATTAGTAAGTATGCAATAAAAAATATTGAGAGGCTCTTTAGCCACTTCTTTTTGCGATTGAATTTATTTGTTTTTATCTGTGCTTGAACCAGAATTTTAAAGGAAGCAATAAAGAAGATAAGTGATGAAACAATATATATCAGGTATCCAAAAAAGTAAATATTCCAGCTGAGACCCTCTTTATCCACTAATGTATTTTCATAGACTTTGATTTTTATTTCAGTAGGTAACAGGTAAAACGGAATCAGAATAATAAGTTCAAACAAGAATGGAATCAGATGAGTAATGTGAATCCACTTGAATTTGCTGTTAGGATCAACATTAGTTTTTACATAATGATAATACAATGGTCCGATTAAGAACACTAATGGTAAGGAAGTAAAATATAAGTGCGGGTATTCCCTTATTAAACCAGTGAGGTAAATAACATTTTCAATCAGATAGAAAGTGAAAAAGCTAATAAGGAGAATCAGAAAAATGTTCGTTTTCAGATTCCTCTTAGCTATCAGCATTGAAATAAGCAGAACACCGTGAAATGCACTAAAAAGGTAAAAGAGTTCGATTATTTCTAGCTGTAACACTAGCTAATAGTTTTTAAAGCTTGTTCCCAGTCTTCCTTCAAATCCTCAACATTTTCCAAACCTACTGAAAGTCTTAATAGATTTTTAGGAGTAGGGCTTTGCGGACCCTCAATTGATTTACGGTGTTCAACAAGGCTTTCAACTCCTCCCAGACTTGTAGCACAAGAAAAGTACTTCAATTTGTTTGAAACCTTCATTGCTTCTTCCACGCCTCCTTTCACTAACACAGATAACATTGCACCAGCTCCATTTTTCATTTGTGATGATGCAAGAGTATACTGTGGATGAGATGGTATGCCTGGATACAATACTTGCTCTATACCTTCACAAGTTTCAAGGTGTTTAGCCAATTCCAAAGCATTTGATGTTTGTGCTTTTACCCTTAAAGATAGTGTTTGAATTCCTCTACAAATAAGCCAACAATCAAAAGGAGATGGGACTCCTCCGGAATGTGTTTGTATCATGTGTAGTTTCTCTTCCAGATCTGAGTTTCCCCCTAGAACTACACATCCTCCCAAAACATCGCTATGACCTCCAAAGTACTTGGTTGTAGAATGAACAACCATATCAGCACCCAGATCCAATGGGTTTTGTAAAACCGGAGTTGGCCATGTATTATCTACAACAGATAGGGCATTGTTCTTTTTGGTAAGATCGCATACTGCCTGGATATCTGTTATTTTTAATTGCGGGTTTGACGGAGTTTCAATCCAGATTAGTGCAGTGTTTGATTGAATTGCATTTTCAACAGCTGAGAGATCGGACATATCCACAGTTGATACTTCCAGACCCCATCTCTTAAAGACATGTTCGGTCAAAGTTTTGACATTGAAATAAACATCGTCTGGAATGATTACATGGTCTCCTGTTTTTAAGCATTCAAATACAGCATGAATAGCAGCCATCCCGGTTGCAAAAGCAAATGCTCTGGAACCATTTTCGAGTTGAGCAATGCTTGATTCAAGGATTGATCTATTTGGGTTGCTATGACGTGAGTAGGCGAAACCTTCATTAAAACTTCCATCTTCGTTTCTATGATATGTTGTTGAAAGGTAGATAGGGGCAGAAACAGGGTTAGCTTCATGAAAATGGTTTTCAGCACTCTTTATTGCGAGAGTCTCAAATCTTGGCTTGCTCATTAATCTGATTGAATTAGTAATAAAACAGAAAGATAGATCGAATTAGCCTGAAATTAAATGAATGAGAATTACTCTTTGACAGTCGGTAGAGAAATTTTAAATGCGGCTCCACATCCTTCTGAGGAGGATACTTTGATATCGCCACTGTATTTCTTGATAATGCTGTAAGAGATGTATAGCCCGAGACCTGTTCCTTTACCGGGTCTTTTAGTTGTAAAGAACGGCTCGAAAATATGTCCAATGACATCTTCACTAATTCCTGGTCCATTATCAGAAATGAGTACATTGACATTGCCATTTTGTTTCAACAATTCGATATCAATTGTTCCGGTATCTTCAGGTATTGCATCTATGCTATTTTGGATAATGTTTTGGAACAACTGATTGATCTCAATTGGGTTTGCCTGAATGATTGCTTCTGGCTCAATGTTTTGATTGATAGTCGTAGAAGGATTTGATTTCTGCAATAATAAACTTGTAGTTCCAAGTATCTCAGACAAGTCAAAAGGAATGATTTGATTAGTATCTCCGTCAGGAGAGATGTTTTGGAGGTTTTTGATGATTCCTGATGCTTTCTTAACTCCGGTTTCCAGATTACCCAGTAGGTTATTCATTTCATCAATGACTTCTTCAAAATCTCCTTTTCTGTCTTCAGGAATAAATGATTTGATCTCTTCAATGTCCATTTTTAATGGATGCGCAATACCACCAATATATCCTAATGGATTATTCAATTCATGCGCAAGACCAGAAGTTAGAGTTCCTATAGAAGCTAGTTTTTCGGACTCAATAAGTTGGCCTTGGGCTTGTTCCAGAGATTGAAGTGTGGTTTCAAGTTCTGCTTTACTTGCCCTTAAAGCTTTTGTTCTTTCCTCAACTAATTTTTCCAGCTCATGCTCTCTGTGCCTTAAGTATGAAATTCTCCATTTAAACACTCCAGCTATTATCGCTAATCCAATAAGTACCAAAACTACACGCGCCCATGTAGTTTCCCATATTGTAGGTGTGACGGTAACTTTAACAATTGCCACATTATCATTCCAAATCCCATGCCTGTTGGAGGCTTTCACCATAAGTTTATAGTCTCCAGGACTAATATTGGTGTAATAGATAACCCTTCGATTTCCTGCGTTGATCCATTTTTTGTCGTAACCTTCTAGTTTATACTGGTATTGTATTTTTTCTGGTTGGTTAAAGCTCAAAGTGTTGTAACGTACTTCAAAGTCTCTTTCATTTGCTTGTAGTATTAATTCTCCTTTATCATTCAGTTCTCTATTAGAATTATTGATTCTTAACTCATTGATGACCACTTTTGGAGAAACTGTATCATAGGAATAGGAGGAGATATCAATGTTGGCTAATCCCGCTATTGTTGGCCACCAATAGGTACTATCTTTGGTTATCACAGCCTCACCGGCTCCATTACCTTCAGCCATTCCTTCTTTATAACCCAGCGATATACAGTTAATTCGATCAATTTCTCCCCTGGCAAATTGGTTTAATTGCTTTCTTGGAGTGAAATACAATCCAAAATTCCCCATCATCCATAAATTTCCTTTTTTGTCTTCTGTAATTCGGGAAACCACATTCTCTGCCAGTCCATTTGATACTTTATAAGATGTGAGTTGATCATTTTCTATTCTCGTCAATCCTCCACCGTAAGATCCTATCCAGAGTACATTGTTTTCATCCTCATAAAGCGCACGTATTGCTCCGGTTGATAAACCGGATGTTGAGGTAATATTGACAACAGTATCATCATTGATAATAGAGAGACCTTCCTGACTACCCACCAATATATCGCCATTCTTACGCTGTGAAATATGATATATCCGATTATTAATCAAACCATTCTCCGTGGTGTAGTTTTGAATTAATGAATCCTTGTACTTAAAAACACCACCTCCAATTGTTCCTATCCAATAGGTATTCGAATCGTCTTGAAACAAGGAGTTTACTACTTTATTATTTCGAAGGTTTTCTTTGTCAAACAATGTGCGACCTATTCCATTTCTGTCAATTAATCGAACTTCTTGTTTGCTGGCAACCAACATTTCATTGTTATTGTTAAGCAATAAAGCACCTATGCAATTATTCTTTAGCGTGTAATGTCGAAAATTTCTATCGTTATAATGAATTAGTCCCTCACACTGCGAGCCAGCCCAAAAACCACCATTGCCATCTGGTGCGATTACATTAAATGATTTTACATTGAATGGGTCTGGAATGATATGTCTTTGAACGGGAGATTTCGTTAAGAATACAAGTCCATTCCCTTCAGTTCCAATCCAATAATTTCCTTCAGAATCTTCAAAAATGGTCTTGACAATAGACTGTAAGGGTTTTTCGAAGATATATGGATCTTGGTTGCTTATCTGATCTATTTCGAATTGAATCAAACCTTTGTGAGAACCTATCAATAACTGCCCTGATTTGATTACTTTCAGAGAAGTGATTCCTTGAATCTTTTGATGTTTAAATCGATTTTTCTGGATGACTTCATCCTTGATATGATGTACACTTGATACGGCACCCACCCATATTTCATTGTTGTCGATGGTGAAGTTGAATATTGATTCGCCCTCTAGTCCACCAATTTCTATGGCCTTCTCGTTCTCAAGTTTAAACAAATGTCCACCCTTGATTCCAGGGATCGAACCGGAAGCCCAAACTACTCCTGTATTATCAATCTCAATGCGGCCAATTACGACATTTTCTAAACCATATTCTTTCCCGTAATGCTTGATGTTTTTACCATTCAAAAGAAATAAGCCGTTGTTTGAACCAATCCAAACCTGTCCTTTAGAGTCCTTTGCCAAACTGGTAGCCTTAAAATTTGAATTTTGACCGGGGATCTCTAGGTTTTCAAATGTATCATTCTGGTAAATGGTAACTTCTCCAGTTTCATGAGCCATCAGGATTCTTCCGGAGTTATCCTCAATTAATTTAGTAATTCTGTTAGAGACCAGATTAGGAGAGTTACTGATGTCAAATATTTCAAAATTGATTCCGTCAAATCTTGCTAATCCTCCATTGGTAGCAATCCAGAGGTATCCATTTTTTGACTGTATAATATCCTGAACTGAATTTTGGGGTAGACCGTCTTCCATGGTCCATTGGCGTTTGAAATAGGGAGCTGTTTTGTCCATATTCACAATCTGTTGACTGTGTACGAACAAAGGAATGCATACCGCAAATGCTACCCATATTTTCCTTAACCAGTAATTGACCATTAGATCCCTAAACCTACTTATAAAAAATCCTGAATAATATAGCCGAATAAGTACGGTCGAAGTGTGACTTATTGTAAATATACCGAATTACCTGTTAACAGAGCTTTATTGTACTAATTAACCAAATTCTACCTAAAAGATTTTCAGATTCTATACTTTGCGGTCAATGAAGTTTCAAGTTATATTTCTCTTATTGATCTACAATTCAACTGTCCATGGTCAGGAAAGGAATTGGACACATGCCAAGTCAAAAGACGGAACTGTAAACGTGAAATATGAAGTAACCGAAAATGATTCTAAAGAGACTCTTGTCTTTTATGAGGCTCAAACCATATTTACTGGTTCAATTGCGAATTATAAAGATTTGATGTCAAATTCCTCACGCTATCAGGAATTTCTTGAATACACGGAGGAAAGCAAAGAAATTGAAAGATTCTCAGCCTCAGAATGGTTGATGTATCTATACTTCGATCAACCATGGCCTCTACCAAATTCTGACTGTGTTCATAGGGTTTTTCTGAATGACACATTATCCAATGGTTTCAACATTGTGGCTACCAATGATATCGACGCATTCCCCATGCAAAACGTGAAAAGGATGGAGGTATATGATGTCACTTACACATTCGTTGAGCAACAAGATAAAATAGAATTCACAATCAAAGCCAAGTTTACTCCAGTAGGTTCCCTGCCTAAATGGATGCTGACGTCATGGTTCCCGGAAGGTCCGGCTGGAATCATGAGGAGGATTATTGAAAATGGTAAGTAATTGTTAGTTATCAGTTATCAGTTGTCAGTTTCTATTATTTAACTGAAAACAGACAACCGACAACTGACAACTGATCTACTCTCCAATAGACCATATTTTGTCATACCCCAATTCAACTTCTTTCTTTCGTAAAGTTTGAATTCCTGTGACGAGTCCTGTGGTTAACTCCTGGAAGCTCACTACTCTCAGCAGCTCATCCGGACTGGATTTTAGCAGGTCTTCATTGAAAGGTTCTCCAACTGTTCTTGTCACCAATCCATTAAAATACACTCCTTCTTTATCGTCATTGGTTTCATCTCTTCCATAAGCAGAGATGGAAAGTGAAGGGAAGAGAACTATGTTGCCCTCTCTGTTTGCACCTACAGTAAGAGTTAGCCTCATAGAAACCAATCCATCCAAATCTCCGGCACTCTTCATCATATTCACTCTGGGGTTATCTGAGGTCATATTGGATGATACTGATCCAAAGATCTCTTTGAAGCTTTGAGGGGTATTCCTCATTGTATTTTTATAGCTTTTCTCTACTCCGGTCTTTGTGTTTTCCTGATTGGCGGGAAATAGGGTGGTATATTCAGGTGTAGAAGTTACTTGTTCTACAGGGACAAACTCGATACCATATTGACTGTCTAAAAATCCTGCTACCCGCTCATACATTTTGTCCATTACAGCATCCCAATAACTGTCTGGAAGCTGAGGGAATTCCCAGGTTGTTGTGGTGGTAGTAGTGGAGGTGTATCTTGTATTTCCTACGGTG
>JANSWY010000097.1 GCA_024743255.1 bacterium | reverse complement strand
TCGGGCGGTTAATGTTATGGTAGCAGAAGAGTGGATTTCCCGTTGAAATCAAACTTTTACAGCAAGTGGAAATACAATCATCATCAGATTAATAAAATCATTTGTGTTTCCAAGACTGTTGAAGATATAGTAGCTCAAAACTTAGAGTATCCTGAAAAAATAACCACAATTTACAGTGGTATTAAGTTGAACAGATTTGAAAACTCTGTTAATGAAGAGACTTTGAGATCAAAATATCAGCTTAATCAAGATTCAATCCTTATAGGCAATACCTCTGCATTAGCTGATCAAAAAGATTATTTTACTTTTTTGCGGGTAGCAAAAAATGTCATCAATGAAACTGAGAGCGCTTATTTTTTCCTGGTGGGGGAAGGTAAGTTAAAAGGGGAGATTCTGTCCAAAATTGATTCTTACGGTTTACAAAAAAGAATATTCATTACAGGAAGGTTAAACAACATTCCATCGGTATTGAAGGAATTGAATATTTTCCTGATGACCAGTAAAACTGAAGGATTGGGGACTAGTGTTTTAGATGCATTCGCTTCAAAATTGCCAGTGGTATCAACAAATGCCGGTGGACTAAAAGAGTTGGTAAAGCATTACGAAACAGGGTTGATAGCAGACGTTGGTGATGATATTGAATTAGCAAAGCATGTAATGGCTTTCATTAAACAAGGAGACTTAAAAAGTAAAGTAGTGACCAATGCATATGAATATGTAAAGTCATTTTCATCAAAAAAGACAGCCACTCAAACTCTTGAGGTATATAAATCAATATTAAGGGAATGAAAGCAAGTGTTATTATTTCTTTCTTCAATAAGTTTGATGTCTTGAAAATCGTATTGGCAGGTTTCGAGAGGCAATCCTTCAAAGAGTTTGAAATAATCATTGCCGATGATGGCTCTGAATCTGAGGTGGTCAAGAAAATCACTAATGCTATCGAGGAATCAACACTTACAATTCATCACGTTTGGCATGAAAATAAGGGATGGAGAAAGAATTCAATTCTAAACGAAGCTATTACTAGGAGTAGCTCAGAATATCTGATTTTCATTGATGGAGATTGTATACCACACAAAGACTTTGTGCTAGATCATTTAACATTAAAACAAGCTGGACAGTTACTTACTGGACGCAGAGTCAGAATGTCTGAAAAAGTATCTTCTCATATTTCCTTGCAATCAGAATCTGGTAGTTTTCTAAACTCAATTTTCACAAAGATTTTGTGGGACGGAATTTTTGGAAAAACGATTCAAGTCGAGAAAGGTGTTGCAATAAAATTACCTGGTTATAAGAATAAGAAACTTAGAAAAAATCCTAAAAGACAGGTCTTAGGGTGTAATTTTTCGATACACAAAGAAGAATTGGTGGAATTAAATGGTTTTGATGAAAGATATCAAGGTCCTGGAATAGGGGAAGATATTGATATTGACCTGAGATACACAAACTCGGGAGGAAAAGTAATGTTATTGAGAAACTGCGCTATCCTATATCATCTATATCATCCAAAAATTGAACGACATTCTGTAGATCACAATTTGGAAATCTTTAATGAGCATAAACTCGGCAATGTGGTGAAAACCAACTTTGGTCTAACAAAAAAAGGTCGTACATAAAGCACGACCTTCTCAATATTATTAACAATTCTTAATTAGTATCTGTAATACTCAGGTTTGAATGGACCTTCAACAGAAACGCCAATGTACTCAGCTTGATCAGTTGTAAGTTCATCAAGTTCAACACCAATTTTAGCAAGGTGAAGTTTCGCAACCTTCTCATCCAAGTGTTTTGGAAGCATGTAAACGTCGTTCTCGTACTTATCTGCATGTTGCCATAACTCAAGCTGTGCTAAAGTTTGGTTAGTAAATGAGTTAGACATTACAAATGAAGGGTGACCAGTAGCACAACCAAGGTTTACAAGTCTACCTTCAGCAAGGATAATAATATCATTACCTTCAACATTGTAAAGATCTACTTGTGGTTTGATCTCCACTTTAGTGGAACCATAATTATCATTTAACCAAGCGATATCAAGCTCATTATCAAAGTGACCAATGTTACAAACGATGGTCTTATCTTTCATCAATTTAAAGTGCTCTCCACTCACAATATCTTTGTTACCAGTAGCTGTTACAATGATATCTGCACTTGGAATTGCATTGATCATTTTTCTTACTTCAAAACCGTCCATTGCAGCTTGTAATGCACAAATAGGATCGATTTCCGTAACAATTACTCTAACACCAGCACCTCTTAAAGAAGCTGCAGATCCTTTTCCAACGTCACCATATCCAGCAACAACAGCAACTTTACCAGCAAGCATTACGTCAGTAGCTCTTCTGATTGCGTCAACAAGAGACTCTTTACAACCGTATTTGTTCTCAAATTTCGATTTTGTAACAGAATCGTTAACATTGATTGCAGGCATTGGAAGTGTACCATTCTTTACTCTGTCATACAATCTGTGTACACCAGTAGTAGTTTCTTCAGAAAGCCCTTTAATGTCTTTTACCAATTCTGGATATTGATCAAGAACCATGTTAGTTAAGTCACCTCCATCATCAAGGATCATGTTAAGTGGCTTACCTCCAGGGAAAGCATCAAGTGTTTGCTCAATACACCAATCAAACTCCTCATTAGTCATACCTTTCCAAGCGTAAACCGGAATACCAGCTTTAGCGATTGCTGCTGCTGCATGGTCTTGCGTTGAAAATATGTTACAAGATGACCAAGTTACTTCAGCACCAAGTTCAACCAAGGTCTCAATCAAAACAGCTGTTTGGATCGTCATGTGAAGGCATCCAGCGATTCTAGCACCCTTAAGAGGCTTTGATTCTCCGTACTCTTCTCTTAACGCCATCAAACCTGGCATTTCCGCTTCTGCTAATTCAATTTCCTTTCTCCCCCAGTCTGCAAGTGAAATATCTTTCACTTTGTAGTTTAATTGTTCTTCAATCATGTTGTTGATTTTTCAAAATTTTGGATTGCAAAACTAACCCATCTAAATGGCAATGCCTAAATGAGTGTTTTATTTTATAAATTTCACTTCTTTAATATCAAAAACTCTTTGTCCAGAAGTAGTCTTCACGACCAATCTACCAAGCGGATCTACTCCAAGTATACTCCCTTCAAATTCACCAGCAGCATCTTCAAACACTCGATTCTCCTTAAACCAATACAATCGACTTAGATACTCATCTCTCAATTCGGTCTGACCCTTTTTTAATTTTAGGTACCACTTCTCTATGAAAACTAATAATTCCTCAATTAAGGCTTCCCTTTCAAGCACCTCTCCTTTCTCCAATGAGAGAGAGGTCGCAAGATTTGATAAAAACCCCTGTTGATTAATATTAATTCCAATCCCTATAACTGCATGCTCAATTTTATTGTTTCTCAATGAATTCTCTATCAGGATTCCTGCTGTCTTTTTTTCACCAATGTAAATATCATTAGGCCATTTAATTCTAACCTGAGGAACATATTGACTAAGAAGATCGTAAACAGCCAAGGATGTGACTAGTGTCAATCCAAATTGTTGAGATATTTGAAGAAATCCTGGTTCCAATACCAGGGAAAGGATGATGTTCTTACCTGGTTCTGAGACCCAAATGTTCCCTCGTTGACCTCTACCTTTGGTTTGGTTGTCGGTAATTATAACTGTACCCTCTCGAATGTCAGGTTTATTGAGGGCATTAAGTGCGTAATCATTGGTTGAATGACATTCTGGCAGGAAAATCACGTTTTTCCCTAGAAATAAGGGTTTGGCAAAGAATTTATGCAATTATTTTATGTAGTTTTGTTTGGTAAAAATATAATTTGAATGCAGGAAAAAAAAGGGGCTTTGAATTCACAAGATTTAAGTGAATTAGTGGTGAAAGGGATGGCAGAGAAAAAAGCTTCTGAAATTGTGGTGATGGACCTCAGGGGTGTACAAAATGCAGTTGCAGATTATTTCATACTTTGCTCTGGAAATTCAGACACGCAAATTGATGCAATTTCAGATTCCGTCGAGGAAGAAGTTCATAAAATTACTCAACAAAATCCATGGAAAAGAGAAGGCCGACAAAATAAAGAGTGGGTGTTAATCGACTATGTAGATGTAGTCGCTCATATTTTCCGAAAAGACAAACGGGAGTTTTATGCGTTGGAAGAGTTGTGGGGGGATGCAAAAATAAGTGAGGTAGAAGATTGATTGAAATCAAACCTTAAAGCCGCACTTGTGTTATAAAAAAGACTTAAAATTTAAGAGAGATTAATGGCAGATAAACCGAAAAGAGCGCCAGGAAGGCCACAAAGACCAAATTACCAGATATACGTAATTTTTGGTCTATTGGCAATAGTATTGGGAATTACCTATTTCAGCAACAACAATTCCGCAATAGAGATCAGCACACGAGAGTTTGAAGACATGATGTTAAGTAATGATGTCAAAGAAGTGATGCTTATCAAAAACCAGGACTTGGTAGAAGTTACTTTAAAGAAAGAGGCTCTTTCTAACAGCAAGTACAAACTACAATTACAGGATAGAAGTCCATTTGCACCTAGCGATGGTCCTCATTACTTTTTCAAAGTATTATCAGGAGAGCAGTTTGAAAAGAGGTTCAGTGAAATACAGGAGAAATCCAAGCTTCCAGAAAGCCAGAAAATTGAATACAAGGTAGATGAGAGAACGGATCCATCTAGCATGATATTCAACTGGGGACTATTGTTCCTTGTAATATTTGGTTTTTGGTTCCTTATGAGAAGAATGACTGGACAAGGTGGTCCTGGCGGTCAGATATTCAATATTGGAAAATCAAGAGCAGCACTATTTGATGCTGAGAATAAAGTAAAAATCACTTTTGGAAATGTAGCTGGTTTAGATGAAGCCAAGGAAGAGGTTAAGGAAATTGTAGACTTTCTGAAGAATCCTAGCAAATTCACTAAGCTGGGTGGTAAGATTCCAAAAGGAGCATTACTAGTAGGCCCTCCAGGTACTGGAAAGACGTTACTAGCGAAAGCAGTTGCAGGTGAAGCTGCAGTGCCATTTTTCACTTTGTCAGGTTCTGATTTTGTGGAGATGTTTGTGGGTGTAGGTGCTGCTAGAGTAAGAGACCTATTTAAGCAAGCAAAAGAAAAAGCGCCATGTATTGTTTTCATAGATGAGATTGATGCAATTGGTAGATCAAGAGGTAGAGGTCAAATGCCTGGGTCAAACGATGAGAGAGAAAATACTTTGAACTCATTACTAGTGGAAATGGATGGTTTCGCGACAGACAGTGGTGTAATCATACTTGCTGCAACAAACCGACCAGATGTATTAGATTCTGCTTTATTGAGACCAGGAAGATTTGATAGACAAATTAGTATTGACAAGCCAGATATCGTTGGTAGAGAGGCAATATTCAAAGTTCATTTGAAACCATTGAAACTTAGTAACGATGTTGATCCGAAGAAACTTGCAGCGCAAACTCCTGGTTTTGCAGGAGCTGAGATTGCCAATGTTTGTAATGAGGCTGCATTAATAGCTGCCAGAAGAGATAAGAAAGCGGTTGATATGCAGGATTTCCAAGACGCTATTGATAGAGTAATTGGAGGTCTGGAGAAGAAAAACAAAATCATTTCTCCTGAAGAGAAGAAAATTGTTGCATTCCACGAAGCGGGTCACGCAGTAGCTGGATGGTATTTGGAACACGCTGATCCTTTGGTAAAAGTTAGTATTGTACCTAGAGGAGTAGCAGCTCTTGGATATGCGCAGTATCTACCAAAAGAGCAATTCCTATATCAGACAGATCAGCTGATCGATGAGATGTGTATGGCTCTTGGAGGAAGAGCGGCTGAGGAGATTGTATTTGGTAAGATTTCTACAGGTGCATTGAGTGATCTTGAAAGAGTGACTAAAATGGCTTACAGCATAGTTACTGTTTATGGAATGAATAATGAAATTGGAAATATCTCTTTCTACGATTCCAAGCAGTCGGAGTATAATTTCAATAAGCCGTATTCAGAAGCTACCGCTGAGAAAATCGATCAGGAAGTTAAGAAAATAGTTCAGGATGCTTATGATAGAACTAAAGACTTACTTTCAAACAAAAGAAAGGAATTAGACATCTTGGCAAATGAACTTCTTGAGAAGGAGATTATCTTCCAAAGCGATCTTGAGGAGCTGATTGGTAAGAGACCTTTCGAAAGAGAGACTACCTACCAGGCATATACAAATGCTGAAAATGGGTCATCTAAAGATGATGACAAAGAAGATCTCGAAAAGATTAAGAAAGACGTTAAAAGCGAAGTTGAAAAGGAAGATTCAGGTAAACAGCAACCTGAGGAAGAGGTAGACCAGAAATAAGTCTAAGAATACTTAATTATATAAAGAGGTTCCCGAATAATGCTTAATTTCGGGAACCTTTTTTATTTGTATTTCACCGAATGAATCAAACATTTAAAGAACTAGAAGAGGGCAAAAAAATATACTTCGCCAGTGATTTCCACCTTGGAGCTCCTGACAAGATTAGCAGTAGAAAGCGAGAGGAAAAAATCGTAAGATGGTTGGATACTATTAAAGATGATGCCGGCGGGATTCTATTGGTTGGAGATATCTTTGACTTTTGGTTTGAGTACAAGAATGTGGTCCCGAAAGGTTTTAGTTTGTTCCTTTCCAAGTTGAAAGAAATTCGAAACATGGGAATACCAGTATATTTTTTCACAGGTAACCATGATATCTGGATGTTTGATTATTTCCCTGATGAATTTGGCATTGAAGTTTTAAAGAAACCAACCCAATTCAATATTGCTGGGAGTTTATTTTATATAGCACATGGAGATGGCCTGGGGCCAGGTGATCGGTTCTATAAATTCGTTAAGCTTTTCTTTACTAACAAATTTTGTCAATGGTGCTTCAAATGGCTTCACCCAACATTAGGGATAGGTCTAGCTAATTTCTGGTCCGGAAAAAGTAGGTTATCAAACAACAGCAAGGAAGATGAATTTTATGGTGACAAGGAATGGCTGATAATTCACTCAAAGAACATTGAGTCTAAAAACCATCATGATTTCTACATGTACGGTCACAGACACATCCCCACTGATTTACAATTATCCGAATCGAGCCGATACATTAATCTTGGAGAATGGATATCAAAAAGCACCTTCGCCCAGTTTGATGGAGAGGTGCTCGAGTTAAAGACGTTTGAAGGCTAGGTATTAACCTTCGCCCTCAAACAGTCCAATAATTTTTTTCCTGAAGATGATTGAGTATTTGGCATTAACCAATTCAATTTCAGCTCTATTTTTGTTATTCAGGCTTTCCAGATATGTGAAGAAGTCTGTATTACCTGTTTCGTATCTTTTGTTGATGAAATCAAAGGATTGCTCCAATGACTCAAGGTTTTCAAGTGCTGCCTTGTATGTTGCTTGTGCTGAGATCAAATCTAAATACACTGTTTGGATAGTATTCGTTACATTTTGCTCAGTTTGCTGAAGGCTTAATTCAGCATTGTGCATATTCAATTTAGCAACCTGAATATTAGTGCTCGTCTGATATCTTGTGAAGATTGGAATATCAACTCTCAAGTTGGCATATTCATATGAGTTCCAGTCTAGTTGATCAGTCAATGATGCATTTTCTTCAACTTCCCCTGTAGTTGGGTTTCTTGCTCCATTCGAAGAATACCTGGACCCTATTTGCCCGAACAAAGAAACAGTTGGATATCTCTGGGCTCTGGCACCTTTCATTGCATACTTTGAAGCTTTATAGCTTGCATTCGCTTGCTTAAGTGAAGGAGAAAACGCCATACTCTTAGCCAATACATCTCCATATGGATCAGCCTCTACTAACAGATCAGCGTCTGCATATTCTTCAGTGATTAACCTATAATCATCATTAACATTTAATCTCAGCAGTTGCACCAATCTTAGCATATCGCTTTGCAGCGTATTCTTGAGCCTCACATTATTTAGCTTTTCATTGGCTACCTGCGATCTGAAGTTATAAACTGACTCCATGTTCCCTACACCTACAGATTCTCTTTTAACTTCTCTATCCAATTGTGCCTCAAGAAGCTCAACTCGATCATCGGAGATTCTAATGTTTTCTTTATCAAGGATCACATTGAGGTAGGCAGTGAAGACATTGTTTTTCACATCAAGTTTTGATGCCTCAATTCCTTGAGTTGCTGCTTCCAGCTCATTTCTTCTTTGGCTTAGATTGTGATGATTAGCAAAGCCATTAAATACGTTGAAACTTGATCTTATAAATGGATCAGACGTGTTGGTTGTTGTAGATACTTGTCTTCCCGCAAATTGATCAAAGAATGTACCTGCTGTCAGGTCGTAATTAACACCTGCAGATAGATTCGGCAAATAATTCATCATTGCCTGAAACTTGTTGGATTTGGCGATCAACGCATTGTTTTGAGACATCTGAATGTCAAGATTGTTATCTAATGCGATATTGATACACTCTTCAAGGGTCAAATCTTTTTGTGCTGAAGCAGTTAAAACTGTCCCTGAAACTAAAATAATAGACAATACAAATCTGAATAGCTTTTTCATAAAGCAGGTAATTTATTGGAATAAGTAGCCGCCCAACCATGGTCAGGCAGCTTCAAGAAAATATTTAAACTAGTGTGTTATCCTTTGCATTGATGTTTTCAGAAACAATCTGACCATCAAATAAGTGGATTACTCTGTGAGCATATTCCGCATCAATTGGGGAGTGCGTCACCATTACAACTGTAGTACCAGACTCATTCAAATCAGTAAGAAGCGTCATTACTTCTTGTCCATTTGCTGAATCCAAGTTACCAGTAGGCTCATCCGCAAGGATTAATTTTGGTTTAGCTACTACCGCTCTCGATATTGCAACCCTTTGCTGCTGACCACCTGAAAGTTGTTGAGGGAAGTGATTTCTTCTGTGCATGATTTTCATCTGCTCCATTACTTCTTCTACTCTTTTCTTTCTTTCAGCAGCAGAATACTTCAAATAAATCAACGGTAGCTCGATGTTTTCGAATACAGTTAATTCATCAATCAGGTTAAAGCTCTGGAATACAAACCCGATGTTTGCTTTTCTCAGATCAGCTCTTCTTCTTTCATTGTAGTCAGAGATTTCCTGACCTGTGAAATGGAACTCACCTTCAGATGGATTATCAAGTAGTCCAATAATATTAAGCAATGTTGATTTTCCACAACCAGAAGGCCCCATGATTGCAACGAATTCTCCTTCTTTCACTTCGAGGTTCACACCTGCCAAAGCTGTAGTTTCAATTTCGTCTGTGTAATAAAATTTCTTTAGCCCTTTAGTTTGGATTAGGTTATTTGAGTTTTCCATGGTAATTATTTTGATTTATTAAATTCTAATTTAAATATTCTATTATTTGAAGACCAATCGGTCCTTATCTTCATATCCTTCGTAAGAAGAGACTACAACTTTTTCTCCAGGTTGCAAGCCTTCTAATACTTGATAATATCTAGGACTTTGCATTCCAAGTCTGATATCTCTTCTGGTCGCAAAGTCTCCTGATGCATCCACAACAAATATCCAGTTTCCACCAGTAGTATTATAGAAGCTACCTCTAGGAATTTGTACTGCTTGAACATCCTCGCTTAATTGTAATTTGATTTGAAGTGTTTGACCCCTTCTAATTCCTGTAGGTATGGTATCAAGGAATGCTAAATCAACTTGAAACAGTCCATTATTAACTTCTGGGTAAATCTTTTTCAATTCCAGGTTATAAGACCCACCAGCAAAATCGAATGTACCTCTGAGTCCTTCATAAATTCTAGCAATGTAATGCTCATCAATGTTAGCTCTAACTTTATATCCACTAACATCATCAATCTGACCAATATTCTGACCTGTATTGATTGACTCCCCTACTTCTACATTAATTGAGCTAAGTCTTCCGGTGATTGGGGCTTTAATAAATAGGTTTTCAAGGTTTCCTTTAATCATTTCAAGGTTTTCCCTTGTTCTTGAGAGCGTAGCTTCAGTTTGTCTGATTTGCACTACTGCATTCAGGCTATCGAATCTTTGAGATTCGATTTCAATTTTCCTGTTTGAAGTAAGTCTATCGAACTCTCTTTTTACATTTAGGTATTCTTGCTCAGATAAGATTTTATCTTCGTATAGCTGCTTGCTACGTTCGTAATTGTCTCTTGCAGCGTCAATTTGATAATCCAATTCTGTGAGTCTTCTCTTGAGGTCAAATTGGTTTCTTTGGAGAGAAAGCTTTGTATTCTCTAAGTTATTTACAAGAATAAAAGCTTGAGTTTCTTCTCGCACGAAACTCTGGAGTAAGTTGTTGTTGCTAAGTTTTAGAATTGTATCCCCTTTGTTGATTAGGATACCACCATCGTAGAATTTTCTTTCTACCACACCACCTTCAATTGCATCAAGTCTGATTGTTTTAATTGGAAGTACATTACCGTCAACCGGAATGAACTCTCTAAAGTCACCTTCAAAAACATCTGATATATTTATTTTATCAGCCGAAACATTCAGTTTCGATCCTCCAGTCGCAAAAATGAAGCTATAGATTACAAATAATCCAAATGCTGAGATTAATCCTATCGTTATTAATCTTTTTGCTGTCCACTTTTTCTTTTTAATCTTTCGGTCCATCGGTAATAATTATGTAAGTGATTACCCATATGCCAAGAAGGGTGCCATTAATACTAAATGACTGAAAAACAGCAACTTAAAAATTTCAACTTAGAAAATCGATGAAAAATTGTACTCAAACGGGACAGGAAAGTGTTCGTTTTCGACCAATGAGATTTGAGGAAAGGGCATAAAAAAAGGTTCAGGTCTCCACCTGAACCCCAAGGTCAAAAACTCAAAATAAAAAGGACTAATCAAATCTTAATCCACAACAACAACTCGAATATAATGCATTTTTTTTTAAAACGAAATTAATTGAATGGTAATCAAAGATCTTTCGTCACATATTCAAACCATGTTCTAATTAATGCTTTAGTCCATTTATAAATATATAATGGATTAGTTATCAAATTAGTTCATCTAACCATAAGAAAATTCGAACTTTCTAATAAAAAGAGGCTTTTAAATCATTTTAATTAATTGCCTCTACATCAGTCGAGATCTGCTTTCATAAACAAAAAAAGGAGTTGCCAGGCAAAACCTAACAACTCCATTAACCGAGCACATAAAAATCTATCAAATTTCTTTCCCATGAACATTACACGAGCATATCCATAGCTTATTGAAAAGGCTTGATGTCTTTTGGAAAAGTAAAATCTATAAGTATAATTAGATTATTGAATCTGAATAGATTTGGGAATAGAAAAGTATCTTATAAGGAAGGGTAATTCTCTTTGGAGATGTATCATTTGCGTAATCGTTTTAAATTATTTACTCACCGCCGACCAAGGCTGGAGCGTATTTGATTGCTCTACTAAATAATGAGATTAAGTTAGTGAATTAATCTCTGATTTCCAGAACCATCTCGACAAATTGTCTAATAATTTAGACGAAAAATCCATTTTGATCCTTTCAGATCAGGTACTTGATCAATCTATAAAATCATTCCGTCGAAAAAAATCAGACATATATTATCATATGATAATAATTATATTATTTTTGTAGTGCGTAATTAGTTTAATTATGTTTTGGCCAGTCACGGTTGGGTTGCCGACCATTTTTACCTTACCTGACTGGCCATCTCATATTTCCCTCCAAGAATTTTTTCACCCTTTTTTGTTCATTATTGAAATTATTATCTGTTCGAATACGAACAATATAATTTTTGTTTATTAACTTTTCTGCCCAGAATCGTACATTTTGCTCATTGGCACAGTTTCTGGAATACAAGTCAAAAAAATCAAATAACAAGTGGATAAAGAACTAGGTAAAATCCTGATAATAGATGATGATGAAGATGTGTTGTTGGCAGCAAAAATGTTGTTGAAAAAGCACGCACAAGAGGTAATCATTGAAAAAAACCCAAAAAAAATACCGTTCCTATTAAATCATGATACTTATGATGTCATTTTGTTAGATATGAACTTCAGTCATGATACTACAAGTGGAAAGGAAGGATTTTATTGGTTAGAACAAATTCTTGAAAGGGATCCTCAAGCGGTTGTGATCCTTATAACTGCATTTGGAGATGTTGAAATGGCTGTTAGAGCACTAAAAGAAGGCGCAACGGATTTCGTTCTAAAGCCATGGCAGAATGAGAAACTTATTGCAACATTATCCACAGCAAGCAAACTCAAAAAGTCATATAAAGAGGTTGATAATTTAAAACAGACTAAAAAGGCCCTTCAGGAAGATAGTAACCTTCCATTTAAGGACATCATAGGAGAAAGTAAAGCCATCAAGGATGTTTTCAACATAATTGACAAAGTTGCAGGAACGGATGCAAATGTTTTAATCCTGGGAGAAAATGGTACCGGTAAGGAACTTATAGCAAGGGCCATTCATCAAAAGTCTCTAAGAAAAGATAATGTCTTTATTAGTGTTGACATGGGAGCAATTACTGAAACACTATTTGAAAGTGAATTATTTGGTCATAAAAAAGGCTCGTTTACCGACGCGAAGGAAGACAGACCAGGTCGATTTGAAGTTGCAAATAGCGGATCATTGTTTTTAGATGAGATTGGTAACTTAAGTATGCCATTACAGTCTAAGCTACTAACAGCACTTCAAAGCAGACAGGTAACCAGAATTGGGGCTAATAAATCAGTCGATATTGATATCAGATTAATTTGTGCAACTAATATGCCTCTCTACGATATGGTGGAGGAAAACACCTTCCGGCAAGACCTTGTGTACAGGATTAACACAGTTGAAATCAGGTTACCTGCCCTTAGAGAGAGACAAGAGGATATTCCGCTTTTGACAGATCATTTCATCCAAATGTATAGTCAGAAATACAGAAAACCAACTAAGAAAATCTCCCAATCTGGAATCAAGAAATTACAAAAGTACCACTGGCCTGGAAACATCAGAGAGCTACAGCACGCTATTGAGAGAGCGATTATTATGTCAGAAAATCAGGTGCTGACTCCAGATGATTTCTTCTTCCTAATGCAAAAATCTGATAACGGAGATACTATTGATAGCTTCAATCTGGATGACGTTGAAAAAACGGTGATTCAGAAAGCAATCAATAAGCATAACGGAAACATTTCTAAAGCGGCTAAGGAGCTAGGCCTTACAAGGGCATCTTTGTACAGAAGACTTGAGAAACATGGGCTTTAATAATCTGAAGTTCAATGTAATAGTGAGAGTTATTTTGCTCTCACTGACTATCTTGTTATTTACAAACCTGCTGTATAATGAGTCCTATGTATTCACAAAGGTATTGGTCTTTCTACTTGGAATCTTTCAGGTAGGACTTTTGATAAATTACCTTGACAAGAGTAATAAGGAGGTCATTGGTTTTCTTGAAAGCATTAAATACGATGACTTCTCACATACCTACCCACATCGAAAGGGAAACTCTACACTGGATTTACTATTTAAGGAGTTTAATAATGTAATCAAGAAGTTCAGGGAAATCAGAGCTGAGAAGGAGGCACAACATCAGTACCTTAAGACAATCGTTCAGCATGTAGGTATTGGAATTATCACTTTTGACACAGAAGGTGAAATTCAAATTATGAATACCGCTGCTAAAAGGTTACTCAATATTAACCAGATCAAAAATATCCGTCAGCTTGCACACGTTAGTCGGCAACTTGTGGAGAGCTTCCAGGATTTAAAAACTGGTGGCAGAGACTTGATTAAATTAACCAAAGACGGTGAAGACTTCCAGTTGGCCATATATGCCATTGAGCTATCTATGCAAGGCAAGGAATTCAAGCTTATTTCCCTTCAAAACATTCAGAGTGAATTGGAGGAGAAAGAAATGGAAGCATGGCAAAACCTGATTAGAGTATTGACTCATGAAATCATGAACTCTGTTACTCCTATTAGTTCATTAGCAAATACTGTTGAGACTGAATTGAGCAATCAACTGAACAATGAGCTTGATGTCAATCAGATTACTAATGATGAGGTAGAAGATCTGCATCTGGCGGTAAAAACCATTCATAGAAGAAGTGAGAGTCTGATCAAGTTCGTAAGTGATTTCAGAAACATGACTCGAATTACACTTCCAAACATCGAAGAAATCAAAGTCAAAGATCTTTTTGATCACGTTATTCTACTTCTTAAACATGATATGAAACAAGGAGGAATTGACCTTGAAGTTAATATAGATGATGATTTGAAGTTTAGCGTAGATCAGGAGCAGGTGGAACAAGTTGTCATTAATCTGGTCAAAAATGCGATTCAGGCAATTGGTGAAGATGAAAAGGACACAAAAAGAATTAAGATTGATGCACACAGAGAAGGAAACAGTGTATTGATTAGCATTTGCGACACAGGGCCAGGCATTGATGAAGAAGCGGTTAAGAAAATATTTATTCCATTCTTTACCACTAAAAAGAATGGCTCAGGAATTGGCCTTAGTTTATCGAAACAGATCATTAGAAATCACAAAGGGACTATCAATGTCGAATCTGAACTAGGTAAGGGAACAGAATTTTCACTTCGTTTCCCATACTACGGTTAAATCAGGTTCTATTCTTTAATCAGCTAGCTTATATTTGTTGGAACCCAAACAAAGTTAGACTGTGAAATTCATATTTATAGTTCAGGGAGAAGGAAGAGGACATATCACTCAGGCCATCTCTTTACAAGAAATGCTTGTAAGTGCAGGACATGAGGTCTCTCATATTTTCCTGGGAAGGAGCAGTCGAAGGGATATTCCCCATTTTTTTACTGAAAGGCTTTCTGATGTTGAGATAGAAGGCATTGCAAGTCCCAATTTCATTACAGACAAAGACAATAAGTCGGTGAAGGTGGTTCCTTCTATTCTAAAAAACCTCAGTAAACTAAAGCCATTTAAGGAGTCTCTTAAAAGAATTCATGAAGTGGTGGAAACAAAGAACCCGGATGCAATCATTAATTTCTATGATTTTATTGGTGGCATTTATAATTGGAAATATAAACCAGACGCTAAATTTTTCTGTATTGGGCACCAGTACTTAATGGATCATCCAGATTTTCCATTCGCAAAAGGAGGACCTTTAGACAAGTTTTTTATCCTTCGTGCAAACCGAATTACTTCGTGGAGAGCTGATAAGTTAATTGCATTAAGTTTTACTGACTATAAACCTGTTCCCAATCTAACTGTAGTTCCTCCTTTACTTCGAAAAGAGCTTAGTGAACTTAAGACTTCAAGTGAGGATTTTGTACTCGTGTATATGGTAAATGATGGATATGGAGATGAAGTAAGGCAGTTTCATGAGAAGAATCCTGATATAAGACTCTTCTGTTTTTGGGATAGAAAAGGAGCTCCAAAGGAAGATAAGATTGATGAGACATTGACTTTTCATCAATTAGACGATAAAAAGTTCCTCGAAAAAATGGCTAGTTGTAAAGCATATGCAAGTACCGCTGGATTTGAGTCTGTGTGTGAGGCCATGTATTTAGGCAAACCTGTCATGATGGTGCCTGTGAATAAACAATATGAGCAAGCGTGCAATGCTATTGATGGATCCAACGCTGGAGCAGGAATTGCCAGCAATGAATTTAATATCTCAAAATTGATTGACTATATTCCTGAACATAAAGATATCTCAGAGTCATTCAAGAAGTGGACCGAGCAGACAGAATCAAAAATTCTTGAGGCGCTAACTTAATATTAAATGGCAATAATTAGCAAAAAGAAAATCCCTTATAAAATCAGTCCGATACTTCATAAGTATCTTCAGGATTATGGACGGGAGATGAAATTGCCAATAGCCTATGAAGACCTCCTAAGGTTCAATAATTCAATTCCACTTTATGACAAGAATGGGAATGATACACTTTGGGAAACTGTATTCTATGCACAATCAGATATGGAATACATTTATTCTGCCTTGAAGAAGATTTACGCCCTTTTGAAAGCAGATGGTGACATGGAAGTGATGGAACACCTTAACATTGAAAGGGTAGATCTTTGCACTTATGGTAATACTAAACCAATTCGAGTGCGGGTTGTCAATCAATTGAACGATAATTTCGATTACTTCTATGTAAAAAATGCCGATGCTAGTCGGGTTTATGGACTAGAACTGGAAGATTTATTATCCCCAGACCGTATGAGTTATCTTGTTGATGAGGACACTTTGATAGAAGAGCATATAGCAGGTATTCCTGGTGATCAATTCATAAAAAACTATTTGGATGACCCTGAATTGAATGAAATCAGACTTGCAAAGGAATTCATAAAATTCAATGAAAGGTGTTTTGTAAGATTACTAGGAGATATGCATTCCAGCAATTTTGTAGTTGATGTGACTCCCGATTTTGAAGAAATTACTTATCGTCTAAGGGCAATAGATTTTGATCAACAAGCATATGAGGGGCGAAAGGCGATTTACTTGCCACAGTATTTCAAGCAGAACAACCCACTAATAGAATTAGGTTTAAAAAACCTGAATCACCAAACTGTTAGACAGTATCAAAGAGAGGAAAGATCTTTAATTGCCAGAAGGTTGAAAATGGCCAGACACAGAGTTAAAAGTCTTACCGATGTTATGGCTATTGATAGAATATCTACTGATGAAAATGTAAACTCTTTGAAAAAGGAACTTGCTGCCTTTTACGAGGAGCGTGACTTTCTAAATTGCAAAAGCATGGGGCAGATTTTGAAAATGAGTTTATTAATGCTTCTAAAAAAGCCTGATTTGTATCGGGACATCAGCGTATAATATATGAAGGCAGCTACCCTTGCAGAAATAAAAAAAGCCCTAAAAGATTTGGATGAGGCTGATTTAACCGCTATTTGTCTCAGGTTAGGCAGATTCAAAAAGGATAATAAGGAGCTTTTGACCTATTTGCTTTTTGAGCAACATGATGAGATGTCTTACATTCAATCGATCAAGGATGAAATGGAGGAAGAATTCAATAATATCAATTCCGCAAATCTTTACTGGGCTAAAAAGAGCATTAGAAAAATATTAAGAAACCTTACAAAGCAAATTCGATATTCTGGCAATAAGCAAACTGAAGTGGAGCTATTAATGCATTTCTGTAGAGCCATGCTAGATTCCGGAATTGCGTTTAAGAGAAGTCCAGTCTTAAACAACACATTTAATAGGCAGATCGAAAAAATAAAAAAAGCCCTTAGCGGGCTTCATGAAGATCTTCAAGCTGATTATGAATATGAACTGGAAGAATTATTAAGTTAACTATGTAGGAAAACTCCTATCTCTCCATCCAGTTGCACATCAATATACTCATCAATCATAGTAGCAATTTCATATCCCATATAATTTGCCAATATTGGGAATGATTTGTGACTTCTATCCACGAGGACTGCTGTTTCAATCTTTTTTACACCATTTTTAAGAAGAAAGCCTAAACCATGAGATATGGTCCTTCCAGAGTTTTGAACATCATCTACAAGTACAATAGCTTTATCCAACAAGTTTGCTTCATCAGTATCAATTGCAACTGGTTTACTTAAATGATTTTCCTTGTCGATTGATAGTTCTGCAATAGATATATTGATATCACTGATGTTGTCCAGAGTCTGCTTCAAAAGCTTTGCTAATGTATAACCCTGACCATTAATACCTACAAGAACCAATTCCTCGTTTTGAAAATTGTTTTCGTAGATCTCGTAAGCAATTCTTGTAATTTTATCTCTCACTTGTCTTTCGGTGAGAATCTTATTGAGTACCTGAGTCATAAATTACCTTGGAATTGGCATTACCTTACTGTCTTTGAAGGTTGACAGAATGACCATAGATTGCAAGCTATCTACTACCTCAACCTCACTCACTTTTTCCAGCATTAGCTTTTGATAAGACGCAATATCCTGAGCTATAATTTTTAACATAAAATCTCCTGAGCCAGTTATGTGATGACATTCAATCACCTCATCAACTTTATAAATCTCGCTTAGAAAGATATCAATGTTATTTTTGTTATGTCCCTTTAGGGTTACCAACACAAAAGTACTTACGCCTAAACCAATCTTATCTGTATCAAGCTTGGCATGATAACTTTTAATGATACCAGAGTTTTCTAATTTCTTAACTCTTTCCAGTGTAGGTGCAGGAGACAGTCCGATATCTTTAGATAGCTGAGCGTTTGTTATTTTGGCATTTGACTGTAAAATCTCCAGTATTTTTCTGTCGGTTTGATCAATTTTCAAATTTTGAGCCATTTCTGTTATCCGAATATTATTTGCTACAAATGTAATAAATGAAATATTATTTTTTAATTCCGAGAAGAAAATAATATTTATTAACAAGAATTTGTTTTTATATTAACAGCTAGCAGATTAATTCACCTTATTCTATAATAAATGAATTTGCAATTCGTTTGTGAGACCTAAATCACCTTTTCTGGATTCTTTGCACCTCTTTTCCATTCTCATGAATAATCTGGAGGAGGTACATACCTTTATTGAGAGATGTTAGATCTACTTCAATATTTTGAAGACCCTTTGAAAGATTATTATAGTTGATTTCATCTATAATGTTACCTGACATATCAGTCACAACCAATGTAATATCCATACGATCAGGAAGAACTACTTTGATTAGAGAGGAAGAGCTGGTTGGATTTGGTAAAGGTGGCTCAACACTTATTTCAGATGTGAAGTCAATACATTTTTCATTATTTGCAGGGTTAATATCTATAAAATCAGAATTTGGAGTTTCTAACTCTGTACAGATATATGATATATTTTGATTGCTTGGAATTTCAACTTCCAATTGATAAACAATCCTTTCTCCAATATCAACTTGACCTTCATAGCTTTCAGTTAGTGTAAATTCATTATCAAATTCCACATTGACATCAAAATTTGAAACAGGCAGGTTACTACTATTAATAAAGTCAAGCACCAGACTAAAAGACTCATCATTTTGGACTATTTCAAAATCAATGAGATTCAAATCATATTGAGGGCTGGCTATGATAAATTCCTGAGAGACAGAGTCGATACAACCAAATTCATTTTTAGTCAGAAGTGTAAGTTCTGGTTGCCCTACTTCTGTCAGTGTCAACAATGTATTTTCCTCAGTAGAGATAGTATCATTATTTAGTAACCATGCATATTGAGAGGCACCTGCACTCTCATTTGATATTGCAATTGATAAAGGTGGAGCACCAAACGTATTGTCTACTGAGAATGAAGCTGTAGGTGCCGGAGAGATCTCCAAAGTTTCGCTGGTTTCTAACACACAACCATTTCTCGTTATAGCTTCAAGAGTCACCTGATATGTACCCGACACCAAATACTCATGATAAACTGTTGAACCATCCGCTGAGAAGCCATCTCCAAAATTCCAACTCCTTGATATAATTGGATCGCCAAATTCTTCGGAATTATCATTAAAAGAAATTAGTTCGTTTAAACAACTGTTTTGAATTTCAAAGTTCACAACAGGCAGATCATTAACTACTACCTGCTTAGTTGTTGAAATAACACAAAAATCAGATGTAGTTATTTCCAGAGACACATCATAAAGACCAGCGGTTTCAAAAATGATAGTTGGGTTTTGTTCTGTTGAAACTTCCTCACCTATATTCCAAAACCATGAGGTAATATCTCCAGAACTTTGATCATTGAATGAGGTCTCCTCATTGATGCATCCTACAGTAAATTCAAAATCAACCAATGGAGTTTGGTCAACCACAATCAAGCTATCAAACGTTGCTTCGCAGCTGGCATCATTGAATACGGTTAAACTGACATTATATTCTCCAGATTCTGCATAATGATGTGTCGGATTCATAACATCATCTGTATTTCCATCTCCAAAATCCCAGGCCCATTGCGTAACATTAGCAACCGAATTGTCAGTCTCATCAATGAATTGAACTTCAGATTCAGAGCATGCGATATTTCCTTCAACGGAAAATGTTGGGGTTGGAATTTGATCTACTACTACGGTTTTTTGAATTTGATTAATACAACCGTCTTCATCTACAACTGCCATTATCACCTCATATTGACCATTTCCTTCATATAGGTGTTCTGGGTTTTCATTTGTATTGAAATATCCATCTCCAAAATCCCATGTAAAACTTTCGAGATTTTGTGATACACTTACATTTCCAAATTGTGTTGGTAGTCCCTCACAGACTACTGAATAGTCAAAGTCAATATTTGGTGTAGGGTTGATATTAATGGTATCGTAGGTTGGGTCTGATGTGCAGCCTGGAATTTCGGAAACTAGGGATATGATTCTTTCACCAGCGGTAGAGAAAGCGAAAGTGGTATCTTTTTGACTACTTGTTCCCTCGTCAGCGAATTGCCAGGTGTATTGGAGGGCATCATCATAGCCGGTTTCATCTGTTGTGTTTGTGAATTGAAATTCATTTTCTGTACACAACAAATTATAAGAAAAATTAAAACTTGGTTGTGTAGGTCGGGAATAAATTATGAATGACTCATTAAAACCATTTCTACATCCCCCTGAGCTGGTCACCAATAACTGTACCTCATAAGTACCAGGAGTAGAAAACTGATAGGTGGTATCGCTAGCTGTAGAAGAGGCGGCCAACGTGTCATCTCCAAAAATCCATTGATAAGAAGTGATATCTCCTGATCCATTTGTCGAAGTAAAAGTA
>JANSWY010000139.1 GCA_024743255.1 bacterium | reverse complement strand
CCAAAATATGCCATCTCTGTCCTGGATTATGCTGTTTGCTTTGCTTTGAGCGATTGAATTGGAATCATTTCTATCGTGTCTGAATACTTTAAACTGGTAGGAGTCAAATCTATTTAGTCCATCTTCGGTACAAAACCACATCATTCCTTGCTGATCTTCAATGATGCTTCTTATGGAAATATTACTGAGCCCCTGATCTATTGATATTCTGGTGAAGTTGGTTGTGATTTGGGCATGACATATGGTTACTAAGCAAATTAGTAGAGGTGTTGCTAATAGAGATATACCACAATGTCTGTTCATTGTTAACCGCCAATCGAGTTTAGTTCTCCAGGTGAAAGTGGAAATACCTTATAATTTACCAATTAATGTAAAATAACCCCAATATTTTCTCTCGAATCAGTTCTCCAGATTTCTTGGAATTGTTAAGGTGAATTTGGTACCCACACCTGGAAATGTCTGAACATTAATATTCCCATGATGTTTTTTGATGACCGAATAGGAGATGTAGAGACCTAAACCAGTCCCTTTTCCCGGGCCTTTTGTAGTAAAGAAAGGTTCAAAGATTTGGTTGATAGTATCTTCATCCATGCCTGTTCCATTGTCGGAAATTTCAATGATTACATTGCCATTTTCAAGGTGGCTCATTACCTCAACTTTGCCATCTCTTTCCGGTGGAATTGCGTCGCAGGCATTTTTGATAATATTAATTAAAACCTGATTAAGCTCGACTTTATTTGCATTGATTTGTTGCCCTTTTTCAAGAGAGGTGTTGATTTCAATCTCTTTTCGGGCATTATGGATTAGTTTGACGGTGGCCTTAATCATTTCATTTAGATCAAACACCGTATTCTTCATGTGATTGTCCTTTGGAGATATCTCCAGAAGATTCTTAATAATCTCCGATGCTTTCACCACACCAAATGACATGCCATCCAACAATGTTTCTATTTCCTCGAACTCCTCTTTATGTTTTTCCAGAATCTCTTTTGAAAGCGATGGTTTTATTTCAGCCAAATCCAGTTTGATTGGCTCCACTACTCCTCCAATGTAACTAAGCGGATTATTAAGCTCATGAGCAAGACCTGCTGTTAAAACCCCAATGGAAGCCATCTTTTCCGACTCAATCAATTGGTTCTGTGTGAGTTTTAGTTGTTCGATCACCCGTTGCTTTTCAATTAGGTTATTCTCAAGCTTCAAATTTAGACTTCTCAGGCTCTCATTCTTTTCAATTATTTCTTCATTCTGAGATTTGATTTCCTGAGTCTTCTTATTAACCAACATTGATAATTTCACCTTAACCATTTCCAGATATCTCAATCGCCACCTCATAACTGCTGAAATAAAAGCAACTATTACAAGGGCACCCAGAATTCTAAACCATGTAGTAGACCACCATGGAGAAAGTATTTCGATATTCAAAGAAGAATATTTTTCATTCCATAACCCTTGGTAATTGCTGGCTTTTACTTGTAATTGATATTCACCCGGATCAAGGTTGGTAAGCGTAACAAAGTTTTTGCGACTATCTGTAAATATCCATTCATCACGAAATCCAAGGATCCTGTAAGCGTATTTATTAAATTCTGGTTCAACGTGATGAGGTGTGGCAAACTCAACTGTAAACATATTTTGATCGTGCTTCAATACTAGTTTGTCCAGATAATTTAGTTGTTTCGGAAGAATTACTTGACCGCCATTTTTTTGTCCAACTGCGACAGGCTGATTGTATATTTTTAGTCGATTAAATATGACAGGAGCAGATGTAGTATCTGCTTTAATTTGTGTGGTCTTTATTAGATTGAAGCCATTTATTCCTCCAAATAAGAGATTCTCTTTTGATCCTTTTGCATATGCGCCCCAAAAGAACTGGTTATCCTGCAAACCATCGCTTTCATAATAATTTGCAAACTCTTTCTTCTCAGTATCAAAATGGGATATCCCATTATTAGTACTTATCCATAAGTTGTTGTTTAAATCGGATTGGATACCGTAAACCACATTACTAGACAAGCCATTTACATTATTATAAAGGGTAGACTTTACATTTTCATGCTCATTAGAGAATTCTATTTGTCTGATACCATCAGAAAATGTACCAATAAATAATTGATTAGGTTTATCCAAGTCATAATGTACTGTAGTGACTCTGTTATCAATTAATACACTATCATAAGTCACAACTTTGTAGTCAGCTTCAAATGAGTTGTTTGAATTTCCTTGAGGAATTAACCTGAACAAACCATTATAGGTACCTATCCAAACATTCTTGTACTTATCAACTTCAATGGAATTAGATTGCACACTATTGTATAACCCAGAGTCATCATTAGGATCGTAGAGGAATGTCCTGAATTTTTTAGTTTCAGGGTTATAAAGCAGCAAGCACAATTCCGTTCCAATCCACAAATTTCCATCACCATCTTTGAGTATTGATTGAACGATATTGTTGTTCTGATCTCCAGTTATATTAATGTTTATTTTTTTCAACTGTGTGTCTGTAGAGGAATTCAAATAATAAAGTCCACCTCCCCAGGTTCCAATCCAGATTATTCCCTTTGTGTCCTGATACAATCCTGAAATAGTGTTGTTGGGTTTAATAGTTATGGTTCGGCTAGTCTTATTTTTGGGATCGATTCGTATAAGTTCCGAGTTGACAGTTCCCACCCAAATTTTCCCCTCATTATCGTATATGAGTGAACGTATGATTGAGTTCGGAATTTGTACAGGGCTATTTTCCGATGAGTTGTAAAGTTCGAAGTTTGGAACTCGAAAATTTGCTTTAATGACTCCATAGTGTTGTGTTCCAATCCATAATAGGCCGTGTTTGTCAAGGAAAAGATTGTTGACAGTTTTTAGGTTAAGGGCTTTTAGTCCTTCTGCGATATCTACAACTGTTACCTTGTTATTCTTTGGATCATAACTGAATAGCCCAACCTCAGTACCTATCCAGTAGGTGCTATCTTCTGTTTGCAGGATATCATAAATCATATCCACCCTTTCGTCTTTCAAACCAAAGTTGCTCAGTTTTAGAATTTCAGGTTCACCACTAATTGGATTGTATTTAACAGCTCCGAATTCTGTTCCGTACCAAATGTTTCCATTGAGGTCTTCGTTGAGTTCAAATTGACTGTTGCCTCTAAAGAAAAATGGTACATCCTCCAGGTTTACATTATTAAAAGTTTCATCTTCCTGGTTTACAGAAGTCAGGCCAGCATTTGTAAGAACCCAAAGTTCAGATTTTGATGAGACTAATACATCCAGAATGGTATCACTTGGTAAGGAATTCGCTGATTTTGAATGCCTGTAGTTAGTAAACTGATTTGTAACTGGGTCGTATCTGTTCAGTCCATTATACTGAGTTCCTATCCAAAGTATTCCATTGTTGTCAATAGTTAATGCGGTTATTTTATTTCCACTAATTGAATTTTCAGACTGAGATGGATCAAAAGTGAATTTAGTGAATTGCTCATATTCAGGATCGAATTTGACCAAACCGCTTGTTCTTGTGCCAATCCATAAATGGCCGTTTTGGTCTTCAATTATTTCATTCACATAGCTTTCTGCAATTGTCGTTGAATCTCCTCTTGTATGCCTGTAGACCGTCATGGAATAGGAATCATAACGATTTAAGCCATCTTCAGTACAAAACCACATTACACCATTGCGGTCTTCATAAATGTCTTTGATTGCAATGTTGGATAAACCTTCAGTTATACCTACAATTTTGAAATTAGGCCTAAGTTGCCCATATCCGAAATAAACGGATGAAAAAATGAAGAGTAACAGTATTTCTACCTTACGAATATTACCCATAGCTATTTTGGAAGAATGCAATAAACCTGTTCATTTTACTATGATCGCATTCAGTTTGTTGAAATTGTACCTTTGAATATAGTTAATCTCCAGTAAATATATGTGTCGTTGTTTATTTTGTTAAGAACGCAACTAACGACGGAACCGCACAAGTTATTCTTGTCATAGGGCAAGAAAAAGAATATATTCAACCTTTAGTTTTAACCGAATTAACAATCTGACTTACAAATGAAGTCCATTCTAGAAGAAATTGCACCTTACCTTACTGAGGAGGAGATAGATCAGTTTGCCAGTTTAGCCTCTAGTAAACATTATAAAAAGAAACAAAAAATAGTAAGAGCAGGGGATTTTAGCCAAAATGTATTCCTGGTGAAGGATGCGATGGTTCGTGGTTTTTTAATAACAGAGGAAGGTGAGGAGAAAACAATAATATTGCGGCCTCCCAAGACATTTATTGGTTCACCTTCAAACTTATTTCAAGGGAAAGCTGCGAGATTCAGTTTTGAGACGTTGGATGATAGTGAAGTGTATTTCGTCAATTTTGATAAAGTACTAGCGTTAAGCGCTGACTATCCAGGAATGACGAAACTGTTAATAGAGGTTTTTGCAGAAACCATTCAGACACTTCTATGGAGAATTGAGTCACTAACGTATAAGCTACCAGAAACAAGATATGAGGAACTCATAGAAGAGCGACCACAATTTTTTCAAATGGCCTACCACAAACATATTGCGAACTTTCTTGGGGTTTCAGCAACATCATTATCCAGGATAATAAAAAGGAAGATGGACAAAAGTTGACAATTGTAAAGAATTATGAATCAGTGTTTTAGGAACTTTGTAAGACAACCCAAAACACTTTGTCATGGAAAGATTCTTAACAATTCCGGATATCGAAGTATTCGTAGTGATCGGTATCTTATTTGTCTTTAGCACTTTCGAAATTATTGGAGGGTTACTGCAAAACACAAAAAGAAGTAAACAGGATTGGCTCATTGAAATAGCCTGTTTCCTTTCATTGGCACTCCTGATTAAGCCAGGTATTTTCTTTCTTTCTTATGTTTTTGGAGTATTTGTTTTTCCAGGGCAGGAAGATGTGTTTTCAGGAAGAAGCTTATGGATTATTTTACCTGTTTATTTACTGGTAGATGATCTACTTCAATACTGGTATCATCGCATGGCTCATGAGAATCCATGGTTATGGAAATTTCATAGAGTTCATCACACCGCGGAGGAAATGGGGCTTTTAGTCTCATATAGGAATGCAGCCATGTACTTTGCGCTGATGCCAAACATCTGGTGGATAGGTTTTGTGCTTTTTCTGGGAGGCGGAAAAGCGGTAATTCTGGGAATAATGCTCAAGCAACTTATTGTTATCGGATCTCATAGTACTACAAAATGGGATCAAGTTTTATACAAGTATTCCTTCCTGCATCCTTTGGCTTGGGTAATAGAAAGATTTATCATCACACCAGCTACTCATTTTGCTCATCACGGAAAATCTAAGAAGGATGGAATAAGTGATCCCAATGGCAATTATGGCAACATGTTTTTCATATGGGATCAGTTGTTTAACACAGCAATTATTACAAGAAAGTACCCAAATGAATTTGGGATTCCTGATGATCCAAAAGATTCGTGGGTTTCGCAATGGCTTTACCCTCTAGTAAAATCTGACAATCCCGCCTCTGAATTATCTGGTGAATTGAGGAAATCGGAGACTACTTCATTGAGTCCAGTAGAATTGGAATTGGAAAAAGGAAAATATTTATGGTGCACTTGTGGCATGTCAAAGACACAACCATTTTGTGATGGATCTCATCAGGGCTCTAAGTACAAACCGCTTTTGTTTGAATTGAAGAAGAAATCAAAGGTTAAATTATGTCAGTGTAAGTTGAGCAAAAAGGGGCCGTTTTGCGATCAGTCTCATCTGGAAGTAGCTCAAATGCCTGAACTGAGTCAATCGGAGGTCAAGAAGTTAATTAAGACATAGCTTGTTTTAGGTATTGCTTGGGAGTTACACCTTTCCACTTTTTAAAAGCTCTGATTAATGCACTTGGTTCGCTGTAACCAACAAGATAAGCAGTTGCCTCAATTGATAGTTGATCATCGAGCAGATGACGCAGAGCCAATCTCAATTTAAGTTCATTATAGAGTGATTTGAAGCTGGTTCCATTTTCTTTTAGTCTTCTCTGTAATGTGCGTGAGGAGGTTTCCAATTGATCTGCTATTAAGGTATGGTCAATTGGCATTTGTACACTAAGATATTCCAGTATCAATTTTTTTACTTTATCAGTAATCTGATCATGACTTATTGATTCTTCAATCTCTTTCTGAGCGTTTAATTTTAATATTTGCAACAATCCAAAATCTGCAGTTTGCACTGGTTTATTTAGTAATGTCAAATCAAAAATAATTTCAGCTTTAGATTGATTGAATTCAATATTGCAATTGAATATTCTATAGTACTCACTGAGGTAGTTTGTTCGAGAGTGTGGTAAACGAACCAACACTGGAAAGTATTTGAAACCAGTAAGCGCCTGAAGAGATTTTACAGCACTTACCAGAGCTGTTTCCAGGTTGTGTCTCCTTGCTAATGAAGAGCAAAGTATCCATTCGGGATGAAAATTGAAGATTACAGAAAACTGATTTGAACCTACATCGTTCATCTCACAATTCATGCTGTTGCTAATTAGTTTACTGTATTCAACAGCGTTTTGGAAAGCCTCATTGATGTCCATGCTAGCCCCCATTATTGAGTCAACAGACTCTGTAGCTTTTAGGAGATTATACTCCGCCAGATGTAAGCCAAATGCATCATTATTCGATTTTTCAATTGCCTTACAAAGAATTTCATCCATGACCTGGAAGCTTACATTGCCAGATTCATCTATTTTTTTTAAATAGGATTTGAAGACTGTTGGATTTACGTTTTGCTTCTCGCAAAAAATTATAATGTCATCAATTAATAATCTCGTAAAGTACATTTTTCAGCGTGGCGTGTAATGTCAATTTTTGAATGATAATGTTCTTCAATTTTGAACAAAAAACGAAATATGAAGACTAAACAATTCTTAGTAGCAACACTCTTAGCTTTTTTGGCTAGTAATATTCTAACTACAGTTTATTATATGATCATGGATGAAGCGAACTATGTTTCATTTCGCAGAGAACAAATGGATTTTGGCCTGATGATATTGAACCATTTGTTTTATGCTGTGCTTATGGTCTATTTCTATCCATTCTATTTTGCGAAAAAATCAACAGGGAAGGACGCTTTTGTATTCGGTGCTCTTATTGCAGCTATAATGTTTATTCCTTCCGCGCTGGTCATCAGAAGTATTTGGACAGTGGATGTTAATCCAACATTCTTTCTTAACACTACAGCACATTTGGTGATTGGTGGAATTATGGGTTTGCTAATTTTCTTGGTAAGCAAAAAACAGCTGTCGCAATCATAGATTTGTATAGGTTAATGCACCACTTCTGTAAAACCATTTCGACTTGTCAGGAATAAATTGTAGTTTGGATTAAACAATGATCCAGATGAAAATCAAGAAACTGATATTGCTCGCATACTTGGTCCCATTCACTATGATTTCTTACGCTCAGATTCCATCTGCTTCAAAGCAAATAGAATGGGCATTAATGTCGATTCCTGAAGACAGCAGGGAAGAGGCTACTGTTTTGGGATATGCCGGAGATGGTGCATTAGTTACATTAAAAAAAGGCAGTAATCAATTCATTTGTTTGGCAGACGATCCTAAGAAAGATGGATTTAGTGTAGCGAGTTATCATAAGGATCTGGAACCTTTTATGGCGAGAGGAAGAGCCCTAAAGAAGGAGGGGAAATCTTTCCAGGAAATCTTTGATATCAGAGAAGAAGAAGTAAAGTCTGGAAAGTTGACCATGCCGGATAAAACTACTTTGGCTGTAGTTACAGGGGTTTTTGAGAATGGTGTTCCTGCTAAAACGAAGATTCGATATGTAATTTACATTCCTTATGCTACATCTGCATCAACAGGCTTACCTGAGTCTCCTCAAACTGCTGGTGGGGCCTGGATTATGAATCCCGGAACACACAGGGCTCATATAATGGTCACTCCTAACTAGCATTTGCTCAAGATCAATTGCAGAATAAAACCCTACCACTTTTAGCGCTTGCTTTTCTATGCATTCTATGGGGAACTGTTTATCCAATCATCAAAATTGGGGTCACAGATGTTCCTCCTTTCTTGTATAATACGATAAGACAGTCAATTTCTGGTGTTTTATTGGTGATGATTGGTTTAGTAGTGAGTAAGTGGAAACTGCCTGGAAAAAAGGAAATATTGAAGCAGCTGTTTCCGGCAATTTTGATGATTACTATAGGTCAAGGGTTTGTTGGTTGGGCACTGATGCATGTTCCTTCAGGACTCACGGCGCTAATTATATCCCTGATGCCAGTTTACGTCATTGTGATTGAAATGAGTATCTCGAAAAGATTTCACTTTAGCAGATTGACTATCCTGGGAGTAATGCTTGGAATTGTTGGAATGGTGATTGTTTTCAGGGAGAATCTACAAGACCTGTTTGAACCTAATTATCAAATTGGTATTATCCTGACATTAGTTGCTGGGTTTTGTTGGGCTGGAGCCAGCATATTTATTCAGAGGAATCCAACAACTATGAATAACTTTCATCGGACCGGATTTCAGTTGTTAATTGGCAGTGTTGGACTGCTGATATTTACTCTGGTTTTTCAAGAACTAGACAAGTTTAATGGATTTACAGCAGCTTCAATCTTTTCCTTGAGCTACATGATTGTTATGGGGTCTATTGCCGGGTTTATGATTTATTTCTACACCCTTTCCAAATTGCCAATGATTCAGGTCTCAGTTGTTACCTATGTGAATCCCTTGGTAGCGGCATTAGTTGCATGGTGGTTTTTTGAGGAATCAATTACTATTTATTTAATCATTGCATTTGGGGTAACTATGATTGGTGTTTATCTGATCAATAGAGGTCAGAAACTTTAGTCAATCAGATTTCTATTGGTGTAAGAGGCCTTTTCAAAGTCTCTGACATTCATTGAGATTATTGGAACTTCTGGCAACAGATTTTTTAACTTTTTCACTATCCTTTCAGACAGGTCTTTTTTCATTTCATCGGTACGTCCCTGCATGATATTGGCGAATACATGAATGAAGCTATCATGTTCTCCAATGTTGTATAATTCGTATGGATTAATTCTTACTTTGATGTCTCCTTTCGCAAAAAGCTCTGTGCTAAAAGCTGTGTCGTACACTTCTTGCATTAGTGTTTCAGGGTTGTGAGATTCCAATACGTTTTTGGAACATTCTATAATGAAATGTGGCATCTGTTTTTCTTTGTCAGCCTGTATTTACGAGATTGAATTGAGTAGGTTTAGCTATCGAGAGGCAATGTAATGCTAACAGTTGTTCCATTGCCATTTTCGGAATAGAATGATAAGTTACCACCCATCTCCTTGATGATGCTGTAAGTGATTGATAAGCCCAATCCAGTTCCTTCCCCTGGATCCTTAGTGGTGTAAAATGGCTGGGTGATTTTTGGAATGTCTTCCTTTTTAATCCCTTTACCAGAATCCTTAAAATCTATTGTGATTTGATGGTCTTTCACGGTTGAGGAAATATTTACAGTACCCTTTCCTTCTATCGCCTGAACACCATTGGTGATTATATTTAGAAATGCCTGATGTAGCTTCCCATTATTTCCCATCACTATTGGATTGCCATCAGACAGTTCTCTTGTTACCTCAACAGAGTGCTTCATTTTATGATGTAACATTGTTAGACAATTTTCAATGATATGGTGCACCTCACAACGCTCCATTTCATCCTGACCCTGGTGACTGAATTCGTTAAGGCTGGCTACAATTTTTGAAGCACGCTCAACTCCTTCTTTCATTACCTCAATGAGCTTTGGGATGTCTTGTTTGCTGGTTGGGTCGCTCTCATCAAGAAATCTTTCAAGACCTAAAACACCTCCCTGAATAAAATTAAGAGGATTATTAATTTCATGTGCCACGCCTGCTGCAAGAACTCCAAGGGAAGCCATTTTTTCAGTTTCAACCATTTGGTCCTGAGCATTTGATAAATTGCGAAGTGCGAGAGTAAGTTCCCGTTTCTGACGCTCTAATTCAGATGTTCTGGAGCTTACCATTTCTTCAAGCCTTTTGTTTTGGGATGTTAACGACTTTACTCTGGCGTAGTAAATCCCCAGTCCAGCTGTAATGACCAAAAACGTAATTAATATCCTGGCCCAAGTTGTCTGGTACCAGGTTGCTTCAATATCAATTTCTATTGAAGCAGGCTCAAAATATTTGTCATCAATCCCAGTCTGCAACTGAAAAGTATAGGCCCCAGGGGAAAGGTTAGTGTATAAGGCATTTCTTTCATTAGAAGTTTCAATCCAATCGTCATCAAACGGATCAAGTTTATACCTGAATGTAAGCTTTTCAACATTTCTAAAGCTAATCCCAGTAAAATCAATACTTACTCTGTCCGTTCCCGGTGGGATGCTTGTCACTTCAGACATTTGTATTGCATTTCCATCAGCACTTACTCCTTCTATGACTGCTGTTGCATTGGTTTCAGCGCTGGTAACTTGCTCCGGATTTAAAAGTACTACACCACCTTGAGTAGGGACCCAAAGGTTTTCTTTGCTGTCAACAAAAGTGAAAACAGCACCTAGACAATGGTTGTTTTTCATCCCATGAGTTTTATCAAACTGCTGTACCTTGATTTTTTCGTCAGGGGTTTCGGCTAATCTTTCAAGTTCTTTAAGTGGGATTTTG
>JANSWY010000033.1 GCA_024743255.1 bacterium | reverse complement strand
CATGTTGCTACCCTCTTCCAGGGCTAATTTGTAGTCTCCACTCATACCCATGGAAAGAGTTTTTGGGTTGAGGTTTGGAAGATCATATTCCGTAAGAGAATCATACAACTCCTTTAACATCCGAAATTCTTTTTTTACCTGATCTGAGTCCGAGGTGTTTGTAGCCATTCCCATTAAGCCAACAATGTTAATTGCAGAGTATTGACTAAATGATTCAGATTTTAGTAAATCAGCTAATTCCTCTGTTCCAAAACCAAATTTGGTATCCTCTTCAGCAATATGAATTTGTAGCAGACAGTTAATTACCCTATCATTTTTTACGGCCTCTTTGTTAATCTGACTTAATAGCTTTTCTGAATCAACTCCATGAATTAAATGTACAAAAGGGGCAATGTACTTCACTTTGTTTCGCTGAAGGTGTCCAATCATGTGCCATTTGATGTCCTTTGGCAATGCTTCCTCTTTTTCCACCAACTCCTGTACCTTATTCTCACCAAAATCAAGATGTCCGTGATCGTATGCTTCCTGAATGTATTCCTTCGGTTTTGTTTTACTAACAGCTACAAGAGTGAAGTCAAACTGATTATTATCAGTTATGATTTTTTTTATATTTCCAGAGATTTCGCTCATTTTGTTTTGAGAGTTGCTTTGTTAAAAAGAAACCAATTATTATTGTTTCTCTAATTCTTGAATGTATGGCAATATTAGGAACATTACTCAAAAAAGGTATTAGGTTACGAGAAAGTATTGAGCAACAATTTTCATCACCAGTCGACCTACAGAAAGAAGAATTAAAGAAACTTCTTATTAATGCACGAAATACAGCCTTTGGCGATCATCATCATTTTAATGATATTTTGTCTGGGTTTAAATCTCACCATAGTTCATTGTTTTATCAGAACTTCGTGAACAATGTTCCGGTTCACTCATATGATGATATTTATGACAAATGGTGGTCACTGGCTAAGGCCGGCGAGTCTGATGTCTGCTGGCCAGGCAAAATCAAATACTTCGCGTTGAGTTCTGGCACTTCAGGGGCAGCATCAAAATATATCCCTATCACAAAAGACATTTTCAAATCGATCAAAAGAACCAGTATCCGTCAGATTCTTACTCTTTCAAAGTATGATTTGCCCCATAAATTTTTCACTAAGGGTATATTGATGCTAGGAGGAAGCACGGATTTACAACAACATGGCAATTACTTCGCTGGAGATTTAAGTGGAATTACCGCTAGTCAAATTCCATTTTGGTTTCAGCACTTCTATAAGCCCGGAAAGAAAATCGCAAAGACAACAGATTGGAATGAGAAGCTGGACGAGATCACAAGAAACGCAAAAGACTGGGATATTGGGATTATTGTTGGAGTTCCGGCATGGCTTCAAATCCTGATGGAAAAAATAATTGATCATTACCAGGTAGGAACTATTCATGATATCTGGCCGAACTTACAAATCTTTGTTCACGGAGGTGTCTCTTTTGAGCCATATAAACAAGGTTTCGAAAAGCTCTTAGCTAAACCACTCATTTATATGGAGACCTATCTGGCTTCTGAAGGATTCATTGCTTTCCAGGCCACACCTGGAGCTAAGTCAATGAAACTGGTATTGAATAATGGTATTTTTTACGAATTCATTCCCTTTACATCGGAGAACTTCACAGAAGAAGGCGAACTAAAGGAAAATCCACGAACTGTGATGATAGATCAGGTGGAGGCTAATAAGGAATATGCAATTATACTCTCTACCAATGCAGGAACCTGGAGGTATATCATTGGAGATGTTGTGAAATTTAGTTCAGTTGAAGATTGTGAGATTGTGATTACCGGCCGAACCAAACATTTTCTTAGCCTTTGTGGTGAGCATTTATCTGTGGATAATATGAACAAGGCTGTTGAGCTTACAAGTAAGGATTTAAATATTGACATCAGAGAGTTTACAGTTATTGGAGACTCCTATGAAACCATGTTTGCTCATCATTGGTACATAGGTACAGATGATGAAATCAATCAGGAAGAACTGAAGGTCAAGATTGATTCACATTTGAAGGCGCTCAATGATGACTATAAAACAGAAAGAACATCAGCTTTAAAGGAAGTGTTTGTACATGTTTTGCCAACTAAGGCCTTTATTCAATGGATGAAAAAGCAGGGTAAAGAAGGTGGACAAAACAAATTCCCAAGAGTATTAAAAAAGGCAAAAGCGCAGGATTGGAGGTCGTTTTTGAGTGAAGAAAACCTTATTTCAGAAGATCTTCCTACTGAAGTGTAATTATTTCCATATAAAAGTTGGTACGATTTATGCCTTTGTTTAGACCGTACATCGAATTTGTGTAACACAAGGTTGATGAATTCGTAATGTACATTGTTTGAAGTTCAACATAAAGTGTTCTTCATTTGCGAACATTTTTAACTAATTCTAAAAATGACAAGGTCTATACTCACTCAGGGATTACTATTATTAATCACATTTAGCTCGTTTGCTCAGGTTGGTTGGAACTGGCCAGAGAACGAAGAAATGTATGCTATGGCGAAAGAGAAGCAGGCATACTATCAAATTCAAATGCTCCAAAAAGATTACAATGGCGCATTATTCACTCTCAATTGGTTGTACGAAAACAATGGGAATTTAAACCCTTCTATCTATAAGGATGGTGCAAAGAGCATTGAAAAAATTCTTAAAGAAGAAGCGGACAATGACAGAAAAGTCAGACTTCAGGATTCATTATTGTGGATGTACGATCAAAGAATCAAACATTTCAACAATGATAACAGGGTTCTGGACAGAAAAGCTTACACTGCTTTTAGGCTGTACTACAAAACGCCTTCTAAGTACTCAGAGGTATTAAAGTTGTACAAAGAAGCATATGCCTTAAACGGAGAGTTTGTTTCTGACTTTAACTTAACTCCGTATGTCACAATTGCATCATATTATTACAAAACCAAGCCTTCGGAAATGCCAATTGAAGGTGTTTTAGAAGTTTATGATGAGGTATCGGGTATTCTGGATGCTAAAATGAAAACTGGGGATGCTGAGAAGCTTGAGAAAGAAAGAAACAAGATAGATGCTATCCTGAGTTCATTCGGCGATATTATCAATTGTGATTTCATTGAAAAGAATTTTGTAAGCAAATTCAATGAGGATCGTACAGACATTGGAGTAGCTAAAAAGATTTTTTCCTACAGTTTGAAAGCGAAGTGTTTAGATCAGGCATATTTTCTGGATGCGGCTGAAGTAGTTTATGAAGGAGCTCCGACATTTGCATTGGCAAGAACATTGGGAGATAAGTTTTTCTCAGACAAACAATACAATAAGTCTTTAGAATATTATGATGCTGCTTTGAAATTGGCAGAAAACAATGAAGATAAATCTGAAGCACTATTAGGAATGGCATCTGCATACGCTAAAAAAGGAGCGAAAGCTTCAGCAAAGGCGAAAGCCTATGAAGTTATCAATTTAGGATATAAGACGACAAATGCTTATAACTTGATTGGGAACTTATACTTTACTAGTTATGATGACTGTAGAAAAGGTAAGAGTAAAGTAGAAGACAGAGCTATTTTTATCGCTGCATACAACATGTATAAGAAAGCAGGTAATAGCGCTCAGATGGCTGCAGCCAAAGAGCAATTCCCTTCAATCGAAGAAATCTTCAGTGAAAACTATAAGGAAGGAGATGAGTTGAAGATCGAATGCTGGACTAGCGAAACTGTGATTCTGGAAAGAAGATAATATAAACAACATAAGCATAGAAGCCATTCCAATTTTGGGATGGCTTTTTTTTGTTGAAACAAAACTGTTAATCGTAAAGTTTGAGCCATATGAATAGAAGAATATGGTTCTTAACAATCTTTCTAATAATAGTTTGGGCTTGCGATGATGATTCGACTAGCCACGAACTCGTTGAAGAAGAAATTGTTGAAGAGGAGGAGATAGAAGAGATTGATACATTATCAGCATCTCCGATTTACCTTAACTTCTTAGCGCTTGGAGATAGTTACACTATTGGACAAAGTGTCCCGGAACGAGAACGGTGGCCAAATCAGTTGGCGGACGCACTAAATATGAGTGAATATGATATTACCGTCTACTCTCCAACTATTATAGCCAGGACTGGCTGGACCACCCAGGAGTTGAAGAGTGCAATTACCACAGAAAACCCTCCAAATACATACAACTTAGTCTCTCTTCTAATTGGAGTCAATAACCAATACCGTGGTTATCCCATCGAAGAATATCCATCAGAATTTGAATCATTGCTTCAAATCGCAATTGATAAGGCTGGAGGCAACAGCGATTATGTGATTGTACTTTCTATTCCAGATTACGGATACACTCCATTCGGAGAAAGTTATCAGGAAGTTATCAGTGAAGATATTGATGAATATAACGCTATCAATAAGGAGCTCTCAGAGCAATATGGCATTAAATATTATGATATAACACCAATTTCAAGGCTTGGATTACAAATACCATCATTAGTTGCCTCTGATAATCTTCATCCTTCTGCCGAACAATATTCTCAATGGGTAGATTTGATAATGGATGATGTTGAAAGGTTAATTAGTCCTTATCAGTAATTACAGAATATTGAAGAAATAAGTGATTCCTCCCATAGCAGAGAACTGACTTCTGTTTGCCGTAGAATATTTTACTTGGCCAAAAGCAGCAATCCGATCAAAAAACATAAACCTGTAGACAGTTCCAGCACCAATGTTTACTCCTGCTTTACTAACCTTTAACTCAGTCCTGCTGTCAGTTGTATTTCTAGCATATCCCATCATACCATAGAAGGACAGTTGCCCGGGCATAAAGTAGTACCTAAAATCAACATTGAGTGTATTGTAAAGGAAGTCCGGACCATCAAAGTAATATTCGTAAGTTGGTGCGATAGCAAAGTTGTCAAGCAGTAGATACTCTGCACCTCCAGTAATTCCAAACTCTTTTGGTTCTGTTCCATAGGTTAATCCAACTATAGGTCTTAAATCACCAATAGTTTGTGCATTTGAGTTAAGACTCAGAACAACCAGAACAAAACCTAAAGTATATCTCATATGCTTAAAAACTAATTAGGAGACTATTTATTACTTTAATCAGCCAGTATATTAACCATAAATGTCGACTTGTGGAGCATCCAGATTAGGAAAAATACAATGGCCCACATAAGGTAAGGATAGTAATAGTCGGTAGTGTCTTTATATTTAGATTCTTTAATCTCCGCTTTTTCCAGCGTGTCAATTTCTTCAAATACCTGGGTTAATGCCTGATTGTTTGATGCACGATAAAACTTCCCACCCCCAATGGTGGCGATTTCCCGGAGAGTAGTTTCATCAAGATTGTTTTCAACATATTTGGTTTTACCAAAGAAGTCTACCCCATAAGGAACTCTACCTTCTTTACCTATTGCGATAGTATAAATTTTGATCCCATAAGCATTCGCCAATTCTGCCGCTGTTATTGGATCTAAATTCCCTGCATTACTTTCGCCATCACTAAGCAGAATCATTACCTTAGATTTGCTATCAGAGTCCTTCATACGATTAGTGGCAACTGCTAATGCACTACCAATTGCAGTACCCGGGTTTTGAATCAGTTCGAATGTAATATCTTCTATGTAGGTTCTTAATAGGTCATAATCGGTAGTAAGTGGTGACCTTGAAAAAGCATCTCCTGAAAATACAACAAGACCAATTCTATCCTGAAATCTTCCATTAACGAAATTCATAGCTACTTCCTTCACCTTTTCTAATCTATTTGGTCTGAAGTCCTCAAGACGCATGGATTCACTAATGTCAATCGACAACATGATGTCTATACCTTCGGTCCATTGCTCTGTCATCTCATTAGTCTTTTGAGGCCTTGCCAGAGCAACAATCACCAACATCAGACTAATCAATATGTACAATGGTGGAACAAACCTGAAATAACTAATTGGATCATTCTTAATATCCTTCTTGCTAAGCGCAATTGATAGTTTTTGGCTCTTCAATGTGAACAACCATCTAAGCAATAGAATAATTAGGGGTAATGGTAAAAAGTATAAAAAGAATGGATTTTCCCAATCAAAACTTTGTAACCTGGACCAGCCGAACCAATCAAGAGAAAACCAGTCATAAACTGATTTGCTTAGTGCATCATCCATTTTTCACCTCCTTCACTTTTTCATTGTATCTATCTGAAATGTATTCCTCCAGGGATTCGAAATCACGATGGATATTTTCTAATATTATTTCTCCGTAAACGGATTTGTCAATGTTTTTGAGATTGTCAGAAAGATTGCTTCCTTCCAATTTGGTGAGTAATTCTTTTGTAGTCAGTTTGGTATAAGGTTTCTTATCTAGTTTCTCCAGATATTTCTTCCACAGTGTTATACCAGTTTCTGCTGTCTTGTGAGAATTCTCTGTTTTCAGCTTATGTAGAATCGAATCAAAGGAATTACTGAATTTCTCATAATCAGTTTTTAAACGCTTCAGCTTAAAGTATATGCCAATTCTCTTACCAAAAATTACAAGAAGCAGTATGATTGTACCGATAATGGTAAATATCAGAATGTTAACCAAAGTGAGATTGAAATCAGTGTCGACTTCATTATAAGCCAAATTACTTTTTAAAGAAGTAGTATCCGTCACCTGGGCTACCAGTTGTTCTAGCTGAATAGAATCTGTATCAGCAAATATTTTGACACTATCATTGGTTGTCAGGAGAAATACTGGCAATTCCAGTTTCTGCCATTCATCTATTTCGAAACTTACTAGTTCATATATTGTACTATCCTTTATTCTGGAAGAATCTAACCTTGATGTGTAAAAACCTTTCGAAACATCTTCAAAACTTCCAAATGTATAAGTGCTATCTGGGAAAATGATTTCGAACTTCTCTGGGTATGTAGCAGTCAAATAATAATGGATGGGCACTCCAATTTTAAGTGTATCCTCAACAAATCCTCCTTTGACTGTGATCTCCTGACAGAACCCCAGTTGGTTACCTAAAATCAATGCAAGCAACAATACTTTTCTCAATACTCTACCTAACACTTTTTAACGACTTGTTTCTGACTTTAAATAATTTAATAAGCTTTGGAACGTAATCCTCATCTGTATCAATGGAGACATAATTCACCTGATTCCTTGTGCAGAAATCTTTCAAATCTTTTTTGGTTCCTTTAAAAATCTCGTCCAGGTTTCCTCTGAATCCGCCTGAAGAACTATTGATCCAAATGGTTTTTCCTGATTCTTTTTCATACACTGGAACAATACCTAGTTTAGGAAAAAATGTTTCTCGTTTGTCTGAAAGATGAATAACAACCAAATCATGAGATCGGGCCATCGCTTTTAGGTTGTGAGTATAATCTTCATCTATGAAATCTGAAATGAGAATAATTACGCTTTTTCTCTTAATCATTTCGAGAGCGTACCTAATGGCTCCAGCTAGATTTGTCTTTTTCGATTCAGGTTTTGATTCAAATATCTTGGACACAATTTGATAAGAGTGTCTCATTCCTTTTGCAGGTTTCACATATATCTCAGGTCTATCAGTATACCCAATTAACCCAACCTGACTATTTTCTTTGATAGCCGCAATTGAAAGTAAAGCCGCAATTTCCTTTGCTATATCAATTTTTTTAGCTCCTTCATCTCCAATATCCTGTGATGCACTCATGTCAACAATGAAGAAAACTGTTTGCTCTTTTTCTTCTTTGAATGTTTTTACAAATGTACCATGACCTTTTGCTGAAACATTCCAATCTATTGTTCGTACATCATCTCCGTATTGGTAAGATCTGACATCATCAAACTCCAATCCGGAACCTTTGAATATAGAATGATAGTCACCTTGCATCTGTGAGGTGATTGCTTTTCTAATTCTAATCTCGTATTTCCTAAGTTTTTTGAGGATTTCCTTCATTAGAAGTAATTTTGATCTTCAAAAATAAGTTATCGTTTAATAACTACTCATTTGTGAAAAAAATATTTTTAATCATACTGGTAATTGTTGGTTTAGGTTGCACCAAAGAAGCAACAATTCCCGATGATATCCTCCCACAGGAGAAAATGATCGAAATTTTAATTGATATCCATCTTCTGGAGGAAAAAATCGACTATTTAAAACTGGAGAAAGATACTTCATTAATGCTGTTTAAAGCTTATGAATTTGAATTGCTTAAGGAACATGAAGTTGACACTGCAGAATATCAAAAGAGCTACAGATGGTATGCCAGTGAGGTAAGAACAATGTCTCGCATGTATGAAACCATTGTAGATTCCTTAAATGTTAGACACAAAAGGGTATCAAAAAAGAGTAAGGTTGATGACGAAGGTGAACCGGCTAAAAAAAGAAACCGGCCTAGGAAATTGAACCCTACCAAGCAAAAAGCTGATAAAGAAGATGAATAATTATCCCTCAGATATCGAAAGAAAATTAGGTTTCGATATCATAAGAGAGAAAATATCGGGACACTGTCTAAGTTCGTTGGGAGAAAACTTCGTTGGAAAAATCTCTCCGTCAACAGATCCTTCACAGATTACGAAACTACTTAACCAGACCAATGAATTCAGTAAAATTCTGACCTCTGGACAAAGTTTTCCGGATTCACATTATCTGGATGCTTCTGATATGCTGAAAAAAGCTTCAGTGGATGGAGCATTTTTGGATCAGGATGAGTTTTATGACTTGAAAGTAAGTCTTGTTACGATAGATAAGTGTCTCTCATTTTTTGAGACCAATAAAGAAGAATACCCCAATCTCTATCATACAAGCCAGGGAATTGATTTTCCGAAACCAATCATAAAGGAGATTGAAGCAATCATAGATGAGAAAGGTCAATTACGTGATAATGCTTCACAGGAATTGCAGCAGATCAGGAGAGATCTTGTCAAGAGTGAAAGTCAGGCAAGAAACTCTATAAATAGTATCATGAAGTCCGCACAGAAGGATGGCTTCTCTCCAGATGATTCTGGGCTTACAGTTAGAAGCGGGCGTTTGGTGATTCCGGTTCTCGCAGAACATAAAAGAAGATTGAAAGGCTTTGTGCACGATGAGTCTTCTACTGGCCAGACTGTCTACATCGAACCTGCTGAAGTTTTAGAGATCAACAATAAGATCAAAGAGCTTGAATATCAGGAGAAAAGGGAGATCGTAAGAATATTGACTGCTCTTACCGGAAAACTAAGACCTTACATCAAGGAAATTAGCAAGTCCTATTTCTTTTTGGGAATGGTGGACTTTATCAGAGCCAAAGCGAAGTTGGCTTTGGAAATCGATGCAGTCATGCCTGAGATTTCCAGTAAACCAACATTGGAATGGTTTGAAGCCAGGCATCCTATATTGCAGTTTGCTCTGAAGGAACAAGGAAAGAAGGTTATTCCGCTTAGTATAAAATTGGATCAGGAAAACAGAATTTTACTTATTTCCGGACCAAATGCAGGAGGTAAGTCAGTTTGTTTAAAAACAGTCGGTTTAGTTCAATACATGTTCCAGTGTGGACTTTTAGTGCCGGCCTCAGAAGTGAGTAAGTTCGGTGTTTTCTCAAAAATCTTGATTGACATAGGGGATGATCAATCACTTGAAAACGACTTAAGTACCTATAGCTCCCATCTTACCAACATGAGAGAGTTTATGGATCAAATGAATGGCAAGACATTGTTCTTGATTGATGAGTTTGGAACTGGAACAGAACCTCAATTTGGTGGAGCAATCGCAGAGGCAATACTTAAGCAGCTTAATCACAAAAGAGGATATGGAGTAATTACTACTCACTATGCGAACCTGAAGAAACTTGCTGAGAAGAAAGGAGGTATCATCAACGGAGCAATGAAGTATGATGTTGAACGACTGGAACCGCTCTATACTTTAGAAATCGGCAAGCCAGGAAGTTCATTTGCACTTGAAATTGCTGGTAAGATTGGTTTAAATAAAGATATTATTGCTTCCGCTAAAAAGCTGGTGGGGCATACCCATGTAAGATTTGACGAATTGATCAATTCCTTGGAGAAGGAAAGAAATCAATACAAGGAGAAATACGAGAAGATCAGTAGTCAAGATAAAGAGCTTGAGCGAGCAATTAAGGACTATTCAGATCTAAAGAAAGTGATTTCTGACGAACAGAAGAACCTGATCAAAGAAGCTAAAAAAGAAGCTAAGCAAATTGTTGAGGAAGCCAATCGTAAGGTAGAGGCTACCATTCGGACTATTAAGGAAAGAAAGGCTGATAAAAACGCTACCAGGAAAGCTCGCGAGAAGCTAGGTCAATACAAAGGTAGAATCGAGCACGATATTGATAAGTCAGAGAAGAAAGTCAAGAAGCAGCCAGGAAAAAAAGAGTTGAAAGTAGGAGATAAGGTTAAGATTTCCGGACAGGATGGAGTGGGAGAAGTAGTGAAATTAGAAGGTAAAAAGGCTGAGGTTAATTTTGGATTGTTTAAATCCTTAGTTAAGCTGGACCAACTAGAAAAAGCCACAGGTTCCCGACAAATTCCTAATGAAAAGAAAATTAAGACAGCTGTAAAAGGTATTGACTTAAATCAGCGAGCAAGTAATTTTAAGAGTGATCTTGATGTTCGGGGAAAAAGAGCCGAAGAAGTAATTGGAGAGATAGATTCATTTGTTGATCAGGCAATTATTCTTGGTTACAATCAACTCAGAGTACTTCATGGGAAAGGACATGGAGTATTGCGGGAGATTATTCGAAATCATTTGAAGCAAAATCCATCAATTGCTCAAATGGCAGATGAACATGTGGATTATGGAGGTGCTGGTATTACTGTTATAACACTAAAAGATTGATTAAAACTTATACAAGAAGCCAATTGGCTTTAAGGAATGGCCAGGACAAAGACGAGATTTGGGTGGCTTATAAAGGTGATATATATGATGTGACGATATCCAGACTCTGGAGAAACGGAAAACATTATGAACACTGGGCCGGCCAGGATTTGACAGATGAGCTTCCAGATGCTCCACATACAGAAAAAGTTTTTGAAAAATTTGACGTGGTGGGAAAACTACAGCAAGCATGATTCTAATTGCAGACGCAGGTGCGACAAGTATAGACTGGCGGCTTATTCAGCAAAATGGACAAGTAGCTCAGGCAAAATCCAAAGGATATAATGCATTTCAACAATCAGAAGAAGATCTGAAAGCAAGTGTCAAAGATGCAATGGAGAAACTTGAGTACCCAAAGGTCAATAGTGTTCATTTCTATGGCGCAGGAATTTCTTCCGAGGAAAACCGAACTAAAACAGAAAAGGGGCTGAAAAGTGAAGTTTCTGCTACTGAATATTTCATTGAACATGATTTGTTGGCTGCAGCCAGAGCGTTACTATTAGGCAAACCTGGAATCGCTTGTATATTGGGCACTGGTACAAATAGCTGCTATTATGATGGAAATGACATAATTAATATAATTCCTTCTTTGGGGTTTGCACTTGGTGATGAGGGGAGTGGAGCTTCCTTAGGAAGGAATGTTGTTAAGTCATACTTAAGACAAGATATGCCTGATGATCTTTCTAAACTATTCGCAAAACGCTACAATCTGGAAGAGAAAGAAGTCCTCAAAAATATATATCAGGGCAGTACACCATCCCAATACCTTGCTTCTTTCGCAAAATTTTGTTTTCATCATAAAAAGCACCCATATATTTATCAATTGATTTATGATGAATTCAAGAATTTCTTTGAAAACATTTTAATGAAATACGACCAGTCCAAAACCTCGCCTGTAGCTTTTAATGGATCAATTGCATTCTATTATTCAGATATTCTAAGGCAGGTTGGAAATGATTCGGGGGTGGCTATATCCACTATTATGGAATCCCCAATTGCAGGATTAACACTATATCACCAAAACAAACTTTCATGATAACCGAGTCAGCATCTAATTTTGATAATCTTGAACAGAAGAGCACAAAAGAACTTTTGGAAGGAATCAATAAAGAGGACCACACAGTTCCTGAAGCCATAGCAAAGGTAATTCCAGCTATTGAGCAGGTGGTGGATCAGATTGTTGATAGAATGAAGTCAGAAGGGAGGCTATTTTACATTGGAGCAGGAACTTCTGGTAGACTTGGAGTGGTGGATGCTTCGGAAATACCTCCTACATATGGCATGGATCATGGAAAAGTTATTGGACTAATTGCCGGAGGAGATCGTGCAATTAGAAAAGCAGTTGAATTTGCTGAAGATAGTACTACTCAGGCATGGGAAGATTTGAAACAACACAATATTTCTGATAAAGATTTTCTAATTGGAATAGCAGCTTCTGGAAGAACTCCCTATGTAATTGGTGGTGTTAATGATGCAAAAAAGAACGGAATTGGGACCGCATGCATCACATGCAATAAAGATTCTGAATTAGCCAAATCAGTACAATTTCCAATCGAGGTAATAGTGGGTCCTGAGTTTGTAACAGGAAGTACAAGGATGAAAGCTGGTACAGCTCAAAAATTAGTACTCAACATGATTAGCACTACGGTAATGATAAAGCTTGGTCGTGTGAAAGGTAATAAAATGATCGATATGCAGCTGAGTAACAATAAGTTAGTTGATAGGGGTGTCCGTATGATTATGGACGAATTGGGTGTGGATGAAAATAAAGCCAAAGAACTGTTGAATACCCATGGCAATGTAAGGCAAGTTTTATCTAAATATTAACCTGATGTTAACATAAAACAGTAGGTACTTATGCCTATTTGTGTTATTACTTCTAGTTTCTCTCCATTGTAGCCTGTTTAAATGTGAATAGTACCCATCCAAAAGAGTCAATGTTAACTTAATGTTAACAACATTCACAAAAAATTAAAGTGACATAAATCAACCATCCCATTAATACCATATAAATTTGCGCTTGGAAGTTTGAATTAAAATTATTTCTAATGAAGAGAATTTTACTACTAATGATGGTTAGTGGATTCATATCCATTAACGCGTTTGCACAAAGTAATGTGCAGGGATTCTTGGTTGATGCAGATACGGAGGAAGCTCTAATTGGAGCTGCAATCAGCATTGCCGGAACTACTACGGGAACAGTAACCGACATTAACGGGATGTTTGTTCTAAAAAATGTACCTTCTGACGCTAAATTGACTGTGTCTTATGTTGGTTACAGAGACACTGAACTAGACCTAGCTGTATTAGGTACTGGAAATCTAGGTAACGTTAAAATCAAGGCTGATGTTATTGGTCTGGCTGAGATTGAGGTAGTTGCTTCTGTTGCTATTGACAGAAAAACTCCAGTTGCTGTATCTAGTATCGGAAGAAAACAAATCGAAGAAGTAGCTAGTAACCAGGAATTTCCTGAATTACTTAAAACTTCTCCAGGTGTATACGCTACTAAACAAGGTGGTGGATACGGAGACTCTAGAATTGCTGTTAGAGGATTCAACGATGTTAACGTTGCAGTACTTATCAATGGAGTACCAGTTAACGACATGGAAAACGGTAGAGTTTACTGGTCAAACTGGGCTGGTTTAACTGATGTTACAAGAACTATGCAGGTACAAAGAGGTCTAGGTGCTTCTAAAGTAGCTGTACCTTCTATTGGAGGAACAATCAACATCCTTACAAACACAACTGAAGCAAACAAAGGTGGTTCTCTTTACTACGGTAGAGGTAATAACAACTACGAAAAAACTGCTTTCTCTTTAAGTACAGGATTAACTGAAGACAACTGGGCTGTTTCTATCCAGGGTGCAAGAATCACTGGTGATGGATGGGCTGAAGGAACTGAGTTCATTGGATGGAACTACTTCTTCAACGTTTCAAAAATTATCAACGACTCTCACACAATCTCTTTAACTGGTTTTGGTGCTCCTCAGAGACACGGACAAAGACAAAGCAGACTTTCTATCAGCGATGTTAGAAATGCTCCTCAGGAAAGAAGATTCAACCCAGATTGGGGTATCCTAAACGGAGAAGTTGTACACGTAGAAGATAACTTCTACCACAAGCCGCAATTCTCTTTAAATCACTACTGGACAATCGACGCTACATCAGAACTATCTACTGCAGTTTATGCTTCTTATGGTACTGGTGGTGGAGGTGGAGCTGCTGGTACTGCTTTCGATAGAACTGGTGACCAGTATAGCCCAATCGATTTAGATGCAGCTGTTGACAGAAACCTTGAAGCGACTGATGGAAATGCTATCAGCTACCTAAGAGCTTCTAGAAATGACCACAACTGGTATGGAGTACTTAGTACTTATACTAAAAATGTAAGTCAAAACTTCAACTTCCTTGCTGGAGTTGATTACAGATACTACAAAGGTCTTCACTTCTCTGAAGTAACAAACCTTTTAGGAGCATCTTACGCTCTTGATAACGATGATGTTAACAATCCTAACAGACAGCTTAGAGTTGGAGACAAGAGAGATTACAACAACGACGGTCTTGTAAACTGGGCTGGTGGTTTCCTTCAGGGAGAATATACTTTAGGAGATCTTAACGCATTCGTTACTCTTTCAGGTTCTAACACTCAATATCAAAGAGTTGATCATTTCCAATACTTCAACGCTGAAAACAGAGCTGCTATCCTTGCGGATCCAGCTGTTAGAGCTCAGTTTGCTGCAGCTTTAGGAGATGATGATGATGTTGAAAGCGCACTAGCTTACGAGCAGGAGTCTGAAAAAGCTAACTTCTTCGGATATCAAGTAAAAGGTGGTGCTAACTACAACCTTACTAGAAACCACAATGTATTCGCAAACCTTGGTTACTTCGAAAAAGCTCCAGACTTCAGAGCTGTTTACCAAAATTTCGCAAACGGTGTTAACGAAAACGCTGAGAACCAAAAAATCTTAAGTTTCGAGCTTGGATATGGTTACAGAAGCAGTACTTTAAATGGTAACATCAACTTATACAGAACTACTTGGATGGATAGAACTTTCACAAGAACTATCAACGGAGATGAGCCAAACGAAATCTTCTTCGCTAACATCTTAGGAGTAGATGCTACTCACCAGGGAATTGAAATTGATGCTGGATGGCAGCCAGTTGCAGGTCTTGACATCAGAGTTATGGCTTCTTTCGGTGACTGGACATGGCAGAACAACATCGATTCTACTCAAATCTTTGATGAGGATAGAAACGTTGTTGGAACTATCGACAGATTGGCAATTAAAGGTCTTAAAGTTGGTAACGCTGCTCAAACTACTGCAGCTTTCTCACTTGACTACAACCTTACAAGCAACTTCAAGTTTGGTGGTACTTTGACTTACTTCGGAAACAACTATGCTGACTTTAATCCAATTGACAGACAAGTGTCTTCTGATGTAGAAAATATCACTCCAGTACAACCAAGAAAATTAGATGAATTCGCTCTATTAGATGTGAAAGCTAACTATAGATTCAAGGTTGGGGATAATGACGCTGCATTGTATGCAAATGTTACTAACCTACTTGATACAGAATACATCTCTGATTCTCAGGATGGTAACTTAACTCCAGATGCTGCTTTACATTGGTTTGGTGTAGGTAGACAATTTACTGTAGGAATGAAATTCAATTTCTAAACCATCTAATTATTTAATAGTACAGAAATGAAAAACTTAAGATATCTATATATTGTACTTCTATCAGTGGTCTTTGCTTGTGATCCACTAGAAGATACATACGATGAACTAGACGAAGCATTCCCGGAATCAACTCAGGGATTCATCGCAACTCAGGATTATACTTTACTTTCTGAGGACTATGGTACAATTGCTTCTGCATTAAATGCAAGAGGAACTGTAGCTGACTCAGCACTAGCTGATTTTGTTGAAAGTAATGAAGCTCTTAATGCTTCTGTAAGTCTTTCAGACTTCATGCCTAGTATTCTTGACGGAATGTTTCCTCAGTTAAATGATGGAAATGCTGTTGTTGTAAACTATAACCTTTACAATGCAGATGGAGAGGATTTCGCAGGATATAACAATGCTGTTACTTATACACTTGATGGCGCTGATTATGCAACAGCTGGTGGTAGCAACGCAGTGTTACAAGTATTATCATCTGAAGCTACTCCTTCTAGTGTAATTCCTGCAATTCTTGAATCTAATATTCAGGATCCTGCTGAAGGACAATTTGCATTAGCTAGATTCGATTATGTTGCTTCTGTAAGTGAAGTTCCACTTCCAGATCCAGTATTTAAGTTAGTTGATGGAGATGATATCTCTGGATTCACTACTGTTGATATCACAATGGAGTCTGCGGAATATGAAGTGTTAGTTACCGAAACTCAAAGCGTTAGAGGTGATGATTGGATCGATAGCTTTGGTACTTTAGAGTATTACTACGGTGCTAACTCATTCTTCGAGAACTTTGACGGAAGAATTGATGATACTTCTGGTTCTTCTAACAACAGAAAGAACTGGATCGCAGATAACAGTCTTGATGATGATATTTTTGATGGGTCTGCTGATTACGCGGAAGATTCAATGAGAGTTGAGGCTAGATTCAATGAAGGTATTGCTAGATATTTATCAATAGCATACCCAGATGCATTAGCAGCTGACGAGATTGTTTACAATGTTACTTTTGACGTTTGGTATGGTAACAATGGTGGAGGTGTTTCTTACACTAGATCTTTCATCATTGACGAAAGTGCAACTGGCGATGTAAATCTTGATTCGGACTTCCAGGGTATTTACTTCGAATTTGACGGAGATGAGTGGGAAGAAGTAGATAATACTTACTACCTATCTTCTGAAGATTACAACTCTATGGGTGACCCAGGAAGATTTGATAACTTCTCAAGCAGTGCTCCAGCTGATGCTTACTTACCTAGCTTCCTAAGCCAAACGTATCCATTTGCAGTTGAAGGTGAAGAGCTTGTTGTAGTTTATAAATTCTTCAACGGTAGCGTTGTTACTATCCCTGAAAAATATACATTCACTAACGGTGAGTGGACTGGTCTATTAATCTCTGAAGTTGATGAGCAGTACATCAAAGGTGAAGGACAGTGGAACCTTGATCCTACAATTGTATTCACTATGACTAGTGATGACTATCAGATTATTGTTGATGCGGTTGCTCCGGATTTCCCTGATCTACTAAATAGCTTTGGTACAGCAGAAGATCTATATGGTGCTGACTCATTCTTCGAAAACTTTGATATCAGAACTACTTCAAAAGAAGGTCAAGAGATGTATGAAGGTTTATCCACTTCTGAGGCTGAAGCTCTTGCAATCTCTCAGGTTGGAGTAGGTCTTGAAGTACTAATGGGTATTAAATTCTCTGATCAGGCACCTCAGGTAAGTGGTATTGATGTATTCGCTGAAATTACTAGTGCAACTTACGATGGACAAGACGGATTCTTATTTACTAAACTACAGTGTGTTGACGTTGGAGTTTGGGAAGTAGTAGAAGGACCTGTAGTTCCTTAATTAGAAATTCAATTGAAATAATAAATGAAAAGCTACCATCTTTGTGGTAGCTTTTCTCATTTTAAAATATTAACCCATGAGACTTAGGATCATAGCCGTTGTGGCTTTTATGTTTTTATATGCCTTTGGTAATGCACAACCAGAAGGATATTATGATGGAACAGACGGACTGACTGGAGAAGAATTGAAGAACCAACTTCATCAGATCATTAAAGGACATACCACATTTACTTACGGTGAAGTAAGAGACTTATTAAGAGACCTGGACGAAGATCCTGACAACTCAGATAATGTAATATTGATCTACTCAAGAAGGTCGATATCAAAAAGCGATTTTGCTAGCAACAATGAGCCTGATTTCTGGAACAGAGAACACGTATGGCCAAAATCTCATGGATTCCCTGATGAAGCAGACACGGCTTACAGAGATGTACATCACCTAAGACCTTGTGACGCCACAGTTAACTCTTCTAAGAGTAATAAAGACTTCAATTTTGTTGATAATATTGAAGCAAATGAAGAAGGTGAAGCTGCAGGTACCTACACTGATAGCGATTACTGGGAGCCGATTGATGAAGTAAAAGGAGATGTAGCCAGAATGATGTTCTACATGGCTACACGATACAATAACTCGGAATTAGACCTGGAACTAGTAGATGGGACCACCTCAAGCCCAGATCCTGAACTAGGGGATTTATTAGCCTTATTACAATGGCACCAATTGGATCCCGTGAGTGATGAAGAAAGAGAAAGAAACGAAGGTGTATATGGGTATCAGGGCAATAGGAATCCTTTTGTCGATAATCCAGATTGGGTTGGTGACATCTGGGGGACAGCTTCTGACCCACTAATAATTTTAAGTCAAGGTGCTTTTAATGGAAACTTTGATAAGATTCCTTTTGGAGAGTTTCTGGTTGAGTCATATAGTGTTAAGGCCTATAATCTGGTAGATGATTTAACAATCACTGTAGATGCTCCATTTTCACTTTCAACTGACGAGACTAACTATAGTAACTCAATTACACTCACTCCAGTAGATGGAGAAGTGAATCAAGAAATTTTTGTGAAAGCCGAACCTCAGCAGGAGGACGGTTTAACTTATAACTCTAATATTAGCCACACAAGTACAAACGCCACAACTCAAACCATATCTGTTATAGTTACTGAAGGTAATCTGGATATGATCGATATTTCAACTGCAAGAGATAGAGGAGTAGGAGAGACCGTTTTTGTAACTGGGGTTGTAATTGGCGGTGAGAATAATAGCTCAGCCAACAGAGTAATTTATGATGGCACAGCGGGAATCGTTGTAAGAAGTTTTGATGATGGCAATGAATCATCAAACCTGGTGTTGGGTGATAGTGTAAACGTTCAAGGTACCTTGTCTGAATACAACAACCTATTACAGATAGAAGAGTCGCCAATAACTATTGATCTAATATCTCAAGGGGCTACTCTACCTGAACCAACTCTATTAGCAATTAGCCAGATTGGAGAAGAATATGAATCTCAACTAGTAAGACTGGAGAATCTGACATTTGTAGAGACTGGTACTTTTCAAGGTGGAGGAGCTGATGGTAATTTCACTGTTACTGATGGAGCAAACAATCTGGTATTTAGATTAGGTTCATCCAGCCACCCATTAGTAGGCGAAGAGATTCCTACAGGTGAATTTGATTTGGTGGGTTTTGTAGGCCAGTTTGGAGATGATTATCAAGTATCTCCAAGAACAGCAGCTGATTTGGTAGTTAGTACTCCTTCTTTAATTGAGGATGCTAGACTGGAGGATATTGGTGAAGAGGTGTTTGTAACAGGTGTAATTGTAGCTGGAGAAAATAATAGCTCTTCGAATAGAATTTTATTTGACGGTTCAGCGGGAATTGTTGTGAGAAGTCTAGAAGATGGACAGTTGTCTGCAGATCTTGTTGCTGGAGATAGTGTCACTGTGAAAGGTTATTTGGCTGATTTCAATGGTACTTTACAAATATCCGAGCAGCCAATTACGATTGAAGTAATTTCTTCAGATGCAACTATTCCGGATCCACAAAGTGTTACATCAGTAACTGAAGTTGGAGAGGATTATGAATCTGAGTTGGTTGAACTGCCTTATTTGAGTTTTGTTGAATCAGGGAGCTTTGAAGCTGCAACTACATACACATTGACGGATGGAACAAATTCAATTGGATTTAGGTTAGGTATATCAACTCATCCTTTGGTGGGAGAAGATATTCCATCCAAAGATGTACAAGTATCAGGATTTATTTCTGATCTGAGTGGAACGTATGCTATTCAGCCACGTTCGGCGGATGACTTTGTGGTTTCGGATGTTACTTCTTCGAATGGAGAATTAATAGCAGTTGAATTATACCCGGTTCCAACTTCAGACTTTGTTAACTTATTCTTCCCGGAGGTTGCGAAATGGCAATATGATATTACCACATTAGCTGGTGAAATTGTAATGTCCGGAACAATTCAAGGAGAAGAAGGTCAGTTATCATTGAGAAATATAAATTCTGGAGTCTATTTGTTATCATACAGATCTGGAAACATTGTGATGACAACCAAGATCATTAAGGAGTGATTTAATGCACGATATTGAACCGTACCACCGCTGGCAACAGTACTACGATTCTTCGGAGGATCCTTATTCCCCCTTTGAAGGAAAGCAGTATAATTATGACCTTTTATCCGAAACTATATACGGATATTACATAGCGCCAGGGTGGGACTTCTTCGGTTCAGAGACACTATATCTGAAATTATTGTATGTTGACTATGATCAGGGATATGCGATCATTGAATTTATAGGTGAGTGGAATGATGCGCTTCACAATGACATCATGCACCTGAAGAGAAATATTCTGGAGCACCTTAGTTATAATGGAATAAAAGAATACATCCTTCTTGGTGAAAATATTATGAATTTTCACGGGTCTGATGACTGTTATTATGAGGAGTGGTTTGAAGAAATTGAGGATGGATGGATAGCTGCTGTTAATTTTAGAGAGCATGTAATTGATGAAATGACTAATTTTAATATAGATAGTTACGTCAATTTTGGCGGCACATTACAAATCCCAAACTGGCGAACACAAAAGCCTGGTTTTTTTCATTCTAAGGTAAAAGGCCTCATTTCTCGCAGAATTGGGGCATAAAACCTTCAATGTCTCCCTAATGTATACCTACTAATATTTTCATTTCCTTGGTGAGTTCTCATATTTGCTTCAGGAGAATTAGAGTGGAATGAGATACATCAAACCCGTCAGTGCCTCAAGATCCTCTGGATTATTGGCAAATGTATATCGCATGATCAGTAGGGACTTTCTTCCGGTAGGGAAACTACCTGGAGGTGATCCCGCCAGTATACATTCACTTCACCCAACTCTGCTTCAGGCATGGTGGAATGTGATGAGAGAAACTGTAATGGTGAAGGAGCATGTTGAGCGGAATTATAAAGAATCAATAGCCACAGCTGTCAGCTTGTCAAATGATTGTACTTTCTGCATAGACCAACATGCGGCAATGCTTGGAGCTCTGGGAGATAAAAAGGGAGCAGCGGGTTTACCGGTCTGCGATCTTTCTGAAATAGTAGACCAGAAGCAAATGAAGTTAATTTATTGGGCCCTGAGTCATACAAACAAAGAATCCTATTTTGTAAGAAACACACCGTTCAGCAAAGAGGAAGCTCCAGAAATTATTGGTACTGCTCTGTTTGTTAATTACGTAAATCATCTGGTTGAAATATTCTTAAAGGACTCACCATTATCAGTCGAGTTTAAGCTGGTTCGATCAGTGTTGAGGAAGATCAATTCATTATTTCTTAGAAGAAAAGCTAAAGAAAATCTTGAGCCTGGAATTTTCGATGATCCTGATGATATTGATGATCCCAGGCTTTCTTGGTTAGATTCTAATTTGAGAATAAAGAATGTTTGGGTATCCTTTTTGAAAGAGGCAAACAAATTAGCCAATGTACATATTCCAGTAGATTCACAAGCAGATTTTCTAGAGGCATTATCAGAATGGATTGGAGTTGTTGATGAGCGGAAAACTGAAGGAGTAGCTATTTTAGGAAAGAATGCTATGACCACTTCTTATTTGAAGAAAGTTGCATTTCAACCGCAGCAGATTTCGGAGAAAAATATCAGCGCATTAAGAACTGTTGGGTATGACGATAAGGGAATACTGGCATTAACCTCATGGGCCAGTTTACAGGCTTCTATTAGAATAGGTGAGTGGTTAGGGAAATCCTTTATGAAAGATTCAGATCATAAAAAACCCTCTACCCAGATGCGAGTAGAGGGTGAGTTTGAATAGAAATTAATTGTGATGCGTAACCTACTACGCTGTATAGAAGTTTGTGACTACTTTCTTATCGATAAGTGATACGTCTTCTTTTAATTGCTTACCTCTGTATTCAATTACTTTGTTAAGGAATCCAACAGCCAGGTCCAGGTTTTCTTTTGCGAAATCCTCACTTGGTTCATTTTTGTTGATTGCAAGTACTGTTTCTTCAAAAGAGTACTTCAATTCAATCTTGTTGGAATCAACAAACTGCTCCTGGAAATCTTTGATGATTCCAATATGGGTGTTGCAAATTTTGTCTTCGCTAAGAAGTATTGCCTTTGCACCAATCACGAATGCTGCATAACTGTGATAAATAGAGTCTGCAAAATGTCCATTTTCCAAAGTACTTGCGGCGAGATCTATTTTTTCTTCAGCATCTGCTAATACTGTAGTGATTACATCCATAGTTACCGCAGCACATTCTCCAACACCTATCTCTGGCTCAAATAGCTCCGTCTTACCCCAATCTGAGTAGTCTGCTTGATCCAGAGTCTCAACGTTTGCAAGAGGCTTTAACAGTCCGTAGAAATACATTTTACCATTTCTCTGATAGTAATCGTTGAAGTATTCTCCATCCAGTCGGTTTTCTTCGTAATCTTCCAAAAGATTTGCTACTGCAGCTGGGATTCTTTTTGATGGCAGTTTTATCACTTTATCAGCAATGAACCCTTGACCATTTTCAGCTACTCCACCACCAATTACGACTTGCATTGCTGGGATAACTAAATTACCGTTTTTGATAGAGCTACCGTGGAAACCAATATTAGCAATCATGTGCTGCCCACAAGCATTCATACATCCACTGATCTTAATTTTGATTTCGGAATCCTTTACAAGATGTGGGTATTGCTCTATCAACATTTCTTCTAATACAGTTGCCAAAGCTGTACTATTTGTAACTCCTAGATTACAAGTGTCAGTACCCGGGCACGCTGTGATATCGGCAATTGAATCAAATCCAGGTTCAGCCAATTTTAATGTATTCAACACATTGAATAAGTGAGGCAGATTCTCCTTCACTGCATATCTTAAAAGTATTCCCTGGTTAACTGTGATTCTAATGTCATCAGCCACATATCCCTTGATAGCATCTACAAATTTGCGTGCATCTTTCGAAGAAATATTACCCAGAGGAAGCTTGATTTTTACTGAATAGAATCCTTTCTGCTTTTGCTCAGATACATTTTGTTCTAACCAATTCTGATACTTGGTCTCATCAGTAGGTGTAGCAGCATCCGCTATTGTCAGAGATTCTTTGTTGAATTCTGGTTCGTCATAATCTATGAAGAACTTTTGTGTTTTGTTGGCTTTCTTTTCTTCTTCAACAAGTTTTAAGTAGCCTTCTAAACCAAGACCTCTTTTCTCATCGAGAAGGAATTTCATTCTTGCTTTGTGTCTCTTTTCTCTTTCGCCATATCGGTCGAAAACTCTGATTCCAGCTTCCATAAACGGAATAATATCCTCAGCAGGTAGAAACTCGTATGCAGTTTTTGCAATCATTGCCTGAGCACCTAATCCACCGCCAATGACAACCTTAAATCCTTTTTCTCCATTTTGTATTTTTGGAATAAACCCAAAATCATGGATGTAGGTAAATGCAGAATCTTTTTCACTTGATGAGAAAGCAATCTTTACTTTTCTTCCCATTGCCTGGCAAATAGGATTTCTCAGGAAGAATTTGAAAGTTTCTTCCACGTAAGGAATTACGTTGAATGGTTCATCCGGATCGATACCTGCTGAAGCGGATGCAGTAATATTTCTGACTGTATTTCCACATGCTTCTCTCGTTGTTACTCCTTTCTCTTCCAGCTTTGCCCATAGTTTTGGGGAGTCTTCCAGTGTTACGTAGTGTAACTGGAAGTTCTGTCTGGTGGTAGCATGGAGATTTCCATTACTGAACTCATCTGATAAATCAGCTATTCTTACAAGCTGCTCTCCAGTGATTTTTCCATAAGGCATCTTAAGGCGGATCATCTGAACCCCTTGTTGTCTTTGTCCATAAACACCTCGGGCAAGTCTAAAAAGTTTAAACCCTTCTTCGTCTATGGTTCCTAATCGGAATTTTCTGATTTTATCCTGAAGCTCTATGATATCTTTCTTAGCTTCTTTGGATACTGCATCATCGATTACTAGTGCCATTTAATTGTTTCTATTTATGTTTTCTATTCAAATTCTTTATTAAAAAAGCCCCTTCAGGTTATCCGAAGAGGCTTATATATTATAATTATCAGGAACTCAACGGATATAGCTATGTCAGGTAACACCTACAAGTGATACAACACATGTTGCAACATTTCATATCTATTTTATACACTGACATCTTCCTTTATACTTGTTTTAATTAGTGCGTTTTCAACATCTCTAATGATATCCTCAACATTCTCCAAGCCAACGGATACCCGAACAAGTCCAGGAAGTATTCCAACTTCAAGACGCTCTTCATCTGTCAATTTTGAGTGTGTTGTGGATGCAGGATGGGTTACTGTTGTTCTGGAATCTCCAAGATTTGCTGTCAAAGAAAGCATCTCAAGACTATTCAAGAAGTCACGACCTCTTTCGATTCCTCCCTTTACTACGAATGTTACCAATCCACCGCCGTGTTTCATCTGCTTTTTAGCAAGCAAATGTTTTGGATGCGACTTTAGGAACGGATATTTTACTAATTCTAGTTCATCATGGCCTTCCAGATACTCCGCTAATTTCAAGGCATTATCACAGTGCCTGTCCATTCTTACATGTAACGTTTCAAGGCTTTTGGATAGTACCCAACCATTAAATGGAGATAGTGCAGGGCCTGAATGTCTTGCGAAGAATCTTATTTCCTTGATTAAATCTTTTCTTCCCAGGATAGCGCCACCAATTGCTCTTCCTTGCCCATCTATGAATTTTGTTGCACTATGAGTTACTATATCAGCTCCCCATTTTGCTGGTTGCTGTAGGTATGGCGTTGCAAAGCAATTATCAATGTTTAGAATTAGGCCATGTTTCTTGGATAGCTTTCCTAACCATTCCAAATCAATTATATCTAGTCCTGGATTAGAAGGAGTTTCTGCAAATATCATTTTGGTATTTGGCTGAATCTTTTCTTCCCATTCGTCCTGGTTGTGTATATCTGCATATGTATGAGAGATTCCCCATTTTGGAAATACTTTGGTAAATAGCTGATGTGTAGAGCCAAAAACTGATCTTGAGGCCAACACATGATCTCCAGCGCTTAGCAATCCAGCCATACTTGAAAACATAGCAGCCATTCCAGAGGCAGTTGCAATGCCATCTTCAGTTTCTTCCAGTAAGCAAAGTTTTTCAATGAACTCGTTGTTATTTGGGTTTGAGAATCTGGTGTAAATATTACCTTGAATCTCATCTGCAAATAGAGCTCGTGCTTGTTCGGCATCTTCAAAAGTGAAGCTTGAAGTCATGTAAATAGGAGAGGAATGCTCTCGGAATTCACTTTTAGATGCTTGCGTTCTTATCGCTTTGGTTTCAAAATTTTGATGTTCCATGTCCAGGAATCAGTTTAAAAAGTTAAATGGGAAATGTGTTACTTGAAATAAATTGATTGGTCGCTATGAATTAGCAACAACAGCAGCAACACCTTAAGGACATAGCAAAGTTTTGAGTGCTTTGGTACTTTCTTTTGTGCTTAAAATTGTCTGTGTAAATCATATGTCGTCAATTTATATTCTTCCCAACTTTTGTTGAGAAATCAGGAATTGGCACCTATTCCAATTTGTGGAGGTTGCCAGAGGGTCTTAGAGCCTGTCTCTCGCCTCATTCTTTATAAATCAACTATCTCAGAGAGGTAATTGATGACGTAAAGATAGAACCACATTTTCCATATTCGCAAGAGTTTCGTGAAATTTTAATATGAATTTTATCTTAACAGACGTTTTTGTGACGAATTCTTATAAAAAATGGTGGGTTTTTAACCTTTAGGTCTCGTTTCGACCTTCATAACCTGAGCAGCCCCATTTATTAAGTACCTTCTTCCAGATTTATGTTCCTGGCAAACTAATCGGGTCCGTTTCTTCTCTAAGCTTTTGTAGATTTTGTTCTTAAACTGGAAGTAGCTTCCGATTGGAAGGTCCATTAGGAGAGTTTCATTGTCTTGTGATGAATAACCATTCAAGACCCTGGTGAGGTTGGGATCTGTACAACTTGTAGCTGCTGGGTTTTTGAGGTAACCAGCTAGCGCTCTCAATACTTCGTCCGGCAATACTTCCGGGGTAAGGACTGGAAGGCTCACTTTCTTAAAGTTGTCTTTCCATTCTTTTCCGTGGGGCATGACTTTGCGACCATATTCCTGATGAGTGATATGATGAGCTACCTCATGTAAGTACGTTACCAGAAAAGCATATGGATTCAGGTTGTGATTGACCGTGATAGTAGATTTATTGGTCCTTGGGTCAAACCTGAAATCTCCTAACTTGGTCTTTCTTGCCTTTGTGATCTTAAACTCGAATCCTAGTTCCATCCATAATCCAAAACAATATTTGGCCGCTCCTTCAGGAAGAAACCTTTGAAATACAGGAAGGAAACTGGATCTTTCGGTCATTTATTTTTGTCTGAAATACAATCTTATTGGTACTCCTGAGAAATCGAAATGCTCCCTCATTTTATTCATCAAATACCTTTCATAAGGTTCCTTAATGTACTGCGGTAGATTGCAGAAAAATGCAAAAGTAGGACTCTTACTAGGGATTTGAGTGATGTATTTGATTTTGATGTACTTTCCTTTCAATGCTGGTGGCGGATACCTTTCGATTTCTTCCAGCATCACTCTATTAAGTTCAGAGGTGCTTATTTTTTTAGTTCTATTCTCAAACACCTTAATTGCCATTTCAATGGCCTGGAAGATTCTTTGCTTATTAGTTACAGAGGTAAATATTACAGGAATGTAACTCATAGGACCTAGCTTTTCAGCTACCTCTTTTCTGAATTTATCTGCTGTTTTACTATCCTTCTCAATCAAGTCCCATTTGTTGATCATCAGCATGATGCCTTTGTTGTACTTGTGAGCCAATGCAATAATATGCATATCCTGAGCTTCAAGACCTCTTTCTGCATCTACTATTACAATACAAACATCACTGTCCTGAAGACTCTGAATGGATCTTAGAACTGAATAGAATTCAATGTCTTCTTTTACTTTGGCCTTCTTACGAATTCCAGCCGTGTCTGTAAGGATGAAGTCCTTTTGATACATTGTGTACCTGGTGTTGATGGCATCTCTGGTTGTGCCAGCTTCATCGGTTACAATGCTTCTTTCTTTTCCTAACAGGGCATTAAGAAATGAAGATTTCCCAACATTTGGTCTTCCTAAAATCGCAATTCTAGGAATTCCTTCTTCCGGGTTTTCCTCTCCTTCTTCCTCAAAATAAGAAACTACTTTATCTAGCAAATCACCTGTGCCTGATCCGCTTTGTGATGAGATAGCAAATAAGTCTTCACCTACACCAAGCGCATAGAACTCATTGGCAGCAAACATTCTTTCTTGGTTGTCTGCTTTGTTAGCAACTAGAATAACTGGCTTTTTTACTTCTCTCACAACATTTGCAAAATCAGTATCCATACCTGTGATTCCATCCTTACAATCAACCATGAAAAGGATAACAGAAGCTTCTTCCAAAGCAAGCTTAACCTGCGTTCGGATTGCTTCTTCAAAAATATCATCAGACCCTGTAACGTAACCCCCTGTATCAATTACAGTGAAGTATTTACCTGTCCACTCACCAAAACCATAATGACGGTCTCTTGTTACACCACTCTCATCGTCCATGATCGCTTTTTTTCTCTCGATCAATCGATTAAATAGTGTTGATTTACCCACATTTGGTCGTCCAACTATCGCTACAATATTTGCCAATTTCTTCTAATTCAGATTACTAATTTCAAAGCAGCGACAAAGATAGGGTTTTAAGTTGGAAGACGGAAGGCGGAAGTTGCGGGTTTCGAGTTAGCGAGTTATTTGCTTAGAATTTGGTGCTTGTAGAGGCTGTTGTCAGTTGACGGTTGACAGTTACTTGCAGAGCGGTAAAATTCCAGATATTTTTTCGTTTAACTATAGAAATTCCGGGATGATAGATCCCATTGGTACCCAATACTTTTAATTTTCATAACCCCGGGGGGCTGTTCTTTAATCCAGAGATCAAAAAATGTAATGTTACAAACTCGTTTGCCTGACAACTGACAACTGACAACTGACAACTGACAACTGACAACACTTCTTAACCCGCTAACCCGAACCTCGCAGCTCGCTTATCAATTCTTATACCCAAACTTCTGAAGCTGCTTATTCTTCTTTCTCCAGTCGTCTTCTACTTTTACGAATGTCTCGAGGTGTACTTGTTTTTGAAAGAACTCTTCCATGTCTTTTCTGGCTTCAATACCTACTTTCTTAAGTGCAGCTCCGCCTTTACCGATGATAATTCCTTTTTGAGATTTTCGTTCTACGTAGATTTCGGCCCTTAGCCGGATGATCTTTTCGTCCTCTTTAAATTCCGTAACCACTACTTCACAGCTGTATGGAACTTCCTTTTTGTAATTGAGGAAGATTTTCTCTCTTACTATTTCTGCCGCAAAAAAACGTTCTGGTTTATCAGTGAGTTGGTCTTTAGGGAAATAGGGAGGATGTACTGGTGTGTATTTTAATATCAAATCGAATAGTGGATCAACGTTTGTTTTCTCCAATGCAGATACACCAATTATATCCTGAACATTAACTGTTTCTTTCCAATAGTTAAGTTTATCCTCTACCTGAGAGCCTTTTCCCAAATCAATTTTATTGACAACCAGGATCACTGGAATTCCACTTTTTTGAATTCTGTCCAATATTTCGGTTCCATCAAATTTCTCTCCTAATTCCACAACCCATAGAATCACATCAGCATCCCTTAATGATTCCATAACGAAATTCATCATGGATTCCTGAAGGGTGTATTGTGGATCTATAATTCCTGGGGTGTCAGAATAAACCAACTGAAAATCTTCACTGGTAAGGATACCGAAGATTCTGTGCCTTGTAGTTTGTGCTTTTGAGGTTATGATTGACAGCCTTTCCCCGACTAAGGCATTCATTAGAGTTGATTTACCAGCATTGGGTTTACCAATGATTGAAACGAATCCTGATTTGAAGTTGTCCAAGCTTTTTTTCTGCAAATATATTAGAGTATTGACTCAAAAATGAAATCCCCAATTATTGATTGAGGATTTCATGATCTTCGTTTTATAGTTAGTTGGTTTTTACCAGGTTATAACTCACACTACACCCTGGAAGGTCATTGTCGTCATCTGAAACTACAGAAAGCGTAGTACCTGAAAGTGTATACATTAATCCATCATCCTCAAATTCACAATCTTCATCTGAATCATCTTCACAAAGTAAAATCGTTGTTGATGAAACAACAATGTAACCTGTCTCTGTATCAGATCCATTCCCATCATCTGGAAAAACAAAAGAATAAGAACAATTGGCAGCAATAGTAAGTACTGGACACTCTGTGCATTCCTCAGTTCCCTCCTGAGAGGAGTCATCACAGCTTGAAGCAGTTATGGAAGTAAGTGTCCATTGACCAACAAATGGTTCGAGAAGATCCGCTGGGTCAGTGTCTTTCGCAAGTGTGTAATTGATGGTGCATCCAGGGAACTCCTCGTCATCCGATGTGGTAACAGTAAGCGTATTTCCAGAAAGCACATAGGAGTCTGGTGTGCAGTCATTGTCTCCAGATTCGCAAAGAGTTAATTCTGTTTCAGTAACATCTGAAATGGTACCAGTTTCATCTACTGTACCACAAACTGAAACCGTATAAGATCCATCAGATGTAATCGTTATCAACAAAGAACTTGAATTGTTCCAGTCAAGGGTACCGTTATAGTCTGACATTGTGCATCCGGAGTTTGTTTGAGTGGTGATCATCCAGGTGCCAACAAGTGGGGCCAAAAAATCCTCCTCTTCATCGGAGGAGCTATCGTCGCTGCAGCTGAAAAAAAATACTACAGGAATCATTAGAAATAGGATTGGGAATCTTTTCATAGCTTTTGATTTTGTGAACAAGTTTGTGTGCGTCTTATAAGTTACTGAAAATCAGCCTGAAAGTCAATGTGAAATCATCGGAGTATTTACTGGTTTAATCATCTAAAAAAACATGTGCTCAGATAAGTGGATTTTTAACTTAAGTTGTTTCAAAAGTAATGCAGATCTGAAGGAGGGGATATTACTCAACGATTGTATTACCTGCGACATGAAAAGACTATTATACGCGTTATTTTTTATTACCATTTTTTGCGTCTCATGTGGGACTGATGATACTCCTGTGCCGGAATTGCATGAAGGAGTTAGCATGAGGATTAATATCACTGATGAGCATTCATTTCTGAATTATTCAGATTTAGAGAATGCGGAAATTATCTTCTCATTGCATTCTGTTTCACTACAAGAAATCTCAAGTGTTAAAATTTTTGTAGAGTATCACAATTTTGAATCGGATTCTACCTATCTATTGGGAGAAGCTTTTCATTTTTTACCTACAGATTTTAATGCTCAAGGTGCGATAACCGATATATCCTTTTCGGCAGAAGATTTAGTAAGTGCAGTAAACTTACCATCAATGGATGTGATTGGGGGTGGAGATTTATTAACATTTTATAATGAGACAAGGTTAAGGGATGGTCAGATTTATTCCGGACCGTCAGTTAGTGATTCTTATATTGATCCATTGTCATTTTATGATAATTCGTCTTCAAGTTTTTCTGAGGGTTTCATAGCTTACGTAGCTTGTCCTTCTGATGCATCCGATTGGGAAGGAACCTATGAATCTACCACTACTTACGTTACTGTTTTTTGTGATAACGAAATTGGATGTGAAACTTCTCGGGAAGCAATTATTACAAGAGACTATTCACCTGAACCTTTCAAATACCGTACTTCTAGTCACGATGGTGGTTTTTGGGGTGGGTTCGATGAGAATTCTTATGACCGGATAGGCAAGTTTTTTGATATCTGCGGTAATCCAGTTCTTTTGCCTTCTGAAACAGGTTACGGAGAACACGAGGATGCTGGAGGGAGTTTTAGAGATCCTGCAACTGGTATTTTTGTGATAAACTGGTGTAATTACTTCAATCCTGTTTGTGGTAGAACAGAGTTTGTGCCGATAGATTAATCACATAAGGCCAAATAATTATTATTTCCTCTGATGTTTTTTGATTTTTGATTGTTATTCTATGGTTTCCTCATTTTTATCTGTTAACGAAGAAGATTTGTTTTGATATTTATGATCCAGAACCCAGGCATAGAGTGGAACAGTTACTGTCCCGAATAAGATAAATAAAACTGTCCAAAGAATTTTAAGTGAGGAATTCATCTGTTTTATGAACCAGATTCTAATTAGAAAAAATAGAATAGCAGACCACTTTGCTATTTTTAACCCTACTAAAGAATTCATTAGTAAGTCTGAATCGAAATCAATAGATTCTGTCAATAAAAAGATGCCCAAGAGTATTTCAAAGACAGGGCCTATTGTAAATCCAATTTTAACGGGAATTTTCATAGAGTATGAATTGAATGAGGACAAAGACGGTTGATAATTATTGTTCTTTATTTTAAACAAAAAAACCTCAGAATTTCTCCTGAGGTTTCGTCTTAGTAGCGGGAGCAGGACTCGAACCTGCGACCTTCGGGTTATGAGCCCGACGAGCTACCAACTGCTCCATCCCGCGATATGGGAGAGCAAAAGTAAGAGATTGTTTTTAAAATCCAATAAACGATCGAAAGAATTTTAGAAAAAATAATTTTAGTCTAATTCTGACTTTACAGATCGCTCTAACTAGGTATTAATTTTTGCAGTAATCTTAACGTATTCGTCATTCATAAGTGCTTGAATACTATTGTCATCAATCCGCTTAGTTGTTGAGTTTTATTGGAATAAGTGTGAAAATCATGTTGATTGAAGTATCTTTATAGTCTTCATACAAAAAAGCTAGATGCTGGAACACAGTCAGATCTCTAGCTACAATTTTCGGGGGTAGGACATAACAAGATATTTTAAGTATATTAAGTTCTTAAGGACTGCTAAACCATAAACCGATGTTACTAAGAAAACTGTTCCCGTTTGCTTTGGTCTTCTTATTCTATTCTGGATTTGCTCAGAACATAAGGATCAACAGCGTCAATGAATTGAATGGGAAGATCACGGTGAATTTCTCAATTACACCAAAAATCCAAGGAGAAAAGTACAACCTGGAATTATTCAGCTCACATGACAACTTTAGAACCCCAGTAACTTACGTGGAAGGAGATATTGGAAAAGATATTAGTTCCTCCGGCACCAGCCTTACAGCAATTTGGGATGTTAGAAAAGAATTGAAGCGCTATACCGGTGATATTCAGGTTGAAGTCAGAGGGTCTGTTTCTTATTTGCCAATCAACATGGTTGATAATGTCCCTGGAGCCAAAGCAGGGAAATCTGTATCTATTCAATGGTCTGGAGGCGATAATAACGATAAAATAAAAGTAGATCTATACAGAGAAGGAGTCTACTATTTAAGCATCGGTACAATAGACAACTTACATGTATACGAATGGTTTTTAAGTAAGGACATTGATAAAGGGAAGGCTTACCAGCTTAAGCTTACCAATACCAACAAGACCTCTGAGTCATTCCTTACAGATGTTTTTACCATTAAGGGATCTGGTGGAGCTGGAAAAATCTTAATTCCTTTGACGGCAGCTGTAGGTGCGGGAACTTACTTCCTGGTAGCAGGAGGTGATGATGATCCTACAGAAGATTCGGATCTACCAAACCCTCCGGGACCACCAAGCAACTAATAATCATCTCAATCAAGACCTAATTCAACTCACGTGAAATATATATTTACACTTTTATTTACTGTTAACACCTTGTTATCGTTTTCGGGCACCATGGAATTAAATGATGGTGAGGAGAAAGTAATGGGAACTGTGACACTGGCAGGTACAACGGACTTGACTACTGAGAATCCACTTGTGGCAAGCTCTACCAACAATATTCTGATGGCATTTACGCTTACCTCAGATGGGCAGGATACAATTACCACAGTAGAGTTCAATACTAATATCGATTTAACAGGAGACTTGCAACTTGCAACCTCCAGATTATATGTTTCCTCAACTTCAGAAGTTGATTATTCAATGGAGCCATACTATGCTCAGCAGACCGGAAGCAATATTGTTGAATTCACCAATATGGAGCAACCTCTTACTACATCTGAGCTTTATTTCTTTCTGGTAACCGATATTTCTGAAGATGCCAGTCACAACTCTTCTGCTATTCAGATTACATTGTCGGCTGATAACATCACTCTGAAAGACGGAACAGTTACAGGTGAGACTTTGAGTAGTGAGAACTTTATTTTTGAAACTATATGTGCTTCAAATGACAGAGCTTATTTAATCAATCTGTTTAATTCCACTAACGGTGGTTCCTGGACTAATAATGATAGTTGGACAAATGGAGTGCCATTATCTGATTGGTATGGTATTACTACCAATGAAAATGGATGTGTATCAGAGATCGTACTCAACAACAATAATATTGTTGGTGAGATGCCTGAAATCCCTTATGGTGCTTTGTTGGAAACCAGAAATCTCGATTTGGCAGTTAATCAACTTTCTGGAGGTCTTCCTTCAAGTTTAAGTAATATGACCTCAATTGTAGCACTATCATTGCAGAGTAATCAATTTAGCGGGCGGGTTCCTTCAGTACTGTACATTCTAAACACACTAGAGCAATTACGATTAAGTGATAATCAATTGTCTGGTGACATTGCACATGCTATTCAAAACCTATCCAGTTTGCAATTACTAGACTTATCAGGTAGCGGTTTTGAAGGTAAAATCCCAAGTTCTTTAGGGAACATTCAAACGTTGACTGAGATTTATTTACAAGACAACTCTTTGACAGGACCAATTCCAAGCGAGCTTGAAAACCTGGTAAACCTGGAGAGGTTTTCTGTGGCCGGTAACACTGGAATTACCGGTGGGTTTCCAGAGTTTCTCTATTTTAATCCAAATGTAAAAGCCATAAACCTTGATATTACTTCCCTGGCAGGATCTGTAACAGAAGACATTATTAGTTTAGGGTTGGAAAATTTTGATATTTCATCAACTCAATTGTGTGAACCAACCTCGACTGCATATACTGATTGGACTTCTACAATTACAAATTATGGGTCTAGTACAATTTCCTGCGAAGCTGGAACAATAAATGGACTTTCCAAAGGAATTACAAACGGCAGGTTAGGTGGTGGGGACACCGATCAAGCAGTTGCTGGGTTTTCAGTTTCAGCTAGTTCTGACACTCAATTGACGGATCTAACTTTAACTACATCAGGAGATTTGTCATCTTTCTCTGATTTACGACTTGTTTTATCAACTGATGATGATTTTTCCACATCAGGTGACAACTCAAATATTGCGAGCTTTTCAATAAGTAGTAATTCAATTTCGGTCTCTGCACTGACTGTATCTGTTGGTACAGGCGTAACTAATCTATTTGTTGTTGGTGATGTATCATCTTCCGCGAATCGTGAATCTGAAAGTGTTGAATTTGACATTGTGTCAAGTGATATTACCTTGTCTAATGCAGATGTATTCGCTACTTCTACGATAGAATTTGGACCTTACAGTTTTGAAAGCTCACTGGAGTCTAGGGATAGAGCAGCGCTTGAGGCATTTTATGTGACTACAAATGGTCAAGGTTGGTATGGAAGTGAAAATTGGTTGACTGATGAACCGTTAGCCGATTGGCAGGGAATTACTCAAGGAGGACTGATTGCAGGAAAGTGGAGCACTAATGGAGATGATCTGGCAACATTTAAGGACTACACCTCATTTCCTTCTGATCCTGAGGAGCTTTTTGAATTAAATCAATTCGAAGCATTTAGCAATATTGGAGATAATTATGGTCTAAGAATAGCAGGTGTTATTGAAGCTCCTGAATCTGGTGATTATACCTTCTGGATTGTGGGAGATGATGAGTATGAACTTTACCTGAGCCCAGATAATACAAGAGGGAATGCCTCTTTAATTGCCAGTGGTACTGCACAAGCACAATATGACTGGACCGCTGATGCATCACAACAATCAAACACGGTATCCTTGGTAGCAGGTAATCAATATTACATTGAAGCAGTCTTTGTAGAGTTTGGAGGTGCTGATCACGTTGCAGTAGGCTGGACTTTACCTTCAGATGCATCTACTACATCCGGACCTACTGAAATAATTCCGGCCAGTGTTTTCGTTGATGATAAAGGTGTTCAGGCTATTGATCTGAGAATAAATAATCTATCCGGAAATCTTCCAGGGGAAATTGGAAATCTTACGGATCTTAGATTTATCAACCTGCAGGAAAATAATATTAGCGGAGCAATTCCTTATGAAATTGAAAGCCTCACAAATCTTCAAAGATGGGTGATTTGGGGGAATCAGCTGACTGGAGAAATTCCAACGTCAATAGGTAATCTTTCTTCTCTTGTTCACCTTAACCTAGACAATAATAATATTGGTGGATCTATACCAACAGAGATCGGCAATCTAACTAACATGCAGTTATTATCATTAAGTAATAATGGCTTCAGTGGAGAGATACCAGTGGAGATTGGAAACCTGTCTTCCCTTTATTTTCTAAGAATCAATGGGACTCAATTATCAGGAACAATTCCTGATCAAATCGGGAATCTGACCGACTTGACATTCCTTACTTTAAATGGTAACAATTTATCTGGTTCTGTACCTTCTACTTTTAATAACCTTACAAACATGGTTACATTGTCCATGTACGGTAATGAATTATCTGGATCTTTTCCTGACTTTAGTAACCTAACAAGTTTGTCAATTCTGAATCTTAGGGATAACGATTTTTCAGGAGAAATTCCGGCGTATCTGAATGATATGACCAGCCTTACCCAATTGTATTTAAGTGATAATGCTTTTACAGGTCAACTTCCGGATTTACAGAATTTAACCAATCTGGAAATATTATGGTTGCACAGAAACTCTTTGACTGGTCCTGTCCCGGTAAGTTATAGTAACCTAACTTCCATGTTACAGTTTGCATTTTTCACTACCGGGCTATGCGAAGTTACTACGGATGCAAATTATACCGCATGGAAAGATGCATTAGGCAACCAATACTATCCTACTGGATTTACTTGTGATAATGCATTGTTTTCAGGGTTGTATGATGAGCAGAGATACTACCTGCTGGATTCAGAAACGGATGTTCCATTATTTAAATGGATGGTTACGTCTGAGGATGGTGGAACTTTTGATGGGGTGACATTCAACTATACACGCACACTGGAAGGCGAACTTTCTAACTTCCGGGTAATTCAGTCTACTGATGATAGTTATGAGACAACTGATGATAACGTGCAACTGACTGGGTTGACAATTGTGGATGGCACCAATAGTATATCCTTGGATGGCTTTAATCAAGCCATGAGCTCGGATCCTGTTTATTATATTTTGATTGCTGATGTTTCTGGAGGGGTAAACTATGACAATGCATACATTCAACTACAAGTTACACAGGATGATATGAGGTCCACTGACATAGCATTTAATGATGCTAGCTGGTACAGTGCTGATTACTTCTTTGAGTCTATTTGCTCAACTAATGGACGAGGAATTTTAACTACATTTTATAACATAACTAGCGGTAAGTCATGGTTCGAAAATAGTAATTGGACAAATACAACACCTTTGTTTCATTGGAGTGGAGTAGTAGTAAATGATGGTGGCTGTGTGACAGAATTATATTTATCAAACAATAATATAAATGGTGAGCTTACTTCAGGGTTGTTAGCCAACTTATTTGACTTATCCATTTTAGAACTTCAGGATAATAATCTATTTGGCGAAATACCTTCAGATTTTGAGAACTTTGAGAGCATGGTTAATTTTGATTTAGGTAGAAACAACCTCTCGGGAAATATTCCAGATATTTTTCAAAATTGGACTCAAATAAATACGTTTGGTTTAGCAGGTAATAACCTTGAAGGTGAGATTCCACCGAGCCTTGGAGATAATATAAGTCTAAGGAATTTATATCTTGATAGTAACTCACTTTCGGGAGAAATACCTTCTTCTCTAGATAATTTGACAGGGTTAGAGCAACTGTTTGTCGCTTATAATGATTTGTCTGGTGCCTTTCCTGTAGAGCTTACTACTTCTGGAACATTGACATTGGTAGGATTTGATAACACAAATATATGTGAGCCATTCTCGTCATCTCAATACAATACGTGGAAGGATAATGTCATTGCAACTGGATTTTTCTCAGGAACAGACATTACCTGTGCCACAGATACTGAAATCACAACTTTTGCATTTTTAGAAGACACTGCATCTGCAGACTTTACAAATGCTCCGACCATTTCATTTTTAATAAATGAATCCACTGATGAAAGGTTCCTTACCGCGGAATACACACTTTCAAATGGAGCTTCCGTACTGGTGTCTGATGTATTACAGGAAAGTGGTGTTACAGTAAACGACTTTACGGATGATGTAATATATCGAGTTGTTGCTGAAGATGGAGTAACAACTCAGGATTGGACAATAAATGTGAATAGACCGGTGAATAATGAGGCCGAAATGGTACAGTTTTCATTACCACAACAAAATGGAGATGCAATCTTCTCTACCACTGAAGATGTAGTTGATATCGAAGTGGTATATGCAACAGACCGTACTAATCTAGTTCCGGAATTTGTGTTGTCACCAGGTGCTACTTCTACTGTGAATGATGTCTCTCAGGAAAGTGCTGCTACTGAAGTTGATTTCTCATCAGGCTCTGCTACATATGTGGTTACTTCCGAGGATTTAGCCGTAGTAAAAAACTGGACTGTAAATGTATCTGTAGCTTTAAATGATTCTACTGACATCAAGTCTTTAGCAGTAAATAATGTTGGTGATATCAATCTAATTGGATACGGAGTTAATTCGGATATTGCCTCATGGACTATAGGTGTATACAATCAGGCAAGTTTCCCAAATTTGATATTAGATTATGAGCTATCCGGCGATGCAACAGCATTTGTAGGAGGTACGGAGCAAACAAGCGGTGTGTCATCAAATAATTTCAATTCCGGTCCTGTTGAATATTTAATTAGGGCACAGGATGGAACAGAAAGAACCTGGACTGTTGAATTGGAAATATCACCAAACATTGATACTGAAATAACTTTATTTGAAATTGATGGGCAAAATACGGCAACATCTTATGATAATAGTGCAAGGTCTATAAGCCTGGAAATGCCAGTTGGAACATCTCTTAATAATTTAGTTCCAAATTACGATTTGTCCTTTGGAGCAACAGCTTTTGTCAATACCATTGAACAAGAATCTGGTTCTACAGCAGTAGATTTCTCTCAGGGACCTGTTTCTTACCTGGTTAGGGCTGAGGACGGAACTACATCAGAAACATGGACTGTAGAGGTCACAGCACTTGTTGATAATGAAGACCCACAAGTGCAAGGGCTTACAACTCCATCTACGTATGATGCATCTGGAGGAGGTGACTTAGAAGTAATTGCAAGAGCTACAGATAATCTTGGACTGGAATCAGTGAGTATATTCTATAAAAAGTCTTCTGAAAGTAGCTTTAGTTCGGAAGAATTAGAAGCAAATACAGATGGGAATTATTCCAAGGTGTTTCAGGCAAATGATTTAGATAACATAGGAATCAACTATTACTTCCAGGCGATTGATGGAGTAGGAAATACTGCTTCCACAGACATTTTTACGACTAAAGTTGTGATTGCAGATGATAGCCGAACAATCACAAATGTTTCATCTGGTACTTCTGTAGAGAATTATAGAATTATCGCATTTCCATTTAACAATCCAAGTGCAAGCGCTTTGCTCGATGAGTTGGGAACTTATGATAAAACGAAATGGAGATTGCTAAGATGGAACAATGGAAGTTATCAGGATTTGAATCAGTTTAATTCTTTGAGTGCTGGTGTTGGATATTTTTACCTTAGTAAAGATCCAGTATCATTAATGGTAGGAGGAGAAAGCGTAAACCTTATAGCAGGAGAATATAGGTTTCCATTAAACTCTACCGGTTATCATCTCATCGGAAATCCATTCATTGGTACCCTGACATGGAGTGAAGTTGTACAGTACAATATTGATAATGGCTATATTTCATCTGGAGACGTATCTACCAATCTGATTGGTTATGTATCTGGTGAGGTAAATAGATCTGCACTTAGTCCATTTGAGGGTGCATGGCTTCAGGTCAATTCCGGGTCTCCTAATTTTGTAATTCCTGTCACAGCAAGTAATGGATCGGGGAGAGAGGATTACTCTATTGAAGAACCTTCTTCATTCAACCTAAATGCGTCAAATTGGGAATTGACTTTCTATCTAAAAGGAAAAGACTTAGTTCATAATATCGCAGGGGTTGGGTTAAATAGAAGTGCTTCTGAAGTATTTGACCACCATGACTTAAATCTAGCTCCTAAATTCTCGGAATACCTTTCGTTGGTAGTGGATAATCAGTTCACCAGGAATATTAAGCCTAATGATAGAATTGTTAAGTGGGATTTAAATGTTAATTCCACCTTGAATGAGAAAGAATTCACTTTGGCTTGGGACCAACCATTAAGTAATCAATACAGTTTGTTACTAGTTGATCGTGGTTCTTCCAGAGTTGTTGACCTTTCAAAGGTTCAGGAAATATCGATTAAGAACGACTCCAATTTGATGTATGAGCTTGTTTTCGGTAGGGAAGATGAATTATTTGAGTACCTAAATTTGGATTTCTCAACTATTTCATTACTTTATCCAAATCCAGTTGAGGATCACATCAATATAGAAATGTATAGTCATATGGATGGTTGGGTCAATTGCGAACTTACCAATTTAAATGGTCAGGTACTGGTTAACCAGGATTTTATGGCACTGAAGGGATCTAATACTCTACAGATGTCAATGCAACAATATTCCAGCTTAAATGGAATTCTTTTGTTAAATATTACTACACCAGACGGACAAACTATCTCACGCAAAATCATAAAAAGATGAAAAAGGTATTAATTATTGCAATGGCCGTAGTTGCGCCATTGTTTGTATTCAGCCAGGACTTTTCAGCAAAATCAGAAGTTATTAGTGTTGATATATCTCCAGGAGCTCCGGTTGTTACCTGGATGAATCCAATTAAAGAAAATCTGGTGAGTAAACAAAAGACAATGGCGTTAAAGCTATCGGTTCAAAGTCCTTCTCCTATTTCGGAAGTAAGAATTCTTCAGAATGGACAGGATGTGAGAATGTCGAGGGGAATCGGGATTTCAAATTCAGGATCACAGGAGATAGTGGAGCAGCAGGTAAACCTGGTGGAGGGTAAAAATGAATTTGAAATTACAGTTTTGAATGAAGAAGGTGGAGAAGCTACAGTTTCCCGAACTATATCTTACAATTTTGATATCATTGAAAGAAATGATTACGCTCTTATTTTCGCCATAAATGAATACGATGAGTGGAATGATTTGTCAAATCCTGTGTTTGATGCTAAGGCTGTTAAAGAAGAATTGGAAAGTTATTATGGGTTCAAAGTTGAGTTGATCTTAAACCCAAAGAGAATTACAATTCTTGAGAAGATTAGGGAATACGCTGCTAAAACTTACTTGCCAAAAGATCAGCTTCTCGTTTTCTTTGCAGGGCATGGTAAGTTTGATGAAATCACCAAAATGGGTTATTTGGCGGCACAAGACTCAAGGTTAGATGATATTGTAAGTGATAGCTATATTTCTCACTCTGCTTTAAGGGATTACATTAATAACATACCATGCGAACATACACTTGTTTTGTTGGATGCTTGTTTTGGTGGTACGTTTGATCAGCAAATTGCAAGGGCTGGTAGTAGAGGACAAAATCAGTTTTTTGAGTTGACCAAAACAGAGTTTATCCAAAGAAAACTAAAATATAAAACTAGAAAGTATTTGACATCAGGAGGAAAGGAATATGTGCCGGATGGAACTCCTGGAGCTCATTCTCCATTTGCGAGGAAGTTCCTGGAAGCCTTGAGAAACTATGGTGGGTCTGATCAAATATTGACTTATACAGAGTTGATGACCTATTTTGAGGCGCTTGTACCTCAGCCTAGATCTGGTGAATTTGGTGATAATGCTCCTGGAAGTGACTTTATATTCGTTGCGAATTAGACTAATAGCATTACTTATACTATTTCCACTATTTTGTTTCTCGCAGCAACAACATACTGCAGGTTCAAAAATGGAGGATCCTATATATGATAGCCTGCCTGTTTTAGGTCAGGGTTTTCGTGGGTCCATACCCAAATCATATTCTCTGAAACAATTTGCTCCTAAGGCTGGTAATCAATTGAAATTTAAACATTCAGTTGGATGGTCTGTAGCTGGTTCGGCTACTATTTTGGAATCCATTGGATATGGGAGAATTAACAAAAAGGAAACTACACGAAATATGAAGTCTCCATATTTTGTTAATATGCTATTCGCTGATAGTATTGATGTTTGTAAGGAGGAGGTGCCACTTGGAACCGCATTGCATCTAGTTTCGGAATTTGGGATGCCTAATCTGTTGGATTACATAGATATCTGTCCATCTAAGTCGAGTAAAAAAGCTTTGGAGAAAGCATCTAGATCCAATTTCTATTCCTATCAAAAACTATTCAACAGATCTGATCCTGATCAAACTAAGTTGGAGAGAATTAAATCAAAGCTGGCATTAGATAAACCTGTACTGATTGCGATGCATGTGCCTTTTTCTTTCCAAAACGCCAAAGAATCATGGCAACCTACTGAGTTGTATGATGAATCACTTCCACTTCAGTCCATGGTAGTTGTGAGCTTTGACGATGAGAAATTTGGTGGTTCTTTTGAAGTGCTGAATAGTTGGGGAAGTGACTGGGGAAACGAGGGATATATGTGGATCCCTTACAAGGAAGTTCAATTTGTTAGATATGGCTTTTCAATGGAGACTAAATACTCTGGAGATGAGCCACTGAGTTATACTGGAAAGTTTTCGTTGGAATTGGCTGATAGTACTGAGGTTAAAATTGAACCAGGAAAACAAAAAGGGGTATTTTATCCAATTGTAGGAGAAGATAATTTTGCCTTTCAAATCAAAGGAGAATCCAACAAACCTGTTTATGTAAAGGTGTATTACAAGGGAGAAGAAGGAGAGGTTTCACCCATATACCCATCTTCTGGTTGGAGGAGTGCTTTGATTGAACATACATTCAGGAACTATTCTCTTCCTGACGAGTCCAATCATTACACAATAACCGAGGAGAGCTTTTTTAAGTTATATGTCTTTGTCTCCCCAGGAGATATCACCAAAGTTGATTTTGCTTCGCTGGTACAATCTTCAGAAACTACTTTCGATATGATCAGAAGTGAAGACTTTAATTTTGGAAGAAATATAGTTTGGACAGCAGATGAAGTTAAGTACTTCTCCAGGCTTCAGGCTGATCAAATTATACCAATGATTTTTGAGTTTGATGCCAATAAATCAATAGACTAATAGCTTCAATGAATTAGTTTTAGTCCTGACTTTTAACCAATCTTCAATTTTCTTACGGTCAGAGTTTTTGGGTCTTTTTGAAAATTTGACATAAGCCAGGCATACAGTGTCCGGTTTGATGCTATCCATTTCGTATATCACCGAATTAGTGATTGAAAACTGAGTGACTGTGTTGTACTGCGCTTTGAGCTCCCGACTAATGTCTTCAACTGGTAATTCTTTTGATTTGTATTTCAAGATTTCATTCTCAAGGAAGCTTATTTGTTCTTCTTTCCCCTTGATGATTTCATTATTCTTCTCATACATTTCCTCAATGATTCCTACTTTTATGTCCTGCTCGATTCTGACAAAAGTTTCGTCGCTCATTGTGTCTTTAGGGATGTACCCTTGCTGTACAATAAGTGTTGCACCATTTAGACCATTTTTCTCTAACTCGGAGTTGATTCTGTTTATCTCATTTTCACCAATTGGTTCTCCATAAAGGGTTACCTCGATAGTTTGAGATTCGGCATCTGCTTCCTGTCTGATGACCTGGGTCTGCTCATAATCAAAGAATTTGCTAACAAACTGTTTTGAGTTTTGCTCAAATATGGTTTTCGTTACCAGATTATAAGCCATTATAATACTTGGTATAATGGTTATCAGAGCACAGAATGCTATAAAGTTTTTAACTCTTCGTTCCGCTGAAAAGTCTTCAAATTGCTTTTTAGGATAATTCAGTAACCGAACTATTAAAAAGGTGGCTACTGTAATAAATACACTGTTAATTGAGAATAAGTAGAATGCACCTGCCAGGAACAACCAATTACCATTTGCTAAAGCATACCCGGCTGTACAAAGAGGTGGCATTAAAGCTGTTGCAATTGCCACTCCGGGAATTGCATTACTTTTCTCTTTTCTTGATCCTGCGACAATCCCTGCCAATCCACCAAAAAATGCGATCACTACATCCCATAGTGTTGGGTAAGTTCGGGCTAATAATTCTGATTGAGCTTCATGCAAAGGTGTTACCAGAAAATAGAGTGCAGAAGTTATGACGCTTATACTTACCGCAATGGCAAGATTGAATAAAGACTTCCTTACAAGTGGTAAATCGTTAATTCCCGCGCCAAGGCCAATACCCATAATAGGTCCCATCAGCGGAGATATAAGCATTGCACCTATAATAACAGCAGTTGAGTTAACATCCAGTCCAATAGAAGCTATTAAAATTGCAAAGATTAGAATCCAGAGATTGGTTCCTCTAAACTCAACTCCTTTGGTGATGTCTGCGATAGTTTTTTCTTCTTCCTCTTTACCTTCATGCAGATCAAAAAGATCTTTCAAAAATATTCTAAAGAGTTTCCAGGGATTTCTAGCCATTGGTCAGTCGAATAAGTCCTTAATATAGGAAAAAAATGAATTATTGATTCAATCTATTGTTGCTTCAATTTTTGTACCTTCTGAAATGTGACATGAACAAACCAGATGCTGATTATTGAAAGTATAGCGCCTAATAGCATAGGTGCTCCAGGAAAATAGATTTGCCCTTCGGTTACATCTGTAAAATAGGCGAAGATGGTTGTCATCATGGGGGGACCAATTATTGATGTTACAGCAACCAGACTTGTTAGTGCTCCCTGTAATTCACCTTGTTCATTTGTTGTTACTTGATTAGACATAATACCCTGAATTGAAGGGCCTGCAAGACCTCCAAGAACGTACGGAATAAGGAATGCATAGATCATCCAACCTTCAGAGGCAAAAGCGAATAGAATTAAGCCAACAGAATTGAAAATTAGACCAGTATAAACCGCTGCATTTTCTCCAATTTTTGGGACTACAATTCTTATGAGATAACCCTGAACAATTGCGACTAGCAGACCTACAAAAGCGAGGGACCACCCAACATCTTTTGGAGACCAATCAAATCGCTCAATTGTAAAATATGACCAGGTACTTTGTACGGCATGAGCTGCGATGTATAACAGGATTAATGCACCTATCATTCCAAATAATACAGGGTACTTATTAAGTTGAATTAATGAACCGATGGGATTTGCCCTGGATATATCAAATTTTCTTCTATTCTCTTTAGAAAGAGATTCTGGAAGAATGAAATAACCATATAACCAATTAAGGAGTGTCAGAGCTGCAGCAGCATAAAAAGGTACTCTCGAACCGTATTCTCCCAATACGCCACCTATTGCCGGACCAATAATAAACCCTAACCCAAAAGCAGCACCAATAAGTCCAAAGTTTTGAGCCTTCTTTTCTGGTGGGCTAACATCTGCAATATAAGCTGATGCTGTGGTGAAACTGGCTCCAGCAATTCCTGAGATTATTCTTCCAATAAATAACCACCATATATTTGGTGCTAGCGCTAGAAATATGTAATCAATGCCAAAGCCAAATAATGAGATTAGTAGTACAGGTCTTCGGCCATATTGATCACTAAGTCCTCCAAGAACAGGAGCAAATAAAAATTGCATGCTTGCATAGGCGAAGATTAAAAAACCTCCATAAATTGATGCGTCACTAATAGATCCGTCAATCAATTCTGCAATAAGGTTAGGAAGAACAGGTATAATAATCCCCATTCCAACTACATCCACCATTACAGTGATAAAGATAAACCCTAAAGCAGCTTTACTATTTTTCATTGCGGTCTAATTGAACCGCTAAGATATAAAGAAATTTGAGTGATTATTGGTATTAATTAAGAACCAAGATATCTGGTGATTTCTCTCGGTTTTACTTCCATAGTGCCAAGTAACTCAGCATACCATTTACTGAATTTTCTCTTTTCTATTTTGATGTATCTAGGTTTTGTAGATAATGCTGAGAATTGTACTCTCTTAGGTCTGGTGTGAAACATTTGTCTGAACACAAGGCTGTGCAGAACAGAGTTGTCCTCAATCTTAAGCACTTTGAGCATGCCATACTGTCCCTTCGCATTTTTGATAGTATATAAACCACCTTCTACAACCTTAAGGCCTTTCTTTTCCGAAAAAAGGATAAGTGATATAAACAACATTAGGGCTGGCACACTGGCCATAATAATTAAGTCCATAGCGAAATGACTTTGTTATTTCCTGAGTAAATTCTTTAACTATATTAACAAATCTATTCCTTTTCTAGATAATGATTCCGAGAAAATTAGATGAATAATGACAAAATATAGACAAAAGTCTACTTATTGTATACTGCCTAAATCTATTCTTCGCTCAGAAGGCATTTTGGCGCCCATTACTTGTCTCCAGGATTGCAGGTACTTAAGCAATTCATCTGCCTTTTGAGGTTGTTTTCTAACCAGGTTTTCGCTCTCAGTTGGATCCATTTCTAAATCATAGAGCTCGACATAACGTCTAGATAAACCATATCTCCCTTCATACCACTCAATTAACTTATAATTACTGCTAAGAATTGCTCCAGCTGGAGACATACCACTCTCATTATTGTAATGAGGATAATGCCAATAAAGCGTATTTCTTGATACACCTCGACCTTCCAAAAGCATTTTGGATAAATCTAATCCGTCAAAGTCAGAATCGATTGTACTTGTCTTTGTCAAAGCTAGTATGGTAGGGGAGAAGTCTATTGTAGAAACTTTGGCGTTGTTTACTAAACCACTTCGAATATTATCTGGCCAGCTAAAAATCAATGGTATTCTTATTCCACCTTCATAAAGTGTCCCTTTACCTCCTTTGAAATTTCCCTGAGATATTAACTTTTGATTACCTCCATTATCGGAACAGAAAATGACAATTGTGTTGTCTAGTAGAGATTGAGATTTTAATGTTTCAATAATATCACCAACACTGTTGTCAAGTCTCTCCAGCATAGCCCCAAGAGTAGCATTGTTTTCATCACTTTGTGATAATGGATCTTCATTGTAATTGGCGATCAAATCTTCCTGTTCTGCTAATGGCTCACTTATAGTATGATGCGATAGGAATAGCACAAATGGACTCTTTTTCCTTTGCTTTATAAAATCGATGGATTTATCCGTAAGTTGCTTCACCAGGTGTTGATCATTGGCTGGTGTTGATATGCCTTTTGGAGTAATTTCAGCAATGTTAAAGCCTAAGCTAGCTGCATCAGCTTTTATTCCTTGGGGGCTCCCTTCAAATTTCCAATGGCCAAAGAAAGCAGTCTCATATCCTCGGGATTGAAGTGCTTTTATGAATGTGGTTTCAGTACTATCGAGCCATTGGTTGGTTCTTGGTTCTAATAACTTTCTGCTACCCGGTTTCTGGATATTGATGCCATTGGTAAGATTGTTTCTGATCGGATATTTTCCGGTGAAGAT